>NZ_CP056199.1:3360992-3666537 GCF_013782625.1 Enterobacter sp. RHBSTW-00994 | reverse complement strand
GCGAGCAGAAGCCCATGCCGTATTGGCGCAAAACTGGCCGTTACTGGCGACAGCGATCGGGCGCGGGATCAACGCGCCACTGGCTTCATCCTGTGGGCGCTTGTTCGACGCGGTTGCCTGCGCGCTGGGGATCACGCCAGAGGCACAGCGCTATGAAGGCGAAGCCGCCTGTAAACTGGAGGCACTCGCTGCCCACGGTTCGGGCACTGAACACCCGGTCACGCTAGCGGTAGAAAATGGCAACCTTGTGCTCCGCACCTTCTGGCAGCAATGGCTGGACTGGCAGGCAGAGCCGTGCGAGCGCGCATGGGCGTTTCATGATGCGCTGGCAAAGGGGCTGGCAGAGCTGGTTACACACCATGCCCGACGTTTCACCATCCGGACGGTGTGCTGTAGCGGAGGGGTATTACACAACCGGCTGTTACGCGCGCGACTGCAACATCATCTGCATGAATTTAATCTTCTTTTCCCTTATCGCCTGCCTGCAGGTGATGGGGCGATCTCCTTCGGGCAGGCGGTTGTCGCCGCGGCCCGGTCATGTTCACAAAGGATCTCAAATGTTACGACTCTTACGCAATGAACCTCGTGCAGCACTTTTGCTGCTGGCTCTGGTGATGGCCAATCTGTTGGCCTGGGGCTTTGCATGGCAGACCTTCAGCGGTAGCACGGCGCTGATGGCCGCAAGCCTGCTGGCCTGGTGCTACGGATTGCGTCATGCGGTGGACGCCGACCATATCGCGGCGATTGATACTGTCACCCGTAAGATGATGCAGCAGGGCAAACGCCCGTCCGGCGTGGGGGCGTGGTTCTCTCTTGGGCACTCCACCATCGTGGTGCTGGCTTCAATTGCAATAGCGGCAACGGCCACCGCATTTCAGAAGAACATGGCCTGGTTTCATGAGACGGGCAGTCTGATCGGTACTGCTGTTTCGGCCACGTTTTTACTGGCGATGGCACTGGTCAATATGGTGATTTTACACGGCGTATGGCGGAGTTTTCAGGCGCTGAAAAAGGGCCAGACGGCAACCAGTGACGTGCAGTTTACGGCCCAGGGCGGGGTGATGAACTGGCTGTTTGGTACGACCTTCCGCCTCGTCAATAAAAGCTGGCAGATGTACCTGGTCGGTTTTCTGTTTGGTCTCGGTTTTGATACCGCCACTGAAATTGGCGTATTAGGGATCTCTGCAGCCAGTGCGTCGAGCGGAATGTCAGTCTGGTCAATCATGATCTTCCCGGCGTTGTTTGCCAGCGGAATGGCGCTGATCGACACCATCGATAATTTACTGATGGTCGGGGCCTATGGCTGGGCATTCAACAAACCGCAGCGCAAGCTCTACTACAACATGACGATCACTGGCACATCCGTTGTGGTTGCGCTGTTTATCGGTGGACTGGAAGCGCTTGGTCTGCTGATGGACAAGTTCGCGCTTAGCGGCGGTATCTGGGATGCCATTGGCGCGGTGAATGACAATCTCGGTAATGCCGGGTTTGTGGTCGTTGGGCTATTTATCGCCTGCTGGCTGATCTCGATGATCAACTACCGCTGGCGTGGTTATGACGCGCTGGTGGTTCATTCCTGAACAGGCGGCAGCCAGGCGCGGGTGAAATCAAGCCAGCCACCGGCTGTCAGCACAATGTCCTGCACGTTTTCCATGGTGTTGATGCGATAACGGTAGTGAAAGAGCGGCGTACATGCGCCGCTTTCCAGCAAACGGCGAAAGAAGGGGACGAGATGACGGCTCAGACTCGCTTCGCTCACGCAGTACCCCATCAGTTTCTGCTTCTCATCCTGCCACACTGTCTCACTCAACGCCGTGGCCCATGCCGGCTCGTCCGTAAACCATTCAGCCAGCGCAAAGCCGGGTAATTCTCCAGACAGGTAATCACCGAGCAGGAGATCGGCATCGACGAGTGCGTCCTGAGCGTGCCATGCATCGCGGTCTTTTGCACAGATCATCAGTTCACACCGCCGTTTTTTCAGGCGAGCGCGGAGCGTCTTGGCGAGTTCATAAAGCTCGGGTGTGTGATAAAAGACCAGCGTCAATGTTTCAGGCAACGGCGCGTCAGGCGCTATCCGGAACCGGGGTGTCTCCAGTCCCGGAAGTATTTCAGTGCGGGGCAGTAAATCATCCCGCGCAGAGAAGCGTTGCTGGTTGATGTCCAGAATTTCCTGGCGCAGCCAGGTCGCGAGCGGCTGGGACAGCCTGGCGTTCATCATGAGCCAGGTGAAACCGCCATTGGTGGAAGAGGCTGTCTGCTGGGCGTTTTGGCCTTTTCCCACGGTTATCCAGGCGGGGGTGGGCGTCCCGGAGCGAGTTCGCCAGAATTCAATGGCATGCAGGAGCGGGTGCGCGGCAAAGTACCAGGGTTGCCGCTCCAGACGCAAATAGTGTGAATGATGGTGGGCGATGGCAAAGGGACCCGCCCCGATATCCGGCAGTTGTGGGTGAGGGAGGCGGCAAGCGTGATGCGCAAGACGATGTGCCAGAAATGCATCCGGGGCGTTGAGGGTGATTTGCAGACACCAGGGGGCGCTGAGCGTCACCTGGCTGATATGCCGCAGCCCGGTATTTCGCGTTGGATCGGCCAGTGCCTGTTGCAGCGCGCTGAGAATGTCGCTATCGCTGATCGCCTGCCCGTTATGCCAGTGCGCGCCGCTGCGCAGATAAAACCGCCAGCACAATGTGTCGTCGCTGATATCCCAGTGATGCGCCAGATCAGGCGCAGGCTGTGTCTGACCTGGCGCATAACGCGTCAGCCCCGCGTGAACGGCACAGATAATATGTTGCTCGGCGCGACGGCGCTGCAATGCCGGGTGAAGCGAGGTGAGCGGACGATACCAGGGGATACGCAATGTCGGCTGGTGCTTGAGCCATTTCCCGCCGAGAAACGGCGTGATGATGTGATGCAGGCTGGCCGGGTTGCCATCGGCCAGCTGTAGGGCACTTTGGTAATCCCCTTTTTCCAGACAGGCATGCATGAGCGGCGCACTGAGTTCACTGGTGCTTGCCTTGCAGTGCAGAGTTGCCCGGTGACCACGCCCTGGTTGCGCGTCCCAGAGTAACCATCCACTCTGCGCAAGCTGGCGCAGCAGGGGGCGTGCGTGGCGCTCACTGCACAGGGCGACTTCAGCCACTTCGGCAATTGTTGTCAGCGTGGGCTCTGCACCGTAGTGCTGCGAAAGGCGTTGATATTGTCGAATTTTTTGCAGTTGTCGCATGGTGTTATCCGCCGCCAGGGAGAGGTTGGGAGTGTAAATCTTTTTGCGGAAGAAATAAGGTTAAGTTGTCGGAAGTGTTCCGGTTTTGTCGGGTGAGTTCATTCTGAACAGGTTTTTCCTCTTAAAAAGAGAATGCAGGAATAGGGAAAGTGAATGATATTTTTCCTCGCGCTTCATTTTCCCGGCTGATAATGAAGCGCTAAATAATCGACATTTAATGTTATTATCCGGTTGTTAGCGCTTAATATGACTTACCGGGATCATTAATTCTCGTAAACGCTCGATTCGTGCCTCCGGGCTCAGGTATAGCCAGCGAAATAAGATTTTCTCTTCATGCGCCACTTTCTTGAAATAGACCGCAAGGGCGTTGAGGTCTTCCGCAAAGTTTGCCATGGCATTTCTCCGGTTGGTGTTAATACCTCATTAAGGTAATCCGGAATAAACGGATAAAACAGGCCGCTGTTTTTCGGGTGTTCCGTATTTATATATTGATAAAAATAATAGACAAGGGATTGATAGCGATGATTTACCTGATTTGTATTTATTTAATGAATAGAATGCGAAAAAAAAAGCCCCGGGACATCGGGGCGGCGGATAATAAAATCCTAAGGTTAAGTCAGCGTGGTAAAAAAATGGCAGTTAAGCGGGCAGGGATTTCAACAGAGCGAAAGCCTCCTTCATCCGATCTTCGCTAACGACAAAGGCGCGCATCTGACCGTCGCTGTCGACGCCGCGAGCCACCATTCCCTGCGGCTCAATGGCAATCTGCCAGCTCAAATCCTGCCGCTGTGTTTCGCCCGCGAGATGCAGCGGCAGCTCCGGTGTTTTCACCTTCACCAGCATGGCCGGTAATTTGAGTGGCGTGCTGGCCCCAAGCAGATTTTTTGCCAGATACAATGCGCTTAACTGGATCGGCTGCAGGAAGGGCAGCACCTGACCATTAATTTCTGCGCAGTCGCCAAGCGCGTAAATATCCGGCTGCGAGGTTTGCAGATAGCTGTCGACGTTCACACCACGGTGTGTTTCAGCTCCGGCGCGATGCGCCAGAGCGGTTTCCGGGCGCAGGCCCGTCGCCGCGATAACGACGTCCACGTCAATACCGCGATGGCGGTCGAAGGTCGCCCGAATGCCGCAGTCTGTTTTTGCCAGGCTTTCCAGCCTGGATTTCAGCAGCAGATGCACACCCATATCGGTCAGACGATGCTGTAAGCGACTGCTCACTTCTGCTGGCATCAGGGCTGACAGAATGCTCGATGCGTGATCCACCAGCGTGACGGATTTACCCGCCCGGCAAAAATCCATCGCCAGCTCAGTCCCAATCAGACCTCCGCCAACAATCATCACGCGCTGAGCATCACGAAGCCGGGTTTCGCTGGCCTGATACTCTTGCTGGCTGTTGAGAGTGATCATCAGCTCGCGACCTTCCACTGGCGGGACAAACGCCGATGCCCCGGTCGCCAGTACCAGCTTGTCGTACTGCCAGCTCTTGTCTTTGGCTTTCACCACATGTGCGGCGGAATCAATATCCGTTACCCAGGTATAGGGGAACAGCCGCAGGTTAAACAGTTCCGCAAACTCCCCCGCCGTCTGGCGGGTCAGTTCTTCTGCACGCTGATTCTGGCTGATGACATGGCTTAAATCGGGCTTGTTATACTCGTCCATGCTGTCAGCGGCGATCAGCGTCAGCGGAATATTCGTATCTTGTTTGCGAATATTTTTCACCAGTTGGCGGGCGGCAAAACCCGAGCCGATGATGACGATTCCGTTGCTCATTTTGCCTCCGTCGCCAGCTCGTCAAAGACGTCCTTACCGAGTGAACATTCCGGGCACAGGAAGTTGTCCGGTACGTCGCACCACGGTGTTCCAGGTGCAACGTCCTGCAACGGCTCGCCCAGTTCAGGATCGTAAATCCACTGGCAGACGCTGCACTGCATGCATGGGCCAAGATCGGCAGTGGTGACACTGGCGCTGGCTTGTTGTTGCGCAGGTTTCACCGTGGATTCAGGCAGGGGAGCGAGCGCCCACTGACGTGCGATGTCGCGGCCATGCTGACGGCAGATTTCCAGGGCATCAATGTCCGGACGCCATTTGGCTTTCAGGCTCATCGACATCTCAAAACCGGCATCCTGTAAGCGTGTGGAGAGGCGGTCTACCGCGCCGCCGCTCCAGCCGTGAGATCCAAAGGCACTGGCACGTTTATTACGAAAACGCAGGCCTGTCATCTCTTCGACCAGACCGGCGATTTTCGGCATCATCACGTTGTTCATGGTGGATGTACCGACCAGCACGCCTTTAGAGCGGAAGACGTTGGTCAGGATGTCGTTTTTATCGCTGCGCGCCACATTGAAAATTTTCACGGCCACGTTAGGGTCAACTTCGTTAATGCCCTGGGCGATAGCATCGGCCATCATGCGGGTGTTGTTGGACATGGTGTCGTAGAAAAGGGTGATGCGATCTTCCTGATAATCTGCCGCCCATTTCAGGTACAACTCAACAATCTGGGCTGGGTTTTCACGCCATACCACGCCGTGAGAGGTCGCAATCATATCGACAGGCAGGTTGAAGCCGAGGATTTCGGTGATTTTGGGTGTGACCAGACGGCTGAACGGGGTCAGGATATTGGCGTAGTAGCGCTGGCACTGTTCGAAGAGTTCGGTCTGATCCACTTCATCGTTGAACAGGCGTTCGTCACAGTAGTGCTGGCCGAAGGCGTCGTTACTGAACAGTACCGCATCACCGGTCATGTAGGTCATCATGCTGTCGGGCCAGTGCAACATCGGAGTTTCAACGAAGATCAACTGTTTGCCGTTACCGATGTCCAGGGCGTCACCGGTTTTCACGGTATGGAAATTCCACTCCGGATGGTGGTGATGGCCGTTGATGGAGTCGATGGCATTGGTGGTGCAGTAAATCGGGGTGTCCGGAATGTAAGACATTAGCTCGGTCAATGCGCCGGCGTGGTCTTCTTCCGCGTGGTTGATGATGATGTAGTCGATAGCCTTCAGATCGATTTCACTGCGCAGGTTTTGCACGAACTCACGGCTGAATTTGTGATCGACGGTATCGATCAGAACATTTTTACCTTCGCGAATGAGATAGCTGTTGTAGCTGCTGCCGCGCAGGGTTTTATATTCCGTCCCGTGGAAATCACGCACTTCCCAGTCACGTTGACCAACCCAATGAATGTTATTTTTAACCAGAATAGACATAGCAACCTCAAATTAATACGGCGTTTTCAACTAAGATGATTTACCTATATCAACTTGCGTGCCAATCTTTATCTATATGATATTTATGGTTTTTAATTTCCATTGCTCGTAGTAGGTAGTCAATATGACTACCCTGATTATTGTCAATGTGACACTATGTGTTGTCAAAATGACTGCGAGGCAGACATGAGTTTTTCTGTAGAGGTGCTGGCGAAGATCGCCATTGAACTGCAAACCGGTATTGGTCATCAGGATCGTTTTCAGCGATTGATCTCGACTTTGCGTCATGTGCTGGCGTGTGATGCCTCCGCGCTGCTGCGCTATGAAGGGGGGCAATTTATTCCACTGGCAATCGACGGGCTGGCGCAGGATGTGCTGGGGCGACGTTTTACCCTGGAAGGCCATCCCCGCTTAGAAACCATTGCACGCGCGGGGGACGTTGTGCGTTTTCCGGCGGACAGTGATTTGCCCGATCCCTACGATGGGCTGATCCCTGGGCAAGAGAGTCTGAAAGTGCACGCCTGTATTGGCCTGCCGCTCTTTGCAGGGCAAAACCTGATTGGCGCATTAACTCTGGATGGCTTGTCTCCGGATCAGTTCGATACCTTTAGCGATGAAGAGTTACGGCTCATTGCGGCTCTGGCCTCGGGGGCGCTCAACAACGCGTTGCTGATAGAACAACTCGAAAGCCAGAATATTCTGCCGGGCAGCCCGGCGGCATTTGAACAGGTGGCACACACCGACATGATTGGTCTGTCTCCGGGTATGGTTCAGCTTAAAAAAGAGATTGAGATCGTGGCAGCGTCCGATCTTAATGTGCTGATTCTGGGTGAGACCGGGACGGGTAAAGAGCTGGTGGCGAAGTCGATTCACGAGTCATCACCACGTGCCGTGAATCCGCTGGTTTACCTTAACTGTGCGGCGCTTCCCGAAAGCGTGGCAGAAAGTGAGCTGTTTGGTCATGTGAAAGGGGCGTTTACCGGGGCTATCAGCAACCGCAGCGGCAAGTTTGAGATGGCGGATAACGGAACACTGTTCCTCGATGAGATTGGCGAGCTGTCGCTGTCATTGCAGGCCAAGCTGTTGCGCGTGTTGCAGTATGGCGATATTCAGCGTGTCGGTGACGATCGCAGTTTGCGGGTGGATGTGCGTGTGCTGGCGGCGACCAACCGCGACCTGCGTGAAGAGGTGCTGGCCGGGAATTTCCGCGCTGATTTATACCACCGGTTGAGTGTGTTTCCGCTTTCAGTGCCGCCTTTACGTGAGCGGGGTGAAGATGTGGTGTTGCTGGCGGGGTATTTCTGCGAGCAATGTCGGCTGCGGATGGGATTATCCCGCGTGGTGTTAAGCCCTGGAGCACGCAGCCATCTTTTGTGTTACGGCTGGCCAGGCAACGTGCGCGAGCTGGAGCATGCGATTCACCGTGCCGTGGTGCTGGCCCGGGCTACGCGATCGGGCGATGACGTGGTGATCCACGCGCACCATTTTGCGCTTCACGGCGACATCACGCCGACGATCATGCCGGATATGCCGGAGATCGCGAATGAGAATCTGCGTGAGGCAACGGAAGCATTCCAGCGTCAGAGGATCACCCGCGCGCTTGAGCAGAATGGCCGCAGTTGGGCTGCCTGTGCGCGGGCACTGGAGATGGACGTCGCCAACCTGCACCGGCTGGCGAAACGTCTGGGGCTGAAAGGCTAAATAATACCGGCCTGGTAGAAATCCTGCAGGTTGATCGCGCCACACAATTTGCCGCTTTCATCCACCACCGGAGCGGCGGTGATTTTGCGTTTCATCAGTACTTCTTTGGCCTCAATCGCGCGGCTTTCGGCGTTCAGCGTCAGGCCGCCCTGGGTCATTGCCTCAGAGACCTGTGTTTCCAGTGTGCCGCCGCCAACCAGCCAGCGACGCAGGTCACCGTCAGTAAAGACGCCTTTGACATATTCGTTTTCATCGCATACCGCGACCAGACCCAGTCCGGTACGGCTCAATTCGAGCATCGCGTCCATCACGCTGGTGTCGAGTTTTACCTGAGGGATGGCCTCGTCGGTGCGCATCAGGTGGTGCACTTTATTCAGCAGACGGGCGCCAAGCGCACCCGCCGGATGGGAGCGTGCGAAATCTTCTTCGTTGAAACCACGGGCCTGCATGACAGCCATTGCCAGAGCATCGCCCATCATCAGGGTATTGACGGTACTGGACGTTGGGGCGAGATGCATCGGGCAGGCTTCGCGTTCAACGGAAATATCAAGCGTGGCTTTTGCCGCCAGCGCCAGCGGGGAACGAGATTTGCCGGTCATCGCCAGCAGGGCGACCGATTTTTCCTGCAGACGCGGGATGATTAAATCCAGCTCTTTTGCTGAACCGGAGTAGGAGATAAACAGCATGACGTCGCGGCTTTCAATCATCCCCAGATCGCCATGCAGGGCTTCTGCCGGGTGGACAAAGAAGGCCGGGGTTCCGGTGCTGGCAAGCGTTGCGGCAATCTTCTTGCCGATATGACCGGATTTACCAATACCGGCCACAATCACTTTCCCTTCACACTGGATAATGGTGTTTGCCGCACGGACGAATTCTTCGCCCAGACGTTCAGGCAGACGGCTTGCTTCCTGCAGTTCCAGCATTAAGGTCTGGCGGCCTGCGTTTAACAGAAAATCACTCATCTCTCTCTCCGGTTACGATCACGTCGATTCCTTTCTCTTCCAGCGCTTTTTTGAACGCCGGATCGATGCCCGCGTCAGTGATCAGCTTATCGACGCTTTCAAGACTACAGACGATATTGGGGCTTTTACGACCAAACTTTGAGGAATCCGCCATCAGGATCACTTCCCGTGCGGCATTGCACATTGCCTTACTGACGCTGAACACTTCATTAAAGGTCGTGACGCCTGCGTTCAGGTCGATACCATCGGTTCCCATAAACAGTTTATCAAAGCTGAAGTGATCGAAGGCGTTTTCGGCCAGTTGGCCATGAAACGACGCAGATTTTTTACGGAAGGTTCCGCCGGGCATCAGGATGGTTTGTTCGCTGTCGAATTCAGACAGGGCGTTCACAATATGCAGGCTGTTGGTCATTACCGTGATGTTGTTAAACCTGCTGAGCATGGGGATCATCTGCAAAACCGTACTGCCTGCATCCAGAATGATGGAATCGCCATCGTGGATAAATTTCACGGCGGCTTCGGCAATCAGCGCTTTCTGGTTCGTATTGATCAGCGTTTTGTGATCGATGGGGGGATCGGTTTCGTCTTTGTTGAGCACGACGCCGCCGTAGGTGCGAATGACTGCGCCAGAGTTTTCGAGCAATACCAGGTCTTTGCGTATTGTCGTGCCGGTGGTGTCAAAGTAGTGGGCCAGTTCTTCTACCGAGCATTTTCCCTGCTTTTGCAGATGCTCCAGAATGGCCGCCTGCCGCTGACGTGGTTTCATAGGCGCTGTATCCCTTAAGTTGCAAAATGATAATTTCGCAAGCTTATAGCGTTCACAACGAAATTATCCATGTTTCAGATTAAGCGCTAATGATAGTGCATTCTGACAGAGTGAATCATGGGGAAAGATCACATCAGGCTGTAATTCCTGCAACGAAGTGCCATTTATTGCCTCTATTTTCACCGGGCGGGCGAAAACGGTTAGGCCGCGCATCATGAGCGAATCGCAAACGCGGTTGTGCTCATCCAGCGCAATCGCGATGACCACACGCGGCTTGAAGCGTCCGCCGGAACGTCCAACGCCCACACGCCCTTTCTGGCAGAGCGCGTCAAAGGCGCGGTTAAACTGGTGAATTTGCCAGCCACCAAACGCCAACTGACAAATCCAGGCGATGGCGGCAACGGTGATTAATGCGGTGACCATATTCGGCTCCTTGTTTTGTTCCCCCTCCCAAAGGGAGAGGGGGAGAGTGAGGGCATCAGACCGTCCGATCAGAACATCACTTGTCCGCCGGTCACGTTAATCGACTGGCCGGTGCAGTAAGAGGCCTTCGGGCTGGCGTAAAACAGCAGCATGTTGAGCACATCCTGATAATCACAACCGCGTTTCAGCGGGACTTTATCGATGTAATACTGTTCTACTTCGTCAGCGTTGATACCGAGTTTCGTGGCGTACTGCGGTAACAGAGACTGGAACATCGGCGATTTCAACAGGTTACCGAGCATCAGAGAGTGTACGGTAATGCCGTATTCCGCGAGATCCAGCGCCAGCGACTGTGTCAGCCCTACGCCGCCAAATTTGGCGGCGCTGTAACCGGAATTATGTTTACTGCCCACTTTGCCCGATTTCGAGTTGATCTGAATGATGCGTCCCTGAACGCCGTCACGGATCATCAGGCGTGAAAACTCGCGGGCGCAGAGGAAATACCCCACCAGGTTGACCTGCAGTGAACGGTCAAAATCCCCCAGTTCAAAGTCGCTGATGAACGCTGCTTTAGCGATACCAGCGCTGTAGACCAGCAGGTCAGTGCGGCCAAATATCTCGTCTACGCCACGGGCGAGCGCCATCACGCTTTGTTCGCTGGTGGCATCGGCCCCAAATCCGTACGCCATCCCTTCACCAAATTCCTGGTTAATGACGTTCGCGACGCGGGCCGCTTTTTCACTTTGAATATCAACAACCGCCACGCGATAACCTTCTGCGGCAAGCCCACGGCAGAGAAACTCCCCTAAGGTCTGTCCTCCACCAATGACAACGGCAACCTGACTCATATCTTTCTCCTTAAATTACGCAACAAACTTTAATGTGCAGCCTGGGGTGACAGCCTGCGGGACCGGACCCGCCACATGCACTGTGCCGGGATATTCCGCCTGCAACTGGCCGTCAAAACGCAGGGTGATATGGCCTAACTCCCGTAGGTTTTGTTCGGCCACGTCACCGACGGCGGTCACCGCATAGTGCGTTTCACCCAGTTCAAGCTGGCTGCCGGCCTTCAGTTCGCCTTTCAGCTCACCGTGGCAGTGAATAAAACAGAACTCTTCAATATCTGCCGGTGCACCTTCGCGAAAAGTAATCAGCATCTGGTCGCTGAGTGCATCGGCTGCACTTTGGCCGACGCGGGTAATAGTGGTTTGGTAAATCACGGTCATCGCAGGAACCTCTTATTGATAAATAAATCCGGAGACAAACCAGGCAATCAGCACGGTTGGCGCACCTGTCAGGAAGCGGCTCACCAGTACTGAAGGTACGCCGACGCGTACGGTGTCCTGGCGGGCTTCGGCAAGGGAGAGCCCTACCGGGATAAAATCACACGCGGCCTGTGCGTTGATGGCAAACAGCGCGGGCAGGGCAAGGTGAGGAGGGATATTACCTAGCCCAATTTGCACACCAATCAGTACCCCGATGACCTGTGCTATCACCGCGCCTGGGCCGAGGAAAGGTGACAGCAACGGGAAGGAGCAGATCAACGCCAGCGTCACCAGCCCGAGTGGATGGCTGGCGAGTGGGGCGAGGCCGTGGGCAATCCAGTCGCCCAGGCCGGAAGCCATGATGATGCCGATAAGTGCCGAGACGAACGCCATAAACGGCAAAATGGTCTTCAGGACGGTGTCGATGGTGTCGCGCCCGGACTGAAACAGCACCGCAACGGCAGAGCCCATTCCCATCCCAACTTTCGCCAGCAGACCATCGCTCTGTTCAGTTATTTTTTTACTGGTGTCGTAATCTCGCGGTGCGGGTTTGGCTTCGGACTTTTGCGGTGCGGGCTGTCCATCCACCAGATAAATGTTTTCTTCTTTCACACCAGAAACATAAATGTCTTCAACGATGTATTGCGCCAGTGGTCCGGATTTACCCGTGGCGTGGATATTTACGGTCGGGATACGACGCTTTGGATAGATCCCGCAGCGCAGCGTGCCGCCACAATCGATTACGGCCACGCCAATTTCCGCTTCTGGTGGCTCACCCTCTTTAAAGCCATCTACCGCTTCCCAGCCGGTTACTTCACGCAACTTGTCGACAATCGCCGGGCGTGTGCCTGCGGTAATGTAGACAATTTTTTTATCTGCGGAGGCGTCTAGCTCCAGTGGGCCGCCCCAGCCGCCGGTTCCTTTTTCGATACGAATACGGCTCATGCTGTCGCTCCTGAAAGGTGAACGTTTTGTTCAAGCTGAATGCCCATTTTTTTCTCGAAAATGGTGGTGGTGAGATCGGTTACCCAGCCGCGGAAGAAGTTGGTGACCAGACCGACCAGCAGATAACTCACCGCCAGTGGGCCGAGCGGCAGGCCAAGCGTGGTTAAACCACTGGCGATACCGAGGTAAACAAACAGCTCGCCAGGGTTGATGTGCGGGAACAGGCCGTTCATCGAATGGCAGCTATAAGAGGCGGCGGCGTAATAACTCGGTTTGTACTTTTCTGGCATAAAACGGCCGAGGCTTAAGGTCATCGGATTGCAGAATACAAACGTACCGATGCAGGGCAGGACCAGGTAGCGGGACAGAGGGTTACCGGCGCAGCGCTGAGCGAAGCGCTCAATACGTTGCTGACCGATAAAGTTAATTAGCGCGTTCATGATGACCAGCAGACTGATCAGCAGGGGCAGGATCCCGGTCACCATGCCGGTAAACACCTCTCCACCTTTCTGAAACAGCCCGATGAACCACTCGGCACTGTGGGTGATGGTTTCTATCATTGTTCTCTCCTGTGGGGCTTTTTGTTTTTGTATAACCGCGACTAATAATAATCATTTTGAAAGGTTTTAAAGTGTTAATTGGATCTCACAATGAAAGAAAAAAGGATTATTTTGAAAGTTAATTGATGGTGTGAATGGGTTTTGGTTAATAAGTGCGCAAATTTGCGTTGGGGAGCGTAAAGATTTGGGGGAGGGGGTCAGTACCGCTTCCTTGAGGTGTCTGGGATGTTTTACCATACTGGGCTCTTATCGAACTCGTTAAATGGATGTCCCATGTTCAAGCGTCGTTATGCAGCGCTGTTACCTGCGCTTATTCTGCTTTCCGCCTGTAGTAGCAAACCTAAGACTGAAGCTGTTCAGCCGACTGCTGGCGCACCCTCCGGGGGATTTTTGCTGGAGCCTCAGCACAACACAATGCAGATGGGCGGTGACTTCGCGAATAATCCGGCGGCCGAGCAGTTCATCGATAAAATGGTGAGCAAACACGGTTTTGACAAACAACAGCTGCACGAAATTCTTTCTCAGGCGAAACGTCTGGATTACGTGCTGCGCCTGATGGACAGACAAGCGCCAACTGCGCAAGCCCCTACCGGGCCAAATGGTGCGTGGTTGCGTTATCGCAAACAATTTATTACCCCGGACAACGTGCAAAATGGCGTGGTGTTCTGGAATCAGTATGAAGATGCGCTTAACCGTGCGTGGCAGGTGTACGGTGTGCCGCCGGAAATTATCGTCGGTATCATCGGTGTGGAGACGCGCTGGGGCCGGGTGATGGGGAAAACCCGTATTCTGGATGCGCTGGCGACACTCTCCTTTAACTATCCGCGCCGCGCCGAGTATTTCTCCTCTGAGCTGGAAACCTTCCTGCTGATGGCGCGCAACGAGCAGGATGATCCGCTGGAGCTGAAAGGCTCATTTGCCGGAGCAATGGGTTATGGTCAGTTTATGCCATCGTCCTATAAGCAATATGCTGTCGACTTTAATGGTGACGGACATATCAACCTGTGGGATCCGGTAGATGCCATCGGCAGCGTGGCGAACTACTTCAAAGCGCACGGCTGGACCGCAGGCGGCCAGGTTGCGGTCCAGGCAAATGGCCAGGCGCCTGGGCTGGAGAATGGCTTCAAAACCAGTTACAGCATTTCACAGCTTGCAGCTGCGGGTTTGACGCCAACGCAACCACTCGGTAATGCTCAGCAGGTGAGTTTGCTGCGTCTTGATGTTGGTACGGGCTATCAGTACTGGTATGGTCTGCCGAACTTCTACACCATTACCCGTTATAACCACAGCACGCATTACGCTATGGCAGTGTGGCAACTGGGCCTGGCGGTTTCCCAGGCGCGTGCCCCTGCGGCGTCTCCGTTTAGCCAGTAATACGTTATTTTCCCCTCTCCCACAGGGAGAGGGGAACGACACAGAAACATTTCGCCACACTCCCGTATTACTGCCTGCATTTACATCTTAATCGCATTTGATTATTGTTATGTTATAACATTATTTCATGGTGCTGTGATGTCAACATCCCTTTTTTCCCTTTCCGCGTGGTCGCGATTCCTGTTCGCGCTGGTACTTGTTTTGTTCATCGGGCTGGCCGTGCGCTGGGCGGTGGCATTGCCATGATCGTAATGAATCACCTGGTCGCCGGGTATGAACGTCAACCTGTTACCCAGCCGCTGACGGGCGTGATTGAGCGTGGAAGTATGACAGCGATTGTCGGTGCTAATGGATGCGGTAAATCCACGCTATTGAAAACCCTCGCCGGGTTTATTCCTCCGGTTAACGGTAGTTTTCACTGGCAGGGGAAACGCCCGGTGATTGGCTGGCTGGCGCAACGTCACGCACTGGAAGCACAATTTCCTCTCACCGTTCAGGATGTGGTGAGTATGGGGTGCTGGCCGTCGGTTTCGCTGCTGGGCGGGTTTCGCCGTAAAACGCGCCTTAACATAATTCGGGCGTTGGAACGGGTGGGGCTGGAGTCGATGGCGTTATCGACCATTGATGAACTGTCTGGCGGTCAGTTCCAGCGGATGCTGTTTGCCCGGGTGCTGGTACAGGAAGCGCCGCTGGTTATGCTGGATGAGCCATTCACCGGCGTTGATGAAGCCACCTGCAACGTGTTGATGGAACTGATGCTGGAGATGTACCTGCAGGGTCAAACATTGCTGGCGGTTCTGCACGACAGCGAGCGCGTGTCGCGCCATTTCCCACAAACATTACGGCTGGATTCAGGCACTCCGCACTGGAAAACCGGGCGAGTGAGGGTGGCATGATCTGGCATCTCTTTTTTCAGCCGTTTATTGAATACGGCTTTATGCGTCGTGCGCTGGTGGTATGCCTGGCGCTCTCTGTGAGCACCACTGCACTGGGCGTATTTCTTCTGCTACGACGTATGAGCCTGATGGGCGATGCCCTTTCACACGCGATTCTGCCCGGAGTGGCGGTGGGATATCTGCTCAATGGGATGTCATTGCTGGCGATGAGTATTGGCGGTTTTATTGCCGGAATTACGGTTGCGCTGGTGGCTGGTCTGGTGAGCCGTCGGACACCACTGAAAGAAGATGCCAGTTTTGCAGGGTTCTACCTGGGCTCGCTGGCACTAGGCGTCACGCTGGTGTCTCTGCGCGGGTCGAATGTCGACCTGCTGCATCTGCTCTTTGGCTCAATTCTCGCAGTGGATAACAATGCCGCACTGTTTGTAGCCGGTGTTTGCATCCTCACGTTGATCACCCTGGCGATTTTTTATCGTGGACTGGTCACAGAAGCTTTCGATACCGCATGGCTGCAAGTCAACGCCCGATGGCTGCCGGGAGTATTGCATGGCCTGTTTCTTGCTCTGCTGGTGCTTAACCTGGTGGCGGGATTTCAGGTGCTGGGAACGTTGATGGCGGTTGGCCTGATGATGCTTCCGGCAGTGGCTGCGCGGTGTTGGGTCCGTACATTACCAGGATTACTTCTGATGGCGGGTATTAGCGGTGTGTTTTGTGCGTGGCTGGGGTTAAGCCTCTCCTGGGCGGTGAGTTTACCTGCCGGACCCGCCATCGTGCTGACCGCCAGCGTGCTGTTCTTTATCTCTGTTTTATTTGGCACGCGCAGCAGGCTGGCTGGCAGTCTGCGTGCGCTTTTTTAACGCAAGGGGAAACGATGAAACGTACAGGGGTTGTAATTGCGCTCGCACTGGGATTGATGTCGCAAAGTGTGCTGGCAAAAACGCTGAATGTGGTGACTAGCTTTTCAATTCTGGGTGATATCACGCAAGAAGTGGGGGGCTCGCAGGTGAAGGTGACGACACTGGTGGGCCCGGACGGCGACCCGCATACCTTTGAACCATCGCCGAAAGACAGTGCGGCGCTGAGCAAAGCAGATGTGGTGGTAGTGAACGGCCTGGGCCTGGAAGGCTGGCTCGACAGGCTGGTTAAAGCATCCGGTTTTAAAGGCCAGCTTGTAGTGGCCTCAGCAGGGGTAAAAACGCACACCCTGGAAGAGGATGGTAAAACCGTGACCGATCCGCATGCATGGAACAGTGCTGCAAATGGGGCTTTGTACGCGCAAAATATTCTGGAGGGTCTGGTAAACGCTGATCCGGAAAATAAAACGGCGCTTGAGGCTTCTGGTAAACCGTATATCGCACAGCTTACGCAGCTGGATAGCTGGGCAAAAACGCGTTTCAGCCAGATCCCGCAAGATAAACGTAAAGTGCTGACCAGCCATGACGCCTTCGGGTACTTCAGCCGTGCCTACGGCGTGACTTTTATGGCTCCTCAGGGACTTTCGTCTGAGAGCGAAGCGAGTGCGGCCCAGGTGGCTGAGATCATCAATCAGATTAAAGTGGATGGCGTGAAAACCTGGTTTATGGAAAACCAGCTCGATCCGCGTCTTGTAAAACAGATCGCCAGTGCCACAGGCGCACAACCGGGGGGAGAACTTTACCCTGAGGCCTTGTCTGCAAAAGGCGGAGTGGCGGATACCTACGTCAACGCGTTCCGCCACAATGTTGATACGCTTGCAAATAGTATGAAGTAACTGCCTCTCCAGCCGATGCGTCTGCATCGGCTTTTTTCTGAAGCCTCCTCGTAAAACCTGAACACCATCCCCATATCTGATGAGAAAGTGCTATCTTGTGCTGCACGTTTTTCTAAGGCCTGGAGCGATAATGACTGACCATGAATTGATGCAGCTTAGCGAAGTGGTAGGGCTGGCGCTGAAGCAGCGAGGTGCGACATTAACCACCGCCGAGTCCTGCACGGGCGGTTGGGTAGCGAAAGTGATTACGGATATTGCGGGCAGTTCCGCCTGGTTTGAGCGTGGCTTTGTCACCTACAGTAACGAGGCTAAAGCGCAGATGATTGGCGTGCGTGAATCTACGCTCGAGCAGCACGGCGCGGTCAGTGAACCGGTGGTTATTGAAATGGCGATTGGGGCACTGAAAGAAGCGTGTGCCGATTATGCGATTTCTATCAGCGGCATTGCTGGACCAGATGGCGGCAGTGATGTGAAGCCTGTAGGCACAGTCTGGTTTGGCTTCGCTACGTCGCAAGGCGAAGGGATCACTCGCCGTGAGTGCTTTAGCGGCGATCGCGAAAGCGTGCGCCGTCAGGCAACAGAATATGCGTTAAAAACGCTCTGGCAACAATTTCTACAAAACACTTGATACTGTATGACCATACAGTATAATCGCATCAACAGAACAGAATTCACCCCCAGTAAATACGCTTGCGTATTTACTGCATGACAGGAGTAATAATGGCTATCGACGAGAACAAACAGAAAGCGTTGGCGGCAGCACTGGGCCAGATCGAAAAGCAATTCGGTAAAGGCTCCATCATGCGCCTGGGTGAAGACCGTTCCATGGACGTAGAGACAATCTCCACCGGTTCGCTTTCACTGGATATCGCACTGGGCGCAGGTGGTTTGCCAATGGGCCGTATCGTAGAAATCTACGGACCGGAATCCTCAGGTAAAACCACGCTGACGCTACAGGTTATCGCTGCTGCACAGCGTGAAGGCAAAACCTGTGCCTTTATCGATGCTGAACACGCACTTGATCCTGTTTATGCTCGTAAATTGGGTGTCGATATCGACAATCTGCTGTGCTCTCAGCCAGACACCGGTGAGCAAGCACTGGAAATTTGTGACGCACTGGCGCGCTCCGGTGCTGTTGATGTCATCGTGGTTGACTCCGTTGCCGCACTGACACCAAAAGCGGAAATCGAAGGCGAAATCGGTGACTCTCATATGGGCCTTGCGGCACGAATGATGAGCCAGGCGATGCGTAAGCTGGCCGGTAACCTGAAACAGTCCAACACGCTGCTGATTTTCATCAACCAGATCCGTATGAAGATTGGTGTGATGTTCGGTAACCCGGAAACGACTACCGGTGGTAACGCGCTGAAATTCTACGCTTCTGTCCGTCTGGATATCCGCCGTATCGGTGCGGTGAAAGAGGGTGAGAACGTTGTCGGTAGCGAAACTCGCGTGAAGGTTGTGAAGAATAAAATTGCGGCCCCGTTCAAACAGGCTGAATTCCAGATCCTCTACGGTGAAGGTATCAACTTCTTCGGCGAGCTGGTTGATCTGGGTGTCAAAGAGAAGCTGATCGAGAAAGCTGGCGCATGGTATAGCTACAACGGTGATAAGATTGGTCAGGGTAAAGCAAATGCTATCTCCTGGCTTAAAGATAACCCGGCTGCTGCGAAAGAGATTGAAAAGAAAGTGCGTGAACTTCTGCTGAACAACCAGGATTCCAAACCCGATTTCGCGGTTGATGGCGCTGATGTTGAAGAAACCAACGAAGATTTTTAATTCTCTCGTTTAAAAATGAAGGGCTGCGGATGCGGCCCTTTTTGCATTTGTAATACAGCAGGTTTTGTATGAGTGAACCCACATCGCGTCGTTCTGCCTATGCTCGCTTGTTGGATCGCGCTGTACGCATTTTGGCGGTTCGTGACCACAGCGAACAGGAACTACGGCGTAAACTCTCTGCGCCCATCATGAGTAAAAATGGTCCGGAAGAGATTGATGCCACTGCAGAAGATTATGATCGCGTCATTGCCTGGTGCTACGAATACCATTATCTGGATGATGACCGTTTTGTCTCTCGTTTCATTGCCAGTCGCAGCCGAAAAGGGTACGGCCCGGCGCGTATCCGTCAGGAGCTGAATCAGAAGGGTATCGCGCGCGAATCCACCGAAAAAGCGATGCGTGAATGTGATATCGACTGGTGTGAACTGGCGTATGCGCAGGCCGCCCGCAAGTATGGTGAGCCGCTACCACGAGAATTTTCAGAAAAAGTTAAAATCCAGCGCTTTTTGCTCTATCGCGGCTACCTGATGGAAGATATTCAGGATATATGGCGTAATTTTGCAGATTGAACGCATGCGGGATTTTACTTCCCTCCCAAGAAAACTTATCTTATTCCCACTTTTTCCAGTAGCAGGTCTGTCCAACTGATGTCAGGAGCAGGCTTGGCTACGACATTTCGTTAGCTTGATTTCAGGATAATTATGAGCAAGAGCACCGCTGAGATCCGTCAGGCGTTTCTCGATTTTTTCCATAGTAAGGGACACCAGGTTGTTGCCAGCAGCTCCCTGGTACCGAACAACGACCCGACTTTACTGTTTACCAACGCCGGGATGAACCAGTTCAAGGATGTTTTCCTTGGTCTCGACAAGCGTAATTATTCCCGCGCCACCACCTCACAGCGTTGCGTGCGTGCGGGCGGTAAACACAATGACCTGGAAAACGTCGGTTACACTGCACGTCACCATACTTTCTTCGAAATGCTGGGTAACTTCAGCTTCGGCGACTACTTCAAACACGATGCTATTCAATATGCGTGGGAACTGCTGACCGGTGAAAACTGGTTCAATCTGCCGAAAGAGCGTCTGTGGGTTACCGTCTATGAAACTGACGATGAAGCCTACGAAATCTGGGAAAAAGAAGTCGGTATCCCGCGCGAGCGCATTATTCGCATCGGCGATAACAAAGGCGCGCCTTATGCGTCTGATAACTTCTGGCAGATGGGTGATACCGGTCCTTGTGGTCCATGTACTGAGATCTTCTATGATCACGGCGACCATATCTGGGGTGGCCCTCCAGGTACACCTGAAGAAGACGGCGATCGCTACATTGAGATCTGGAACATCGTCTTTATGCAGTTCAACCGTCAGGTTGACGGCACGATGGAACCTCTGCCGAAGCCATCGGTTGATACCGGTATGGGGCTGGAACGTATTGCTGCCGTTCTGCAGCACGTTAATTCCAACTATGACATCGACCTGTTCAGCACACTGATTAAATCAGTAGCGGAAGTGACGGGAGCGACCGATCTCAGCAGTAAATCTCTGCGCGTTATCGCAGACCATATTCGCTCTTGCGCATTCCTGATTGCTGACGGCGTGATCCCGTCGAATGAAAACCGTGGATATGTTCTGCGTCGTATCATTCGTCGTGCAATCCGTCACGGCAACATGCTGGGGGCGAAAGACACCTTCTTCTATAAGCTTGTTGGCCCATTGATCGGCGTAATGGGTGCTGCGGGCGATGAACTGAAACGCCAGCAGACGCAGGTTGAACACGTTCTGAAAACTGAAGAAGAACAGTTTGCGCGTACTCTGGAGCGCGGTCTGGCTCTGCTCGATGAAGAACTGTCGAAACTGAAGGGTGACACGCTGGATGGCGAAACTGCTTTCCGCCTGTACGACACCTACGGCTTCCCGGTTGACTTGACGGCAGACGTTTGCCGTGAGCGTGACATTAAAGTAGACGAAGCAGGCTTTGAAGCTGCAATGGAAGAGCAGCGCCGTCGTGCGCGTGAATCCAGCGGTTTTGGTGCTGATTACAACGCGATGATCCGTGTTGATAGTGCCTCCGAATTCAAAGGCTATGAGAGCCTGGAACTGAATGGCAAAGTGACGGCCCTGTTTGTTGACGGTAAAGCGGTCGACAGTATCAGTGCGGGTCAGGAAGCCGTTGTTGTTCTTGATAAAACTCCGTTCTATGCGGAATCCGGTGGCCAGGTTGGCGATAAAGGCGAACTGAAAGGTAACGGCTTCAGCTTCAGCGTAAGCGACACTCAGAAATACGGCCAGGCAATTGGTCACCAGGGCAAACTGGTTTCCGGTTCACTGAAAGTGGGCGAAGGTGTTCAGGCAAACGTCGATGAAGCACGTCGTGCACGTATCCGTCTGAACCACTCGGCAACGCACCTGATGCACGCTGCGCTGCGTGAGGTTCTGGGTACGCATGTCGCACAGAAAGGCTCTCTGGTTAACGATAAAATTCTGCGTTTCGACTTCTCTCATTTTGAGGCGATGAAACCATCTGAAATCCGTGCGGTTGAAGATCTGGTGAACGCGCAGATCCGCCGTAACCTGCCAATCGAAACCAATATCATGGAGCTTGAGGCGGCGAAGAAGAAAGGTGCGATGGCACTGTTTGGTGAGAAATATGACGAACGTGTTCGCGTACTGAGCATGGGCGACTTCTCTACCGAATTGTGCGGTGGTACTCATGCTTCCCGCACTGGTGACATCGGTCTGTTCCGCATCGTTTCCGAGTCTGGTACTGCGGCGGGTGTACGTCGTATCGAAGCGGTAACCGGCGAAGGCGCGATTGCCAGCCTGCATGCGCAGAGCGACCAATTGCACGATATTGCACAGTTGTTGAAAGGCGATAGTCATAACCTGGGTGAGAAAGTGCGCGTTGCGCTCGATCGTACCCGTCAGTTGGAAAAAGAACTGCAACAGCTGAAAGAACAGGCTGCAGCGCAGGAGAGCGCAAGTCTCTCCAGCAAAGCGGTAGATATCAAAGGTGTTAAACTGCTGGTTAGCGATCTGGCCGGGGTTGAGCCTAAGATGCTTCGCACTATGGTTGACGACCTGAAGAACCAGTTAGGTTCAACGGTCATCGTTCTGGCCACTGTGGCTGAAGGTAAGGTTTCTCTGATTGCGGGCGTCTCTAAGGATGTGACCGACCGCGTTAAAGCAGGGGAACTGATCGGCATGGTTGCTCAGCAAGTGGGGGGTAAAGGTGGCGGTCGTCCGGACATGGCGCAAGCCGGTGGTACGGATGCGGCGGCACTTCCTGCAGCATTGGCCAGCGTTGAAAGCTGGGTAAGCGCGAAACTGTAATAACTACAAAGCACAAGCAGACGCCATAGCGGCAACGTTATGGCGTCTTGTACACTGCGCTATCGATAATGATAAAGTCAGGTTGAGTTTGTGTATATCGGCTAAACTTACGTTTAACAGAATGTGATGCCGTGACTGCTTACACTTTACGTGTTTGTCATCGCTTACTTTTTGGCGTTATATGATGGATAATGCCGGGATACAAGAGACCCGACTCTTTTAATCTTTCAAGGAGCAAAGAATGCTGATTCTGACTCGTCGAGTTGGTGAGACCCTCATGATTGGGGATGAGGTCACTGTGACAGTTTTAGGGGTGAAGGGTAATCAGGTACGCATCGGCGTAAACGCCCCTAAAGAAGTATCTGTTCACCGTGAAGAGATCTACCAGCGTATCCAGGCTGAAAAATCCCAGCAGTCCAGTTACTGATATTATCGCGTCTCGCTGTCGGGCGAGACGCAACCCTCCTGCTATTCTTCCTGCTTAAAGTTACCATTCGATTTCATTCACTCTGTTTTTAACCTTCTCAGCTCTCTTATCTCGCATAAAATTTACGGTCACACCCGCAGAAGTCTGTACAACTGGCCGAAAAATCCGTTTATAAAACACCCTCTTTGCGGGTTTTACATGCGAATTGCCTGCGATTTGTGCAAACGATAAAAGCACGTGGAAAATTGTTTGACTTATAAGTCCCAGAAAGTAATATATGCGCCACGCAGCGACGAGAAGCTCTTAACGAGTTACTCGAAGCACTCGAAAGAGGCGTTGTGTGGTGAGGTGGCCGAGAGGCTGAAGGCGCTCCCCTGCTAAGGGAGTATGCGGTCAAAAGCTGCATCCGGGGTTCGAATCCCCGCCTCACCGCCATTTTGCATCCGTAGCTCAGCTGGATAGAGTACTCGGCTACGAACCGAGCGGTCGGAGGTTCGAATCCTCCCGGATGCACCATCTATTACTTCATATTACTTTCGAAGTGATATGATTATCGAGCAGTACAGTGGTAAATCCTGATGCATCCGTAGCTCAGCTGGATAGAGTACTCGGCTACGAACCGAGCGGTCGGAGGTTCGAATCCTCCCGGATGCACCATCTATTACTTCATATTGCGTTCGAAGTGATATGAGTATCGAGCAGTACAGTAGTAAATCCTGATGCATCCGTAGCTCAGTTGGATAGAGTACTCGGCTACGAACCGAGCGGTCGGAGGTTCGAATCCTCCCGGATGCACCATCTATTACTTCATATTGCGTTCGAAGTAATATGAGTATCGAGCAGTACAGTAGCAAATCCTGATGCATCCGTAGCTCAGCTGGATAGAGTACTCGGCTACGAACCGAGCGGTCGGAGGTTCGAATCCTCCCGGATGCACCATCTCTTCTTGTTTTTCCTCCCAATGTTCAGTTCTTAATCACTCTCATTGTTATCACTTCGCAATCAGCGACAAAAACCACCATTTACGATAAAGTAACGCTCTGTTAATCGTTTGGCGAGAGCACGATGTACGCACAGTATGACGGTCTGATCTTTGATATGGATGGCACGATCCTGGATACCGAACCCACTCATCGTAAAGCCTGGAATGACGTTCTTGGCCGCTATGGGATGCGCTTCGATTTGCAGGCAATGGTCGCACTGAATGGTTCGCCAACCTGGCGTATCGCACAGGCGGTAATTGAACTGAACCATGCCGATCTCGATCCACACCAGCTCGCGCGTGAAAAAACCGATGCAGTAAAAGCGATGCTGTTGGACACTGTGCGTCCTTTGCCATTAATTGATGTCGTTAAAGCGTGGCATGGGCGTCGCCCGATGGCAGTCGGAACGGGCAGTGAAAGTGCTATCGCAGAAGCGCTGCTCAACCATCTTGGCCTGCGGCACTATTTTTCCGCTGTCGTTGCTGCCGATCATGTTAAAAACCACAAGCCCGCACCCGATACCTTCCTGCTTTGCGCAGAATTAATGGGTGTACCTGCGGCAAAATGCGTTGTGTTTGAGGATGCTGACTTCGGTATTCAGGCCGCTCGTCATGCCGGGATGGATGCTGTGGATGTTCGCTTACTGTGAGTGACGCACTGTCACTTGCTTCATTATTTGCCAGCAGTTTCTTAAGTGCCACGCTCTTACCGGGTAACTCGGAAGTCGTATTGGTGGCGATGCTGTTGTCCAGTGTGAGTCAACCGTGGTTGCTTGTATTAATAGCAACAATGGGTAATAGCCTTGGAGGGCTGACTAACGTTATTCTTGGGCGTTTCTTTCCGCTGCGCGAGAAATCGCGCTGGCAGGAAAAAGCGGTGGGCTGGCTAAAACGTTATGGCGCTGCCACGCTGTTATTAAGCTGGGTACCTGTAATAGGTGATTTGCTGTGTCTGCTGGCGGGATGGATGCGCATCTCGTGGGGACCGGTGCTCTTTTTTTTGTGCCTTGGCAAGGCGTTACGCTATGTGATCGTAGCATGGGTAACACTACAGGGTATGACGTGGTGGCACTAATTGGTGGAATGAATTCACGACCTTCAATCGTCAACCATTACAATTATGCTGAGTAACATTAATTTGACAGGCGGGAGGTCAACTTGATCCCGGACGTATCACAGGCGCTGGCCTGGCTGGAAAACCACCCTCAGGCTCTGAAGGGTATTCAGCGTGGTCTTGAGCGAGAAACGCTGCGTGTTAATGCGGATGGCAGTTTAGCAACTACGGGCCATCCTCAGGCGTTAGGCTCGGCGTTGACACATAAATGGATCACCACCGATTTTGCAGAAGCACTACTGGAGTTCATTACTCCTGTTGATGGTGATATCGATCATATGCTGACGCTGTTGCGTGATGTTCATCGCTTTACCGCCCGTAATTTGGGTGATGAGCGTATGTGGCCGCTCAGCATGCCATGCTATATCGAACAAGGTCAGGATATTGAGCTGGCACAGTACGGTACATCTAACGTTGGCCGTCTGAAAACGCTCTATCGCGAAGGTCTGAAAAACCGCTATGGGGCGTTAATGCAGACTATTTCAGGTGTGCATTACAACTTCTCGTTGCCGATGGCGTTCTGGCAAGCGAAATGCGGTGAAACTGATAAAGAGGCGATTTCAGCGGGTTACTTCCGCCTGATCCGCAACTATTACCGTTTCGGCTGGGTTATTCCTTATTTGTTTGGTGCTTCCCCCGCAATCTGTTCCTCGTTCTTGCAGGGAAAACCCACCACATTGCCGTTTGAGAAAACCGATGGTGGGATGTATTACCTGCCGTATGCGACGTCTTTGCGTCTGAGCGATCTTGGTTATACCAATAAGTCGCAAAGCAATCTCGGTATTACGTTTAACGAATTGCATGAATATGTGGCAGGATTGAAGCGCGCGATCAAAACGCCGTCGGAAGAGTACGAAAAAATCGGCCTCGAAAAAGACGGTAAGCGCCTGCAAATCAACAGTAATGTGCTGCAGATTGAAAACGAGCTGTATGCGCCAATCCGCCCGAAACGCGTTACGCGCAGCGGTGAAACACCGTCGGATGCGTTGCAGCGTGGCGGTATTGAGTATATTGAAGTGCGCTCACTGGACATCAACCCGTTCTCACCGATTGGCGTTGATGAGCAGCAAGTTCGCTTCCTCGATCTGTTTATGGTCTGGTGCGTGCTGGCTGATGCGCCTGAAATGAGTGCGGATGAATTGCTTTGTACCCGTACTAACTGGAATCGCGTGATTCTGGAAGGGCGCAAACCGGGCCTGACGCTGGGCATTGGCTGTGAAACAGCGCAGTTCCCATTGCCAAAAGTGGGTAAAGACCTGTTCCGTGACCTGAAACGTGTCGCTCAGACAATGGATAGCGTGTACGGTGGAGAGGAATATCAGAATGTGTGCGACCAACTGGTGGCATGCTTTGATAATCCTGAACTGACGTTTTCAGCACGTATCCTGCGCTCTATGATTGATGAAGGCATTGGCGGCACAGGGCGTTCGCTTGCGGCGGAGTACCGTGACATGTTGCGTGAAGAGCCATTAGAGATCCTCAGTGAAGCGGATTTCATTGCTGAACGAGAGGCTTCAGTGGCGCGTCAGAAAGAGGTGGAAGCGGCAGATACCGAGCCGTTTGATGTCTATCTGGCGAAGCACGCCTGACAGAAAAGAAAAAGGCCACATCGCTGTGGCCAAAATATACATCTCTGAAGAACAGGGATGATGATAACAAATGCGCGTCTTTCATATACTCAGACGCGCATTGTGAAGAAGAGTTCAGTTTATTTTAAAAAAAATCACTATCGGAGGTGACGTATGCCGTTATTAGATAGCTTTACCGTCGACCATACCCGTATGGAAGCACCTGCTGTACGCGTTGCGAAGACCATGCATACCCCGCACGGCGACACTATCACCGTTTTTGACCTGCGCTTCTGTGTGCCAAACAAAGAAGTGATGCCAGAAAAAGGTATCCACACTCTGGAACACCTGTTTGCTGGTTTTATGCGCGACCACCTGAATGGCAACGGCGTCGAGATTATTGACATCTCCCCGATGGGCTGCCGTACTGGTTTCTACATGAGCCTGATTGGTCAGCCTGATGAGACGCGCGTCGCGGATGCCTGGAAAGCAGCGATGGCCGACGTGCTGAAAGTCAAAGAGCAGAATCAGATCCCTGAGCTGAACGTATATCAGTGCGGGACTTACCAGATGCACTCTCTGCAAGAAGCGCAGGATATCGCGCGTCATATCATTGAGCATGATGTTCGTGTGAACAGCAACGAAGAGCTGGCTCTGCCGAAAGAAAAACTGCAAGAACTGCACATCTAGTGCAACCTTACCCTTTCCCGTGAGGGAGAGGGTAATTTAACGCCCATGACCACGACCTCAACGTTCTCCTTTACCCACCGTCCCCTGATCCCTTTTGCCCATGATTATCTCCATGGCGATAGTGAACCCGTGCATCAGCACGATTGCGCGCAATTGCTGCACAGCCTTAGCGGTGTGGTTCGGGTCGATACCGTCAAGGGATGTTGGGTGGTTCCGCCTGGTCGAGGTGTTTGGTTGCCGGCGGGAACACTGCACTCCCTTCGTATCACTGGGCAGGTTGCCGCCCGTACGTTATTTATCGATCCACTTGCACGAGCGGATCTCCCCGCATCTTGTCAGATCGTTCAGATCTCCCCATTGCTGCGTGAACTGATCCTCGCCTCGCTGACGCTTCCTGAATCCTATCAGCCAGGCAGTCGCGATGAGCGCGTGTATGAGTTGATCCTCGATGAAATTCGTACGATGCCAGTGTTGCCGTTTCACCTGCCGGAGCCGGAAAGTGGGCCACTGCGCTCTCTTTGCCAGCAGATCCGTCAGACGCCGGGGGAAGGCTGGAACAGCGCGCAAGCTGCGAGCCTCACCAGCATGAGTGAACGCACTCTTAACCGCCGTTTTCAGCAGCAAACCGGGTTGAGCTATGGCGAGTGGGTGCGACGCGCGCGGTTGATGGAATCGCTACTCCGGCTGGCACAGGGCCAGCCTGTGTTACGCGTCGCGCTGGATTTAGGCTACGGTAGCCATAGTGCGTTTACGGCGATGTTCCGCCGGGTGATGGGAATATCACCCAGCGACTATTTTAAAGATACTTAACTCAGCGCGTTGAACAGTGCCTGAAGGGAGGCGCGCGCCACGTCACTGTCGATTCCGACCCCCCAGCGGCTGCTCCCATCCTGAAACAAACAACGGATATATGCGACCGATCGGCTGTCGCTACGTTCGCCTAACGAATGTTCGTGGTAATCCTTAATCACAAACGGAGCATCAAGCCATCGGCTCAGGCCATTTGCCGCTGCGGATAACAGCCCATTCCCCTGACCTTCAAGGTGGCGAGTACCTCCGCGGGTGGCAACGCTTGCCGTCAGTCGTAACTGGCCGTCATGCTGGCTTTCGCTGCGGTAGGTCTGTAACCCAAAGCGCGGTTCGGCAACCAGGCCATAGCGGCTGCGGAACAACTGCCACAGTGCATTTTGGGTCATCTCTTTACCGTGTCGATCCGTTTCCTGCTGAACATGCTGGCTAAAATCCTGTTGCAGGGCGCGGGGTAATTTCAGACCATGATTTTGTTCAATGAGCCACGCGCTACCGCTTTTCCCTGACTGGCTATTAACGCGGATCACCGCTTCGTAGGAGCAGCCGATATCCTGCGGATCCACGGGCAGATAAGGCATCTCCCAGCGCTCGCCAGGCTTACGGGCATCAAAACCTTTTTTGATGGCATCCTGATGCGAACCGGAAAATGCGGTATAAGCCAGACGGCCTGCCCACGGATGGCGCGGATGCACGGGCAGCTGGTTACAGCTCTCTACCACTTCGACAATCGCATTCATATCGCTGAAATCAAGACCCGGGCTGATGCCCTGGCTGTAGAGGTTCATTGCCAGCGTGATCAGACAGACATTACCCGTGCGCTCGCCGTTACCAAACAGACACCCTTCCACCCGATCGGCTCCTGCCATAACAGCCAGCTCCGCACTGGCAACGCCTGTACCCCGATCGTTATGCGGATGCACGCTGATGCAGACATCTTTGCGGCGGCTAAAATGGCGGCAAAAATACTCGATCTGATCGGCATACACGTTGGGGGTACTCACTTCCACCGTGGCCGGTAAGTTGATAACCATCGGACGTTCGGCACAGGGTTGCCAGATTTCAGCCACCGCTTCACAAATCTCCAGTGCAAACTCCGGCTCGGTGAAGCAGAAAGTTTCCGGGGAGTATTCGTATTGCCAGTGAGTCAGTGGGTTCTCTTCGCAGAGCTTGCGGATAAAACGTGTGGCGTTTGTCGCCAGCGCAATAATTTCTGTCTTCTCCATCCCAAACACCAGGCGGCGGAACAGGGGAGCCGTCGCGTTATACAGGTGGATGGTGGCGTGTTTGGCCCCTTGCAGTGATTCAAAGGTACGCAGTATCAGGTCTTCCCGCGCCTGGGTTAATACCTGGATAGTAACGTCGTCAGGAATGCGGTTTTCGTCAATCAACTGACGGACAAAGTTAAAATCAGTCTGTGAGGCGGAAGGGAAAGCCACCTCGATCTCTTTGAACTGACAGCGCAGCAACAGATCCCAGAATTGCAGCTTGCGGGTACTGTCCATCGGTTCGGCCTGTGCCTGATTGCCATCGCGTAAATCGGTGGACAGCCAGCGAGGCGCATGAGCGATCCGTTGTTCGGGCCAGCGACGGTCGGGCAGAGAAATGGGGGGGTAGGGCTGATATTTTTGTGCGGGATTGTTCAGCATGATGCGCTCCTGTTGTCTTTTCACTATCGTGAAGCGATTTCAGGAGCGCTGCTTTATCAAAACTGACAGAGGCTGTCGCAAAACGGACAACCTTGTCCATGCTATCGGTTAGTGCGCACCACCGCCGCCACCGCCAGCACCAAACGGTGGTTTGGCAAACCATACCAGGCCCAGCAGGATGATAAAGATCCCTGCCGACATCCAGAAAATCTCGTTAGCGGAGATAATCAGTCCCTGGTTCGTGATCTGCTGGGCAATCCAGCCGGATGCTTGCTGTTCTGTCATCCCCATCCCTTCAAGCTGGCTATACATCTGCTGAGCATTCGGGTTAAAGGGGTTCACCGCCTCAGTGAGCTGCGCATGGTGCATCGATTCACGGTTAGTCCACATGGTGGTGGTGATCGACGTCCCGATGGAGCCTGCCAGGGTACGGGTGAAGTTCGACAGGCTCGATGCAGCCGCCATTCTCTCTGGCGGTAATCCAGAGAGCGTGATGGTGGTCAGAGGCATAAAGAAGCACGCCACGGCAAAGCCCTGGATAAACTGTGGCCACGCTGAAGCACCAAAGTCCATCCCCGGCTCGAACGTATACGCACGCCAGTAAAAGCACACCGCATACATAATGAAGCTGAACGTCACCAGCCGACGCATATCGAGTTTATGGGCGAAACGACCGATAATCGGCGACAGCAGGACTGGAATCAAGCCAACTGGCGCAGAGGCCAAACCTGCCCAGGTTGCGGTGTAGCCGTATACCTCCTGCAACAGCTGTGGCAACAGAACTATCGCACCGAAGTAGAGCATATAGGCAAGGCTGATACACAAGCAGCCTATGGTGAAGTTTCGCGACTTAAACAGCGACAGGTCGACTATCGGATTATCGTCAGTCAGTTCCCAGACAATCAGGAAGCTGAGCGATACCACCGCGACTATCGTCAGGACGATGATCTCTTTCGAGGCAAACCAGTCCAGCTCTTTACCCTGATCGAGCATCACCTGGAGGCTACCGATACCGAGGATCAATAACGCCAATCCAACGCCATCAATGCGCCGTTGCTCCGTTCGCGTTTCTCTGCCACGCAGTGACTGCAACGTCAGCATGACCACGAGCGCACCAATCGGTACGTTGATGAAGAAGATCCAGCCCCAGTGATAATTATCGCTAATATAGCCGCCTAAGATAGGTCCACAAATCGGCGCGACAATCACGGTCATTGACCACAGCGCCAGCGCGATAGAGCGTTTAGCGGGTGGATAGTTGTTCAGCAGCAAACTCTGTGACAGTGGAATCAACGGTCCGGCAACAATACCCTGAATGACGCGGAAGAAAATCAGCATTGTCAGGCTGGTGGACATCCCACACGCCCAGGAGGCAATCACAAACGCCACGGTTGACCAGAGGAACAGCTTCACTTCCCCGACGCGCTTTGCCAGCCAGCCTGTGATCGGAATGGAGATCGCATTCGCCACGCCGAATGAGGTGATTACCCATGTCCCCTGGCTCAGTGATGAGCCAAGGTTCCCGGCGATGGTTGGGATCGCCACGTTTGCGATGGTGGAGTCCAGCACCTGCATAAATGTCGCCAGTGAAAGCGCGATGGTCATAATGACCAGTTGCGCGCCCTCCAGCGCTTTTTGCGGTTTTTGCGGTTGCATAACGCTCACCTTCGGATTAACCGGCGTTTGCCTTCACGATGTCATCGATCAGTTTATTGACCGGATCGAGGCTAATTTCACGGGCGTTGCTCTCATAAGCCGGGCTACTGCGTACCTGGCTTGCCAGGATCTGGCCATCGCGGTTGGCGGTATCCACCGTGACCAGTGTAGATAAGCCGATGCGCAATGGGTGGTCGGCAAGCTGTTTCGGATCCAGCTCAATACGTACGGGTAAACGCTGAACCACTTTGATCCAGTTACCCGTGGCGTTTTGTGCTGGCAACAGAGAAAACGCGCTGCCTGTGCCCATATCAAGACCGACCACTTTACCCGTGTACTTCACATCGTCACCATAGATGTCGCTGATCACAGTCGCGCTCTGGCCAATACGCATGTGGGCAAGCTGGGTCTCTTTGAAGTTAGCATCCACCCACAAATTGTTGGCCGGAACAACCGCCATCAGTGGTGTCGTTGGGCTAATTTGCGCACCTGGCTGGACGGAACGGCGCGAGACGTAACCCGTCATCGGGCTCACAATCTTCGTACGTTGTAGCGCCAGCCAGGCGTTACGTACTTCGGTTGCCGCCTGTTTTACGGCAGGCTGGCTTTCCAGATTAGTCCCCAACACCATCGCCTGGTTAGCGTTGTATTGTTGGATCGCCACATCAAGCTGTGCCTGTGCGCTGGCGACAGCATCGCGGGCGTGTTGCAGCTCTTCACGACCAATCAGGTTGGCGGTTCCGAGTGGGACACGACGATTCAGGTCGCTTTGTGCCTGCGCCAGTGCGGTTTTCTGCACATCGATGCTGGCCTGAAGCTGTTTGCTGTTAATCATTAACTGACGGGTCTGACGAACACTGGACGCCAGTTCCGTCTGCGCTTTTTCAAACGCCTGTTGGGCATCGGTCGGATCGAGCGTGACCAGAACATCCCCTTTTTGCACAAAGTCGGTATTGTCAGCCCAGACTTTCGTCACGCTGCCCGACACCTGCGCCATAATCTGCACCTGGTTCCCTGCCACGTATGCATCATCTGTTTCTTCAGCATGACGCAAGACTAAAAACCAATAGATCCCATATGCCACAGCAATAATAATAAAGAGCAAGGTCAGCAGAAGAAGGATGCTCTTGCGTTTACCCTTCCTGGTGGCCGGTTGCTGCGGGGTTGTGTTCTCCGCATTTGCGCTCATTGTTGTTCTCCACGATCTTCTTATTTTCACATCGGCTGAGCCGACCTGTTGTCAGAAAGGCCAGCAGTGTGACGTGCTGGCCTGTCAGTTTTCTTATAAATCTGGATATTCGAGCGTGTCGTCGCGTTAGCGCAGTGCCTCGAGAATAGCACCGTCTTCATCCATCTGGTCCAGACGGGTGAGAAGCTTGCGAGTGATGTGCTCAAGTTGGTCGCGTTCGGTGGTGCTAAGCGCGGACCAGAGTTGATGCAGACAGTTGTGCTGAGGTGGCAGCACCTCACGCAGGAATTCGTGACCTTTGTCGGTCAGTTGCAAATGCAAGCAACGGCGGTCGTTGTCGCTTTCACGGCGCTCGATCCAGCCGCGTTTTTCCAGTTCATCAGCGATACGGGTTGCATTGGTGCGGGATGAACCCAGCGCGCAACTCAGTTCAGAAGGCTGAATACTGTGATCTTCCTGAGACTCCAGCGTAATCAACGCCATAAACAACGTCTCGTTAATCCCTTGAGCTTTCAGCATTTTATTGCGATTTTCCAGCAGTTTACCTTGCATGTGCATGCACAGGCGGGTCAACAGGATTTCCTGATACGGGAACTCCTCATGACGACTGGCGCGGAATTTAAGCATTTGTTCAATGGGCGTAAACGAACTATCCATTTGGGCATAACCTCATTAATTACAGCCGATATAGTAACGATAGTGACAAATAATGTAAATGAATTATTTGTGCGGTTATATCCGCCAAACGTATGTCACGATCAGAAAGCGCCGGGCGAATCCGTGACCCGGTGAGCACAAAAAGGGGAGGGCAGACGCCCTGAGAAGACGGGGTGCGAGGACTGGGATCAGCCAACGGGTCTGAGCTATTCATGATGTTTGTGAATATGTCACCCACATTAAAATTTCTGGGATAAATGATTACGCTAACCTTAACAGACTGGGGGGCTCCTTAACACCCTAAGAAGCCCCAAAGCGATGTAAAGCTTACTGAATCGCCTCCTGGCGATGATACCCGCGCCACCAGACCAGCAGATTCAACGCAGCAACAATCGTCCCGGCGGCACAAACGCCACTCCAGCCTGAATGTTGCCATGCCGATGCTGAAATCAATGAACCAGCCGCACCACCGATAAAATAGCTGGTCATATACCCGGCCGTTAGACGGTTTCTCGCCTCAGGCTTCACGCGGTAAATCACGGTCTGATTGGTGATATGCACGCCCTGCACGGTGAGGTCGAGTACCAGGATCCCGACAATCAGTGCCAGTACCGAGGTATGCCCATACCAGATAGCCCCCCACGAAAGCAGGAGTAAAACCAGACCCGAGGTCGTCGTCAGGTGCGATTTCCCTTTATCGGCGAACCCGCCCGCCGGGCGCGCACCCAGTGCACCGGCAGCACCGGCGAGGCCAAACAGACCAATAACGCCTTCGGAGTAGTTGAAGGGCGGAGAGGCTAGCAGGAAGGCCATCGATGTCCACAAAATACTGAAGTTGGCGAAGGTGAAACACCCCAGCAATGCGCGTGTACGCAGCAGTTTATCTTGTGTAAATAAGCTGAACACGGAGCCGAGAAGCTGAGGGTAGTTGAGATGGTTCTCCTGCTTCACTTTCGGCAAGCCGCGCCAAAGCGCCAGCGCCATGATGACCATCAGTACGCTTGCCACCCAATAGACGGTGCGCCAGCCGCCCAGGCTGGCAAGTAACCCAGCGACGGTACGAGCCAGTAAGATCCCCAGAAGCAGGCCGCTCATGATTGTGCCTACAACTTTTCCGCGCTTTTCTGGTGCGGCGAGCGTTGCCGCCAGGGGAACCAGGATCTGGGCCACGACGGAGAACAGCCCTGTCAGCGCAGTCCCGATAATCATCATTGTCAGGGACTGACTGCTGGCGGTAATCAGCATGCCGCCAGCAGCCAGTAGCGTCATAGAGACAATCAACATTCGACGCTCAAACATATCGCCCAGTGGGACGAGGAAAAGCAGGCCAGCGGCGTACCCCAGTTGAGCGGCGGTGACGATAAAACCGGCTGAACTGGCTGACAGCGAAAAGGCGTTCGCAATGGTGTCCAGAAGAGGCTGCGCGTAATAGTTACTGGCAACTGCAAGGCCCGTTGCCACGGACATTAACAGGATCAGCGGCGGGCTAAGTTCGTGAGAAGTGTTTGTCATTAGATTCAGGAATCATTAGTTGAGTGATTATTTTTCCGGAAATCAATAATAACGAATGATTGTGAATGTTGGGGGATTGTTACGTGGTGGATTGTGCGGTTTAAATTCCCTCTCCCGGTGGGAGAGGGAATAAGGGCGATTACTTCTGTGCGTCCAGTGCGGCTTTCACCCAACCATCAAATTGCTGCTGGTGGGCTTTGATCCAGCCGTCAACATGGCCATTGATGTCGGCTTCTGAGGATTTACCTTCATGCATCATGGCGTTCTGGGCGTTGATATCCGCCAGTGGCAGTCTCATCACCGAGAACAGTTTCGCCGCCGCCGGGTTTTTCTCTGCCCAGGCTTTGTTCGCCACGATATGCATCGTATTGACCGGGAAACCATAGTTCATGCCATTGGCCAGTTTGGTGTCGATATCTTTCTGTTCACCAGGCAGCGAAGAGAACGGAACTTGCAGCCACACCACATCTTTCCCTGGCTTCAGCACGTCACTCACCCAGTACGGTGTCCAGGTGTAATAGATAACCGGTTTGCCTTCTTTAAAGCGGGCGATAGTGTCCGCCATCATCGCGGAGTAGTTACCGTGGCTCACGTCCACCGTTTTTGCCAGGTCGTAGGCTTTATTCTGGTGGTTAATCACCGCTTCACAGCCCCATCCCGGTGAACAACCCATCATGTCGGCTTTACCGTCACCATTGGTATCGAACAGTTTGGCGATTCTGGGATCTTTCAACTGCTCAATATTAGTGATGTGGTACTGGTCAGCGGTTTTCTTGTCGATCAGATAACCCTGTGCAGCGCCGCTCACGAAAGTGCCTTCGCGATAAAACTTCTTGTCGCCACCGGCTGCTGCATACATATCATCATGCAGCGGCTGCCAGTTCACGGCGGTAAAGGTGGCATCACCGGAAGCAATCGAGGTGTAGCCCACGTTGTAATCCACTTCACTTGGCGTGTTGACCGTATAGCCCAGTTTTTCCAGTGCGCGGCTGACGATCAGCGTCTGGAAGGTCTCTTCGGAAATGGTGCTCTGGACCGGTTGAACGGTCACGCCTTTGCCAGGCAAGTCGGCAGCAAATGTGCTGGTAGAGACAAGGGTGGCAAACGCTGTGGCAAAAAGTACGCTATGTCGCATCGTTGTTCCTTATTTTATGAATGTACCCGTCATAGTTCACGTTGCAGATGTGTTGGCGACAATCGCTCACCCCAGTCACACCGTTTTCGATGCTTGTGGGGATTCGCTCGCTTGCCGCCTTCCTGCAACCCGAATTATTTAGAGCAGAGGCGGGTAATCAACCCGACGGGGCCGGTGGTGTACCAGCGACGGTTGCCGCGACTGCGTGAGTCACGACCGACAGCCTGCGTCAGGCGGTCAAGAATAATGGCGAGGATCACGATCCCTACGCCACCTACGGTGGCCAGCCCCATATCGAGACGACCAATACCGCGCAGTACCATCTGGCCAAGCCCGCCAACGGCGATCATCGAGGCGATCACTACCATGGAGAGGGCAAGCATCAGCGTCTGATTAACGCCCGCCATAATGGTGGGCATGGCCAGTGGTAACTGAACTTTAAACAACATCTGACGCGGGCTTGCGCCGAATGAACGTGAAGCTTCAATGAGATCTGCCGGAACCTGGTTGATCCCCAGAATGGTCAGACGAACAATCGGTGGCAGGGCAAAGATAATGGTCACGACCACGCCCGGTACGTTACCGATACCGAATAGCATGACAATCGGAACCAGGTAGACAAACGCCGGGGTGGTCTGCATGGCGTCCAGCAGCGGTCGAATGATCTTCGCCGCTCGTGGACTTCTCGCCAGCCAGATACCCAGCGGCAAGCCGATCACCACGCAGAACAGCAGGGCGGTGAGTACCAGCGCCAGCGTGATCATCGCCTGCGACCATGCACCGATTGCACCGATCGCAATCAGGGACACCAGAGTGGCGATACCCATTCCTGCGCTACCAAACTGCCAGGCAATCAGGGCAAACAGGATGATGGCAACGGGAGCTGGCATACCCAGCATCAACTGCTGGAAACCGTTCAGGATGTAATCCACGGGTACGCGAATACCCTGGAACACCGGGCGGAAGTGTGTCACTACCCAGTCAATCCCTTCTGTGACCCAGCTATCCAGTGGGATCAGCGTTTTATGGAACGGGTCCATAATGTTGAAATGTTCAGGCGCTGGCGCGGGTGCGCTATTGAGCCAGTCGGCCGCTCCGCCATCGGTTGGTGCTGGGGCAGAACTTCCCCATGTATCAGCAGATTGTGCAGCGCTGTCCGCTGCCTCTGTGGTTCCCCACGGATTAGATTGATCAGCCATTGTTTGCCCCCTCGCGATCTAAAGCTTTCAGCAGCATCCCTTTTGAGATGATGCCAACGTACTGTTGCTCTTCCCCAATAACCGGAACGGCACAAGGCGCCTGGCCTACATGGGAGAGCAGTTCGCTGAGCGGCGTTTCGGCGTCTACGGCAAGCGGAGAGTCGATAAGCGCCGCATCAATTCCCTGGCTTTCGCTAAGCGCATTTTTCAGGGACTCGATGGAGACAATGCCGACAAATTTGTTGCCGCGTTCGATGACATAGCCAAACTCACGATCTTCGTCCTGCAATACTTTCAGTGCAGATCGCGGGCCAAAGCCAGGGGTTTTGCGGATAATGCCGTTCGGGCTGCGGCGGGCAATATCTTTGGCACTAAATACCTGACTAATATCCACGCCACGGAAGAAGGTTCGAACATAATCATTCGCCGGGTTATTCAGAATTTCATCCGGTGTACCAACCTGTACGACTTCGCCATTTTGCATAATGGCAATTCTGTCGCCAATACGCATCGCTTCATCGAGATCGTGGGAAATAAATACAATAGTACGTTGATGTTTGGCTTGCAGTTTTACCAGTTCATCCTGCATCTCTGTACGAATTAATGGATCGAGCGCCGAGAACGCCTCATCCATTAATAATATGTCGGGATTAATTGCCAATGCACGAGCCAGACCGACGCGCTGTCGCATCCCTCCGGAAAGTTCATCCGGATATCCGTGGGCATAATTCTCCAGCCCAACCTGACGTAATGCATCCAGGGCTTTTTCATGGCGTTCTTGTGCCGCAACGCCCGCTAATTCCATGCCAAAGGCGGTATTTTCCAGTACCGTCATATGTGGCATTAGCGCGAATGACTGAAACACCATCGCAATCTTTTTTCTGCGCACCTCACGGAGCTCGGCATCAGATATTTTTGCAATATCAATACCGTCAATCAGTACTTGCCCGCGGGTGGGTTCAATCAGGCGATTGAGAAGGCGAACCATAGTGGATTTACCCGAACCGGATAACCCCATGATGACGAAAATCTCGCCTTCTTCAATGGCCAGACTGGCGTCTTTAACGCCAAGCGATAGCCCTGTTTTTTCCAGAATTTGCTCTTTTGAAAGTCCTTTTTCAATATATTTGAACGCTCGCTGTGGATGCTCGCCAAATACTTTATAGAGATTTTTAACTTCTAATTTAATTGCCATGCAATAGAGTCTGTCCTGTTATTTATTGTGTCGATATGATTTCCATTCGGAATAATTACCTGACAATACCCTAACATACTGAGAATCTGAGACAACCCTCAATCCTCTTATGGCATGAATTTTGCCGAAGGTCATGTTGCTGAATTTCCCATGAGCAAAGGGCTGAGCGGGTGTTGAATTTTTCTGAGATTTTTGTTGCGCGGTCAGGAAATTTCACCTGAATCGCAATGATTCAGGTGAATATGATAGTAGAATGACAGTGTAGTTGATGTGGAAATATTTGACCGGGGATTATGTGAGATATATTTAATTAACGGATGATATTTTTACCTCTCACCCCAACCTTCTCCCCGCAGAGGAGAGGACAGGGCTAGGGGGTTAAAAATCCCAATCCTCATCCTCAGTCTCCACCGCTTTTCCCATCACATAAGATGAACCTGAACCGGAGAAGAAATCGTGATTTTCGTCAGCGTTGGGGGACAGGGCGGCCAGTATTGCCGGGTTCACTTCGGCCATTTCCGGCGGGAATAGCGCCTCGTAACCCAGGTTCATCAGGGCTTTGTTGGCGTTGTAGCAGAGGAAGGCTTTAACATCCTCTTCCCAGCTGGTTCCGGCATAAAGCGATTCGGTATAACGCAGTTCGTTATCATAGAGATCCATCAGCAAATCCAGTGCAAAACCTTTTAGCGTTTCACGTTTTTCTTCGCTTATTTTCTCCAGCCCTTTCTGATATTTGTAGCCAATATAATAGCCGTGAACCGCTTCATCACGAATGATCAGGCGAATCAAATCGGCCGTGTTGGTCAGTTTGCCACGGCTCGACCAGTACATTGGCAACCAGAAGCCAGAATAGAAAAGGAAGGATTCCAGAAACACGCTGGCAATTTTCTTTTTCAGCGGCTCGTCAGCCTGATAATACTCCAGTACCAGCTGCGCTTTACGCTGCAACGATTCGCACTCTTCACTCCAGCTATATGCCGCATCAACATCTTTGGTCTGGCACAATGTGGAGAAAATCGAACTGTAAGAGCGGGCGTGCACCGCTTCCATAAAACTGATGTTCGACATCACGGCTTCTTCGTGCGGCGTGAGCGAATCCGCCATCAGCGCGGGAGCGCCGACGGTATTCTGAATGGTGTCCAGCAATGTCAGCCCGGTGAAAACACGGATTGTTAGCTGTTGCTCGGCGTCGCTTAACGTTTGCCAGGCTGGAATATCGTTGGACAGCGGGACTTTTTCCGGCAGCCAGAAATTACTGGTCAGACGATTCCAGACCTCCAGGTCTTTATCGTCCTGGATCTTATTCCAGTTAACGGCAGATACGCGTGACAGTTTCATCCTTTCTCCTTACAGCGCGCAGGACACGCAGCCTTCGATTTCAGTACCTTCCAGCGCAAGCTGGCGCAGGCGAATGTAGTACAGCGTTTTGATACCTTTTTTCCAGGCATAGATTTGCGCCTTGTTGATATCGCGCGTGGTGGCGGTATCCGGGAAGAAGAGCGTCAACGACAGCCCCTGATCAACATGTCTTGTGGCTTGTGCATAGGTATCAATGATTTTTTCCGGGCCGATTTCGTAGGCATCCTGATACAGCGCCAGGTTCTCGTTAGTCATAAATGGGGCAGGGTAGTAAACGCGGCCGGTTTTACCCTCCTTGCGGATCTCAATTTTCGACACTATCGGGTGAATGCTTGATGTGGCGTGGTTGATATACGAGATCGACCCCGTCGGCGGTACGGCTTGCAGGTTCTGGTTATAAATGCCGTAACGCATCACGTCATCGCGCAGTTGTTGCCACATATCGCGGGTCGGGAGGGTTATTCCTGCATGGGCAAACAGCGCCCGGACCTTCTCTGTTTTCGGCTGCCAGTCATTTTCCAGGTACTGGCTGAAATATTCACCACTGGCATAGCGTGACTGCTCAAAACCGACAAAACGCTGGTTGCGCTCTCGCGCCAGCTTCATTGAGGTATTCAGGGCATGCCAGGTAATGGTGTAAAAATAGAGGTTGGTGAAATCCAGCCCTTCCGGGCTGCCATAGGCAATACCTTCGCGGGCCAGATAGCCATGCAGGTTCATCTGTCCCAGTCCGATGGCGTGTGAGGTGGCATTGCCCGCTTCAATCGACGGCACGCTGCGGATATGGCTCATGTCAGAGACTGCTGTCAGCCCACGAATGGCTGTTTCTACCGTGCGGCCAAAATCGGGTGAATCCATTGTATGGGCGATGTTCAGCGAACCGAGGTTACAGGAGATATCTTTGCCGATGTCCGCGTAATCGAGGTTCTCGTCAAAGGTCGACGCGCTGTTGACCTGCAAAATCTCCGAGCACAGGTTGCTCATATTGATACGCCCGGCAATCGGGTTGGCGCGATTTACCGTATCTTCATACATGATGTACGGGTAGCCAGATTCAAACTGGATCTCGGCAAGCGTCTGGAAGAAATCACGGGCGTTGATATATTTTTTGCGGATACGATCATCAGCAACCAGCTCGTCATACAGCTCGCTAATCGCCACATCGCCGAACGGTTTACCGTAAATGCGCTCAATATCGTAAGGTGAGAACAGCGCCATCCCGGCATTTTCTTTCGCCAACGCAAACGTAATATCCGGGATCACCACACCAAGCGACAGCGTTTTGATGCGGATTTTTTCGTCGGCATTTTCGCGTTTGGTGTCCAGAAAACGAAGGATATCCGGGTGATGTGCATGCAGATAGACCGCGCCTGCACCCTGACGTGCGCCAAGCTGATTGGCATATGAAAAAGCATCTTCCAGCATCTTCATCACCGGGATCACCCCAGAGGACTGGTTTTCGATGCGCTTAATCGGCGCACCCGCTTCACGCAGATTCGAGAGCAAAAATGCCACGCCACCGCCACGTTTAGAAAGCTGCAACGCCGAGTTCACCGCGCGACCAATTGATTCCATATTGTCTTCAATACGAAGCAGGAAACATGATACCAGCTCGCCGCGCTGGGCTTTACCGCAGTTGAGGAAGGTGGGTGTCGCAGGCTGAAAACGCCCACTGAGGATCTCGTTCGTCAGTTGTTGTGCCAGGTGTTCGTCACCCTGCGCCAGCGTCAGCGCGACCATCACGGTACGATCCTCAAAGTGTTCCAGATAGCGTTTCCCGTCGAACGTTTTCAGCGTGTAGCTGGTGTAATATTTCCACGCACCAAGGAAGGTCTGGAAACGAAAACCACTGGCATGCGCGTGCGCGAACAGCTTCACCACGAAGGCGCGGTCATAGCGCGTCAGCACGCGTTCTTCGTAGTAACCTTCAGCGACCAGATAGTCGAGGCGTTGCTCCTGACTGGCAAATGTCATGCTGTTAGGCAAAACATGGGCGGCAAAAAAGGCGTCCACCGCGTCATGATCTTTCCCGAACTGAATACGCCCCTCACGATCGTAGAGGTTAAGCATGGCGTTCAGGGCGTGGTAATCCCCGGTTCCCTGAATTACACGTTCTGCGGTTGTCGTTGCCAAAATTCGTTCACTCCTTTACGCACGTTCTCTACGTCCTGCTGTGTCCCCATCAGTTCAAAACGATAGAGATACGGCACGCCGCATTTTTGAGAGATCACATCCCCGGCGCGGCAAAATGCATCGCCAAAGTTGCGATTGCCTGCCGCGATAACGCCGCGGATCAACGCCCGGTTATGTGGATTATTAAGAAAGCGGATCACCTGGCGAGGTACTGCTCCCGCCGTTCCACCACCGCCATAGCTGGGAACAACCAGAATGTAAGGTTCGTCTACCTGAATACGTTCGCGCTCATTTAGCGGGATCCGTACTGCAGGCAGCCCGACACGTTCAATAAACCGAAGCGTGTTTTCCGAGCTGCTGGAGAAGTAGACCAGGCAACTCATGCACTTGTGGCCTGGCTGGAGAGGCGGTTAATCATATCCGGGCGGAAACCTGACCAACTGGTTTCGCCTGCGATAACCACCGGGAGCTGACGAAACCCTTGTGCTCGCAGAGTGTCTGCGGCATCTGGCGCTAAATCCACGTTCACCATCTCAAACTCGACGCCACGGCTTTCCATCGCGCGTTTGGTGGCGTGGCACTGGACACAATCGTTACGAGTGTAAATAGTAATGCGCATGATTCGTATTTCCATTTAAAATGAGAGAGCGGCGCGAATGTTCGCGTCAGATAGCGTGTGTCTTGCTAAAGAGAATACTAGATGTAGTTGAGATAAGTTTCAACCATACAAGATATGGGAAATTTAGGGTGATTGAGCCACGGTGATATCCACAGGGGGGCGTGGCGGGCTGTACGGGTTTTTCAGGTATTCAGACGGAAAAAACCCGATGTCGGGTGAGCATCGGGGAGTTGTTTTTTGCGTGTTGCTGTTTACGTCTTATTACGTCTTACTTTCTCAGGCTGAGCAGAGCGCCTACCACAATACCTACAGCCGCGACCGTCCCGAGTGCACAGAGCGGCCTCTCCCGGACGAAGGTATTTGCGCAGCCGATCGCATCGCAAGCGGCCTGAGTGGGGCGTGAACGTCCATTCATTCGTGCCCGGGTTTCACGCAGCAGAGACTGAGCCTTACGTTTTGCGGCATCTGCTTCGTCCTTCGCATCTGAACCCAGAGACTTCAGTACATCCTCAAGTGTATCCGCTAGTTGACTGACATCATTACGAATATCCTGGGCGTCGTCGTTAATATCGTTTCGGTTCGGTCTGTTAAACATACGATCCTCCATAATTTTGCGTTCCCATTCAGTTTAGCCCAGGATTTTAATATCTGAAGCGAGTCACGACTTATCCGGGCGTTTATGGAATATTCTGAAAGCACTGCTAATGCTGAATACTGTAAGGTTGCCGGGCAGGAAAAGATAACGAGGATTAAATATGTATTTACGACCTGATGAGGTGGCGCGCGTTCTTGAAAAAGCGGGATTTACCGTGGATGCTGTGACACAAAAAGCCTATGGCTATCGCCGCGGTGAGAATTATGTTTACGTTAACCGTGAAGCGCGAATGGGGCGTACGGCTCTCATTATTCATCCTACGCTGAAAGACAGAAGTCTCTCATTTGCTGAACCTGCCTCGGATATTAAAACCTGCGATCATTATCAGCAATTCCCGCTCTATTTAGGCGGAGAAAGGCATGAACATTATGGTATTCCGCACGGTTTCAGCTCTCGCATGGCGCTGGAGCGTTTTCTGAAGGGATTGTTTGGCGAACCGCAGTAAATCTGCGACTGGCATTAGCCAGTCGCACTGCATCATGCTTTGACGTGGTTGTACTGGCTGACCTTGAACAGGCGGCGACAATAGTCGAGAAAATAACCGTAAACCACCCCCATCAACATTGAAACAACGATATTTGAACTTACCGCAGCCGCGATTTGATGCCAGTCAGCACCTACAGTCAGTAAAATCGCCACATAAACGGGAGACTGGAAAGTGACGTACGCCAGAACGTCGGCCAGGTTCTTCATCCAGCCGGATGGGCTGATACGACGGGCAACGCGCATGATGGCGTCGCGGTAAAATCCGTAAGGCCATGCAATAAGGATGTTCACCGGGATGGCAACAAGCCGAGAGGAAAGTGATTGCTCGAAGGACATTCCGGAGAGGAATATTTCGATCAGCATGTTCACAACGGAACAGTAGACAACCATCGCGAATGTATCCGCTACTGCATGGCGCAGGCGAGACTGCGGTGAGAACATGTCTGAACTCCTTGAGAAAAACATAATATCGTTACTCTGCCCGTGGTGATTTAGTGCTTTAGGTTGGCTTATTTGACGTGTATAGCGTATCTATCTACATTGAAACTAACAATTAGTGATTAATTTTTATTTAATGGCGTCTTGTCCACAAAATTCTCTAAAATTGATGATTTGCGGCTCAGGTCGTTATTTTCTGTTTTATTGATACTTATATTCTTTTAAATCAATATATTACATTATTTTGCATAGTCTGTTCAGAAGGGGCGTGCTCTTACTCAGCACGTGATTCTTTGTGTTGATTTAAAAATAGCCTCTTAGTGATGATTGTTCTTTTTTGTTCGATTAAGTAGTGAAAAATGCTGCAGCGGTGTGTTTTGTTTTATTCATTTACATTGCATGCATATTCACGCCATTAGCAGGAGTGAAACACGTATCACTGGCAGTGCTTCAGAGGGGACGATAGCATCAGGTGTAATAATGTGATGCACTATCAGAAAATGAGAAGGGTATTTAAATTAAATATCTTTTTAAGAATACGTAATAATGTGTAAAAGGAACGATGGGTGGATATTTAAAGGGAAATGAATTATTCTGTCCGTTGATTTTTCGACTTTCCCACAAAGAAAAGGTTTTCAATTAATATGTCTTTGACGTTACAGAATCTTAATAATATCCGCACGCTTCGCGCGCTGGCGCGTGAATTCCCTATTGATGTTCTTGAAGAAATGCTGGAAAAAGTCAGGATCGTTACTGAAGAGAAACGTAATGAACAGGCGGAATTTGAGCAGCAGCGTGCTGAGCAGCAGGATAAAATTAATGCTCTGCTGGAACGCATGAAAGCCGATGGTATTTCACCTTCCGATCTGCTGGGTTCTGAAGTGAACCTCGTGGGTCAGCAAGTGAAAAAACGCAAAATCCGTGAAGCGAAGTACCGTTTTACTGACACTAACGGTGAAGAGAAGACCTGGACGGGTCAGGGCCGTACGCCTAAACCGATTGCCGCTGCACTGGCAAACGGTAAATCACTGGATGATTTTCTGATTTAATCAGAAGATACCGGGCGGAGAAATCCGCCCGGTTGCTTGTCTTTTAGCAGACGCCAAAGTCACCATCTTCGGTATAAAGCGCCACATCTGCTGCTTTCAGTGTGAATTTCTCACCTTGTTCATTGCTGGCCTGTACCGCCACCACGCTATCGCCATTCACTTCGAGCACTTTCAGTTTTGGGCCGCCCATACGCGGTTGCACATAATCGCCGACAGAAAACATCATTACCTCCTGATCATTGTTGTGCTCATCACCTTAGCCCACGCTTGTTGCGGGGTACAGTGCATTCCACCGATTACTGCTAAAGCGTAAACCCACGTGCTGCTTAAGGGGTACGCCGGTTCCACGGCATGACATTAAGCAAGCGTGCCATCCCGCAAAAACCGGTTACACCGGCAAAGAGTAGGCCGGCCCCGACAAATGCGCTCAGTAAGAAAAAAGCCTCTGAAATACTGTAGCCCAGCACCACGCCGCACAAAATTAACAACCCGGCGGCAATTTGCACCTGGCGCATGATCGGCAATGGCTGGGATCGGTCTTCTGCGGTCAACAATCCAGCCTGCTTCCAGCCCTGAATACCGCCTTCCAGGATATATCCCTGCGCCGGGGAGGCTGCCTGGGACAGTAGCGCGGCATTTCCTGACGTGCGAGCGCCAGACTGGCAGTGAAAGATCACTGTTTCGCCTGACTGAGCCGACAGCCCGGCAGGCAGTGTTCCCAGAGGAACGGAATGCGCAGCGGGTATATGTTCTCGCGCATATTCATCGGTATCACGGATATCAATAAGCGCTGCACCTTCAGAGATGAGCACTTTTGCCTGCTGCGGACTGATGACGGGAAGTGACATGACATCTCCTTAGGGACAATAAAGGGTTTTGAGGGTGCTGATTATCTGGTTCACCGCATCGCTTTTGATGAAATAAAGGATGCGTTGTGCATCACGTCTGCTGTCAATAAGCCCTTCATCTCGCATCTTCGCCAGATGCTGGGACGTGGCGGAGGCGCTTAAGCCTGTGGCGCGTGCCAGATCGCCAGCTGAGGTTCCCGGCGTACCGCACAGCATGCACAGGATCAGCAACCGTTTCGGGTTGCTCATCGCTTTCAGAAGGGTTGCGGCCTGTTCTGCACTGGCCTGGAGCTGATCAAGTTCGTTCATTTTATTTTAGCATTTACTTAATTAAGGTGATGCTAAACTAAGGGGGTGTATTAAGCCAGTGTCAAAAGCGTAAAAGAGGGTAAAAAGGCGAAGGGGAAATGGCGCAGCCAGCTAAACTGACTACGCTTAGAGATGGTTCTCTTTTTTACAATCAATTGGTTAGCTTGCACGGAGTATTTATGGGTTTTTGGCGTATCGTTTTTACCATTATTTTGCCGCCGCTTGGCGTGTTGCTCGGTAAAGGATTTGGCTGGGCATTTATCCTGAACATCCTTCTGACATTACTGGGCTATATCCCCGGCCTTATCCACGCCTTCTGGGTGCAAACCCGCGACTAAGTTAGCTCAGTAACCGACCTTATACACCCGCCCGGTTTGCACGCCTTCCACGCTCCGGCGATAGGCCTGGGCCACTGCTGAGGCGGGTACACTTTCAAAACCGGGGAAGAAGCCGTCATACGCTTCGGCGGATTCGGTGAGTACCGTTGGGCTTATCAGGTTGATACGGATCCCTCCGGGCAATTCACAGGCGGCAGCCCGTACAAACCCTTCGAGCGCAGCATTCACCGTTGTGGCATTCACGCCCTGGGCAATAGGTTCATGGGCCACGATACCGCTTATCAGGGTGATGGAGCCGCCTTCGTTCAGGTAGTGCTGTCCGGTCAGTGCCAGGCGCACCTGCCCCAGCAGTTTATCCTGCAAGCCCTGGTTGAAATCGCTGTCTTTCATGGTGGCGAGCGGGCCGAAGAACAGACCACCACTTGCCGAAACAATTGCATCCACCTTGCCAATTTTGTCGAACAGGGCCAGCACGCTTTCCTGAGATGTAATATCGACCCGATGATCGCCCTGTGTACGACCCACGCGGATCACTTCATGATGACGGCTCAACGTTTCCGTTACCGCCCGACCGACTGTACCGCTGGCCCCAATAATGACGATTTTCATAGCAGACTCCTTATGTTGTGAGCCTTCATTCTTTAATAAATAAAAAGTCAGATAAACTGGCCTAAAGTTAGAAGATTGCTAACCAGGAGTTTGTAATATGGATAAGTTACGCGGCATGGAGACGTTTATTGCCGTCGTCGAAAGCGGCAGTTTCACTGGTGCAGCGTCACGGCTTGAAATCTCTGCGGTGATGGTGGGGAAATATATCGCTCTGCTGGAATCGCAGCTTGGTACACGTTTGCTCGAACGCAATACCCGTCGCCAAAGCCTGACGGATGCAGGACGGGTCTATTTTGAAGAGGCAAAGCGTGTACTGGAGCAGGTTGCCGTTGCAGAAAGCGCCGTGGAACGGCTCCGCGCGACACCTGCGGGCACGCTTCGTGTGAGTGCGCCAACCTCTTTTGGCGGCTGTGTTGTTGCCCCGCTCACCGCCACCTTTTTGCAGTCTTTTCCTGAGGTAAGGGTTGAGCTGGATCTGACCAACCGGCGGGTGGATCTGGTTGATGAAGGTGTCGACCTGGCGATCCGTATTGGTGATATTCATCAGGACGATCTGGTGGCGAAATACCTTTGCCCGTATCGGATGGTGATTTGCGCCTCGCCTGATTATTTAATGCGTCACGGCACACCACAAACGCCAGCCGAGCTGGTGGATCACCTGTGCCTGTCGCATACGGTCTGGACGGCACGCAACGAATGGCGATTGCCCGGAACAGAAGGGGAGGTGCGCTGGAAACGTGACGCTATTTTACGGTGTAACGATGGTTATGGTTTAAGAACGGCAGCCATTGCCGGAGCGGGTTTGCTGCTACAACCTGAAGTGCTGGTGGCGGAAGAGCTGAAGAACGGTCGTCTGGTACGCGTGCTGGAGCGTTACACTCCGGCGCCAAGGCCGGTACATCTGCTGTGGCGACAAGATCTACGCCCGTTGCCGAAGTTGACGCAATTTATTGCCCATCTCTTAAAACATACGTCATAAATTCCTCTCCCTGGCAGGGAGAGGAATACCATCAGAAACGGTAGCCCACGCCGACGTTAAAGCCATTAATTGCGCGACCGCCATCCAGATCGGCATGCGTTCCTTCGTAGCCGACATTAATCGCCAGGTCTGGAATTGGGTTGAATTGCACGCCAGCACCATATGCGAACGAGGTCGCTTTCTCAGAAATACTGTCTTTCTGAGTATAGCCATCGCCTGAGTTCACCCATTTGGTATCGCCGTCCGCTTTGGTGCGAGCAACACCGCCTAATGCATACAGAGAAACATATTCGTTAATACGGTATGCCGGGCCAACCAGCAAAGAATAGTATTTTGCTTCGACATGGTTTTTCACCGAGTCGGAATCCACATAATAATTCTCATCGTGATCGCCGCTCATATAGGTGAATGAACCGACCGCGCTCCAGGGCGAATCCCACTCGTAGCGGTACTGAACGTTAACGCCGCGAATATTTTTAAAGTCTTCAACTTTGCTCTGCGCATAGCCAACTGAAACAGTCTGGTTATCCGCCAGAGCAGCGCCGCTTGCCAGACTCGCTGCGATCAATACCGCCAGAGATATTTTATTCATTTCCGTCATCCTTATAGCCATTTTTATAGTGATCATGCTGAATATATCCAGCAAAGATGTCATGGATATTCCATGGCAAATGAAGCGGTTAAATTGTTGTTTTTTTTGATAGATGATGAAATGGGGAATAATCCTAAAGGTCAGATTGTTCCTGGTATTTTCCTCCCCTATATTGGTAGGGGAGGAGGCGGTTTTAATTAGGGCAAAGTCCAGTCGGTTTTTTGAGGGGACCACATGCATCAAAACCGTAAACGTTGTAACCCTTATTTTTCATACAGGTGAAAATGTGCTGCATCCATTGCGATTGTTGCTGTAGCGTTTGATCATCACGCTGGTTATTTAATCCCCAATTTTTATCATCGAGGTTTTCACTGCGACTCACGCCACAATCATACAGATCTTCCTTACGTTGGCGGATATTGGTCCAGCCGGTGGCATCCACTTTTTGGAAAAGCTGAATCCAGGGAACGTATTTGTAGTTCGACGAATCCATATCGGCGACAACGCACCCTGTCAGCAGGCAACATAAAAACAGCAAGCTCTTATTTAGCATCTCAGTTAGGACATAATCCGGTTGGTGCTTTTCGCGGACCACACTCAGAAAAACCATACACTTTATAGCCTTTCTCTTCCATGCAACTGAGTATATTGTCTCGTCTGGTGTTGAATTGTTCCTCGGTTTCTTGTGCCATTTTTCCATTCAGGCTCCAGGAGCCGTTATCAAGATCCGCGTGCGGGTTAACGCCGCAGGCGTACAGATCAGCTTTACGCTGTGACACGTTTGTCAGGCCCGAGGCCTGAGGTTTCTGGAATACCTGGATCCATGGAACGTAATCGTAATTGGATGAATCCATATCGGCGACCACACAGCCCGATAATATAAAGGTACAGGCTATTACGCTCAGCGTTTTCATTGTGTCATGTCCTTTTTAGTGAGTGGCAAAAATAAATTGCAGCAATTCCGGAGAGACAACTTCGCTTAATGCAAAAGGCGCAGCTTGCGGAATCGCAGCATAGGTCCAGACTTCTGCCGCTGTGTTCGTAAAGTCGCTACGTCTGCGGGAGGTATTGCCTACATCATCATAAAAGCCCGGTAACTGGCCGCCAATGAAATCATGCGTTCCGGCAAAACTTTCGACCGTTGTATCGAAGAAATCACCTTTCAGCGTGCCCGGTTTATAGCTGATATCCCCGAACAGTCCCCCAGCCCCCTGCAACCCACCGGTATAACCGTACAGACCTTTGGCATCTTTGCTGCCCAAAATATCCTTCAGGGTAGGGTTTTCTTTATCGCCTTTATAGCTCACCCTTCCCTGGGCATCATATGCCAGCAGCGGCACGCCATGAGCATCTGTAATATCTTTGCCGTTGGCATCGACTTGCGTTACGCAGCGCGTGTTAGATTTTCCGCAGATGATATCCAGTCCAACCCTGACACCGCCCAGTTTCAGGCCATCGTAAGCACCACTGACAGCCGAAACATTGCTCAGCAACGTTTCATCCGTTCCAACGGCTTTGATTCCGGGGAAGAGGAATGAGTTCTTCGCTGTCTCTTCACGCAGCTTTGTGGCCGCCATGACCAGCGTGCCTTGTGTGATCGCGGCTTCCGGTGATCCGGCAACGATGCCGACCAGCGTCTGCAGTAAGCGGCGCTGGTACTGTAGCTTATAGATCTCTTCAAGGGCGGCATCACGTTTTACGGTATCGCCTGAGACAATGGCCTCCTGGAGCGCTTTTCGTGCTAAAGCCTGTTTGTCATCGATCAGTTCGCCAATCTGGCGATTCGCATTCTCTTTGAAATCGCGCGTCACGCTTACTTGCAGGTTCAGCTCTTTGAACACATCTCCCCGGTCAAAGTTATTCGCAAGCTTGCCGGAGTTCGCGGCGGCGGTTTCGGTGGTGATATCGGTCTTCACACCCTCGACGGCTTGCTGCTGACCGTCCGGCCGGGTGATCGTGATATTGCCTGTGTTGATCCCACTGCGGGTAGTGGAGCTGTCGCTGCCGCTGTCGTGGCCAATCCCGAAGGTGATATTTTTATCCAGCGACGCATAGCCGTCAGCCAACTGTGTTTTGCCATTTTCGTCGGTCACGGTTTTGCTACTCTGTGGTGCGGCATTTTTTCCCAGCCCCATATTAGTGTTCATGCTCATGGAGCCACCAATCCCGAAGCCGTTGCCTTCAAATTCAGCGCTGTTGTGCAGATCGCGCCAGCTTAGCGTGCCGGTGCTGAACTGGTTTTTACCCGCCAACTCCGCGCTCTCGCTGGAGGTGATAAGCCCGCCGATCAGGTCAGTATTGTCTTTTACATTGATGTTGTAGCCATCACTTCCCGCAAAGACGCCGGACTGCTCCTGCACCGAGGCATAATTGGCGTTGACCTTCGACTGGCTATAGTTGCCGGAAGCCGCAAACCCATAGCCCACGGTGACCTGGCCGCCCATGCTTTTCTGCTCGCCTTTATAGGTCATGGTGTCTTGCAGACTTTCGATGTTGAGGTTTTCGGCCGTGATATCGACACCTTTGCCCAGTAGCTGGCCGCCGCGCAGGGTGGTATCGCCGCCACTGATGATGCGGGTCTGGCTTTCCATATCCCCAACGTGGCTGTTGCGCCAGGAGACTTCATCGCCATTGCCATAACCTTTTCCTTTATTTGCGCCAGCCGTGATCCCAAACGATGCCCCGCCCTGACCGTAACTGACTGCCACACCGGCGTTCCAGCCGCTGGAGTTATCTGTACTGCGGTCGTGGCTCTCCTGTTGCGCGGCAACAATGTTGATGTCGTTATCGGCAAACAGCGTGGTTCCCTGTTTACCGCTGACGTCTGAACCGATGATGTTGATATCTGATTGGTCGCTACCCGTCGCGACCACCACAGCCTGTTTCCCGGCATTGACTTTACTCGCCAGGGCCGTCGTACTGTCATTGGTCTGGGTGTGTGTTTGCTTACTTTCGCCATAGGTTAACGACACGCTGACGTTCTGGGCCACGGATTGCGCCCCGTTCGCCATCACGCCCTGGGCGGCATTCATCATTGTGCTGGCCGCGCGGGCACTGTCCCATGCGGCGTTTGCAGCCGCCAGCATGTTGATTCGATCATCGTTACTTTGCCCGACTTTCTGCGTTGAATTCATCACGCTCTGCAACGCCTGAACCACCGGAATATTTACCGCGAGGGTAAAGCCTTTCTGCTCAACGGTGCGTTTGTACTGGGAAGCGTAAGTATTTTCCGCCGCCTCAATGGTGACGTTTTTCCCCTGAATACCGACGCTACCATTTGGTGAGGCGACGGTACTGCCCGTCTGGCGGTAATCATTGCCTGCCATCAGGACCGTGTCACCTTGCAGGCTTCCCACCATTGTGCCTTGGCCTGCCAGTGCCTGGCTTGCCTGTTCTGTCGTCTCTTTGTGTGAACCGATGGTGAAGCCAATGCCGCCTGAGCTGAGAAGACCAGATTTTTTCTCCTCCTTCAGATGGGTTTCATTGTTGCGACCGCCCATGCTGGTGAGCGTGAGGTCATTACCGGCACGCAGCGCCACGTTACCGGTTCCCACCACGCTACTGCCTGCGACGGTAAGATTATTTCCGGCGGCGATATTCACCGAATCGGCGCTCAGTTCACTGCCCTGAACGGTTTGTCTATCCACGGTATCGCGGGTTTTTGTGGTGGTTTTCGACAACCAGCCGTTACCGCCCACGACTTTATGTCGCTCGTCCAGTTGGCTGTCGTTGAGTACGCCTTCAATGTTCACATCGTGCTTCGCCCCCAGTGCCAGCGCGCCGTCAGATGTCATCGAGGCGCTATGGGCGTTGATATCATTACCCGCCAACACCGTTACGCCGCCGGTTCCGCTGACGGTACTGCCGGTATGATCCACACTGCTCTGTTTCAGCGTGTTATCGGCATCCCAGACCAGGTTATCGCTGCGCGCGGTCGTGACTGTTTCCAGATTCACATCACGCCCGGCGACAAGCTGTGCTTTGCCGTTCTCGCCGCTGGCAATGACCTGCGCACCGGTGAGCGTAATGTCACGGCCGGACTGCAGAGCCAGCTTGCCATCGTCGCCTTGCACGTAAATACCGGAAACGCTGTCGATGGTGGTACGGGCGAAGCTGTTTTCACCGTTCTGGCTCCGGGCGCTGGTGGTGGTGGTGGTGACGTTTATGTCGCGACCGGCGTTTGCCAGAACGCTGTTGGCGCCAACAATTGCGCCCCCAATGTTATTAATATCGGTTCGGGCATTGAGGTTTACGTCTGCCGCCTGAATAGTGCCGGACTGGTTGGTGATGTTGTCCGCATCAAGCTGAAGCACTTTACGTCCGGCAATGGTCCCGCTGTTGAACAGATCGCCGCTGAGCTTCATCGATACGTTGTTCCCGGCAATCAGCGCGCCGGAACCGTCGATATCACCAGGTTTCACTTTGGCATAAACCTGTGGAACGAGGACGGTCTGCATGGAGCCATCCGGCATTTTGACCTGCGTGTTCACAAGCCAGACAATGTCACCGGTCAGTAGCGCCATTTGCTCCGGTGTGAGCGCCACGCCAAGCTTGAGGTTGTACTGCTTGCCAAAGGTGATCCCGGTATCCATCAACGATTTAAACTGATCTTCATCGTTACTGAAGCCATCAAGATAACGCTGGCCGGTAATGCCAATTACCTGCTCACGGACCAGTCGCTGCTCATAGTAACCATCGCCAAGACGTTTGAGCGTCCCGTCGCCGTCCGTCGTAAAGGTATTTTGCATGTAATCACTGCCGAGCCACTGCCGCTCGTTAGTAAAGCGCGGGTCTGTCTCTACCAGATAAGGGACATCTGATGACGGGTTAACCTTAAACAGGCTGCTGTCCGGCAAGGCCGTGTTGGGGCCAAAAATACGGATCACACCTTCTGCCGGGGTTACTTCAAATTGCTGGCCTGCAGGAGGCGTGACCGGCTCGTTCGGATTCACCGTTTGTTGTGCTTTGGCGTTCACGCCAGCGGCCTGGTCAATCGTCACGCTAGTGCCCTGTAACACCCGCGGGGTAATACTGAGGTTACTGCCTGACACGCTGCCGTTGCTCACCACCTGGCCAGGCTTCAGGGCAATACTTTGGATAGCCGTTGGCGGTGTGTAAGCCGTGGTGCTACGTCCTTGCTCGTCGTCGCCTTTGTGACGAATACGGTAATAGTGCGTCACGCTGCCACTGTCGGTGGTATGGCGTTCACCAGGCACGTCTTCGTTCTTCACGGTTCCTAATTTGTCGATCTGAAGCGTACCGCCCGCAATGACCTGGCTCTTATCGTTAAAGAGCCGATCGCCCGTCAGCGTCATGCTGCCGCCAGAGAGGATCTTCGCCGGGTCGGTCTCTTTGATACGTGTCTCTTCGACAGTGCGAGTGTAGTCGTACTGGTTAAAATTATCGTTCCCGTGACCGGTACGCTCCGGGGTATTGAGGTTACGCAACCCATCGGCGGAATTGCCATCAACCCATACGCCATCGTCGCCCGCTTTCCAGCGGCTGGTCGAGCCGGAGTGCTGATATTCGGTCAGGGGATCCTGGGAAATCATCACCAGTTCGGTGGAGAAGTTATCGTTGATATTGTTGATTTGCGAGGCGGCAATGGTCATGTCCCCCGCAGATTCAATGGTCGAGCTGTGGTTGTTAAGGGCGGTTGCGCGTCCGCTTGCCGCGCCATTTTCATCCAGTAAGCCGCCAATCTGCATCGCACCCGCACTGTAAATCAGCCCATGGCCGACATTGTTGAGCGTCTGGATGCCCAGATCGACGCGTTCGCGCCCGGCGAGGGTCGCCGCTGTGCCATTTTCCGCGAGGTTATTAAAGGTGACGGCGTTAACGCCCACCACATCACCATAAATACGTCCGGTTCCGATGTTGGTTAGCGTGTTGGCATTGATCCGGGTCTGGATCCCGTCAATCAGGCCAGAGTTTCGCACCGTGTCCGTTGTGTTCAGCGTATTGCTTCCAGCATTGATTTCACCGCTGGCAAGGTTGGTGAGATTGGTGCTCTGTACGTCCAGTTTACTGCCCGCCATCAGCTTGCCGCTGTTGGTGATATCGCCTTGCGTTGTGAGGCTCAGGTTGCCGTTGGCGATGGTGCTTCCACTGTTGGTCACGCTGTTGCGACTGTTCAGCGTCATATCCCCCAAAGAGAGAAGCTGGCCGCTGCCGTCGAGAGTATCTGCCTGCACGTTAAGCTTTTCACCGGCCTTCACCGTACCGCCCGCGTTGATAACCTCCAGGTTATCGCCGTGAATATCCAGCGCGCCCGCAGAGGCTAATGCGCCCGTACGGTTGTTGAGTGTGCCGCCGTTATGGATATCCAGGGATGTACTGGCGAGGATGCTGCCGCTCTGGTTATCGAGGGCATCGGTATTGAGGGCGATACTTTGGCCTTCCAGCCCCTGATTGTCACCGAGCGTGTTCTGGTTAACGACATCAAGCGCATTGACGGTCAAATTTTTACCGCTGCGAATCAGCCCGGATACGTTGTCCACCAGGCCTTTGGCGCTGTCGAGCAGGAGATTGCCGACAGTCTGGATCTGCCCGCCACTGTTTTGCAGATTATCGGTATGCAATGTGGCATCGGACTCGCCAATCACGCGTCCACCACTGCGGTTATCAACCTCCGTCGCGGAGATGTCTGCCGCGCTGGTTGCCGCCAGCGTGCCGGCCTGGTTATTCAGGTTATTTGTTGAGAGATTCAGTGCGCCCAGGCTGTTGAGCGTACCGGAGGCGTTATCAAGCGTGCCCGTGGTCATGTTAACGCCGTTCCCCTGGATCACCCCGGAGGCGTTAACTGTCTGACGGACTGCCTCCAGAGAGACGCCTTCAACGGCTGCCAGTTGTCCGGTTGTGTTATTGAGCGAATCTCCGCTAAACGCGAGGCTTGCCCCGGAGAACGTCACCCCGTTGCTGTTATCAAATTCGCTGCCGTTGAGCGTCATTGCACCAACGGATTTTACTGCGCCATCGGCATTGTCCAGCGAAGAGAAGGTCGCCCTTAAGGCATGATTCGCACCAATCTGGCCACGGTTGTTCTTAATGCTGTCACTTCTGAGGCTGAAATCGCCGTCGCTTGCCAGGAAACCTGCCTGGTTATTCAGCCTGCCACTTTCAACCTGGAGTGAACCTTGAGAGAGCAGGGAGCCTGACTGGTTATCCAGTAAGCCATTGCCAAGCGCAATTGTGGCGTTGTTGGCCACAACGACGCCTTGCTGGTTGTTAAGCCCTGCGGCGGTGAGGCGCTGCGATTTTGCCGCTTCAATACGCCCCTGGGTGTTATTGATGGCTTGTTCGCTCTGAATATCGCTATCACCCGCTGCGGCGGAAATCAGCCCCTGCTGGTTATCAAGGGTTCCGGCCAGTCTGGCGGTCAGTGTTCCCGTACCACTCTGGATCAGCTTGCCTTTCTGGTTTGTCAGCTTTTGCGCATTCAGGTTGATGTGATCGGCACTCAACAAACCGTCGTTGTTGTTAATCGCGTTAAGAGTACGGATGTTCAGCTCGCGGGCATTCACTTTCGCGCTTGCCGCGTTCACATCTCCCGCGCCGCCATCAAGGAGAACACGTTTAGCCTGTGTCTGGCCGCCGCTGATATCAATACCCTGAGCGCTGGCGGTAAGATTCCCCCCCGCCAGTGTCTGCCCTTGCGCACTGAGCTGCCCGCTGGTGTTCAGTTGCAAATCGCCTGTATCGGCCAGTTTACCGTCACTTTTCACCCCGGCTGCCAGCACGCTCTGCTTGCTGCTGGTAAGACTGGTCGCGTTGACTTGCGTAGTGTTGCCCGCGGTCAGCATGCCGCTATTCACGAACTCGCCGGTTGTCTGGATAGTGGCGTTGTCGCTGGCGCGAAGGGTTCCGCTGTTCTCGATGCGACCATCTGCCGTGAGGGTAACGTTACCTGCCTGAGCGCCCATTGCGCCGGCATTCCGTACCCCGACCCCGCGTTCCGTACCGACCATGCGGATTTTACCGGCGTACATACCGCCCAGGCTGGAAACGTCCACCGCCAGCTGTGGGCGCGTGGTGGCATCATCACTGCCCTTTTCGATAACGTCGTGGGCGGCATCAACGGTGTTTCGCCCGGTGGTCACTTTCAGGTCATTGGCCCACAGCCCGGCATTCACCTTCACAGAACGGGCGATAATGTCGGTGTAGTCCGCGCCTGAGGTATCCATCCCGGCGCCCTCAATCGCCACTTCCCCGCGTTCGACTTTAAACCCGGTGAGGTTGCCGTCTTTCATTTGCGCCTGACCAGTGGTCAGCGTTGCGCGGTTGGCGTTAATAAAGCCGCAGCCACTACAGGTAATGCCTGCCGGGTTGGCAATCACCACCTGTGCTTTTTTGCCTGCCACTTCGATCATGCCGTTCAGCTTGCTCGGATCGCGCGAACTGACTTCATTCAGAATGATTTTGGCTTCACCTCTGGCGAGCCACGGGTTCCCGGCAACCATGCCGCCGATGTTGGTCTGCACATTTTTGTGCGAGTTGTTGAGGATCGCCCCTTTCTGGTCCACATCGAACTGGGTGTAGTTGTTGCGTGATACCCCAGCGCCGGATGGCGTCTGAATATTGACCTGCGGCGTGCCGTTGGCGCTTTGCATGACGGTTGGCTGCTGGTTTTTCGGCGCGCCAGCATCGGCGACAATGGCGGCCTGCGCTGTCTGTATTGCGCCCATTGCCAGCCACAGGCTGAAGCTGATGGCGCTCACTTTGCTGATAAGGCGGCTGTGCGTATGCCCGATCCCGGAAGAGTGAGAAGAACCGGCGCGGCCTGAGCGGGCGATATCCGCCACGACCATCAGCATGCCGCGCGCTTTGTTGAAGACAATTCGGTACAGGTTCTTATTCATGGTGCGTTCCTTTCAGCGCTTCCGGCAGGTTGACGGTGAGCGGGTGTTTCTGTTGCCATTCCTGGGCCTGATCACGGCTGGTGTGTTTACCGTGGAACATGACGACACGCTTGCCGCGTTCCTCCCCCCGGTGATACAGGGCGCGCCAGCAGTGGTCGGGAAAGATATCGTTGCGGACCAGCGTGCTCATGGCGGCGGTGTGGCCGAACGGGGCAATCCAGTCGCAGAACCAGATCCGGTCGCCGCTGTCCCAGTCTTCCTCTTTCATTTCGATCGACGGGCGGGTGAGGTAACGCGCTTCCGACTCTTCGTTGAGCCATGCCCAACTGAGGAAAAACACCGGCTGGTCGTTTTCGGCAACCAGCACATACTGGCGGCGCTTGATAATGGGGAGCAGCAGGGTCGGCAAGGCATGAAGCGGGGCGTCACGGTGCATGGGGGAGTGCATCCACAGCCAGACGCTTGCCCCCAGCACTTCTGCTTCACTCTCTTCACCGCCCAGGATCAGGGGGGCTTTGATATCCAGATTTCCGACGCGCATTACCAGCTCCAGTTGAGGTTAAAGCCGAGAGTGACCGGGCTGGTGCTAAATCCATCCGGTTTCGAGAAAGGTGTTCCGACGAACAGGTCATAGCCGGTGTTAAAGGCACTTCCGCGCAGCCCCGCCACGCCACCGGCCAGATGTTTACCAATCAGATAGTCCGAGCTGTAACCGCCCACTTCGCCGTAATCCGCGCCGAGATAAAGTTCCTGGTTAGGCAGCGGCGTGCGCCATGCCAGATCGTTACGCACATACCAGCCGTGGCTGGCGCTAAGGGTGCGCTCCCCGTCAAAGCCACGAACTGTCCAGCGGTTGCCGATAGAGAACTGATCCTGCGGTGTCAGCGGCGTGTTGCTCATCTGGCGCAGGTACTGCACGTTGTAGCGGAAGTTTTGCGAACCCAGGGCAAACGGCAGGTCGAGCTGGGCGTTGAGCTGGATGATTTTACTGAGTGCGGTGGCGTCGCCGGTATACTCTTCCGGTGCGGGCTGAGCGCCAAACCAGCGCGTCCCACGCTGATAGCTGATCCCGGCATCCAGCGTGGCGGCGCCAATGTAGTGACGGTGATCCAGACCCACGCGCCAGCCTGCGGTCTGACGGCGCTGAACGCCCACTTCGGTGTCATCGATGTAGTTACGGGTTTCACGCGCCATAACGTCGTAAGTGAAGGTGGTTTTCTGCGTGCCGCTGCGATGTAAGACACGGCTTAACTGCGCGTTGAGGTTTTTACTTTTGCCGCTGTAGCGGTAATCCTGGTAGAGGCCCGCGACCGTCTGGTGATAGTCGTAATCACTGGCGGTAATGCCAAACATCCAGTAGCCAAAGGGGACGGAATAGTGCGCGGTGTAGTTTTTGCTGCCTTTGCCCTTTTTATCGTCCAGGTCGTGGCTGGCAGAAACGTAGAGCAAATCGCTCAGTGAGAAAGGGTTATCCAGCGACAGTGTCGCGCCACCCTGATAGCGCCCTGTTGTTCGGGTCCCGGCATCGTCCAGCGACAGACCAAGACGCCACATTTTTTTCTGCTTACGGGTGATTACCACGTCGCTCTCGCCCGGCTTTTCACCGGGGAGGATCTCCATATTGGCTTCAACGGTAGGCAGACGTTGCAGGTTTTCCAGCCCTTGTTCGATGTCCCGCAGATCCAGCAGGTTTCCCTCATGAGCCGGGAATACGCTATAAAGCTGAATGTAATCGTCGCTCTTTTCCGTCAGCTTTACGTGGCGAATGTTGCCCGGCATGATGGCAAGTTTTAACGTGCCACTTTTCAGATCCTGAGAGGGGGCGAGCACGCGGGTGGTGATCCAGCCGTGATCGACAATGCGGTTCTGCATTGTACTCATCAGCAGGTTGATCCCTTTACCACCCAGACAGCGACCTTGTGCCTGGTTAGCAATACGTTGCAATGGCAGCCAGTGAGGAAGGGCGTCCTGACCACTCAGTTCGACACGTTGGATCACAAAGCAGGGGGTTTCCGTAGGAAAGTCGATTTTGCCAAAACTGGAAGACGGTTCAGAGAGGCGAACGTCAGGCACGGGCGGCGTCAGCTGTTGCTCAAGTGCTTTCTGACGTTGCTGCTGAATAATAAATTGATTATCCGGTTTATCCGGCTCAGCAGCATGGGCAGAAAACATTAAAAGCGCACCCGTGGCAGTGGATATTATTATCGTTAAATTATGTCTGGCTATCATCTGACTTTCCGTGTGATGTAAGGAAAATGGATACAATGTGAAGTTGTGTAAGATTGTTTAAATATTAGCGAGGGAATAAAAGGGGGATTAATCCTAAAGCTCAGAGGATTCTGAGCCTGAATATCCTTAAATCTGGTAGGTCAGGAATGGGCGGGAATAATGTTTGTGTTTAGTTAAGAATAAATGCGATATATCCCTGAGTGAAATAGGACAAGTATTACGTTGACGGGAATGTGTCCGCTATCTCAGAACAACACGCGCTGAACATCGCAGAAAAGCCAACCCTGGCGTCGCCTGTCATGGCGACAAAAGTGATTATCAAACTTGCAGACATGTGCTACTAAAGATGGGCACACCATAAAAAATAAGGTTACAAGAGAATGTCTGTGAGTAAACTCGCCAGCAGTGCGCAGGGCCTGCAATCATCCGCCATCCGTGAATTATTAAAACACAGTAAAATGGCGGGAGTGATTTCGCTGGGTGGTGGAATACCAAACCCGGCGCTTTTCGATCATGAAGGCCTTAAAATAGCCGCAGATGCGGTCTTATCTCAGCATTTTGGCGAGGCATTTCAGTATGGTCTGACCGAGGGATATCCTGGACTTCGGGAGGCCATTCAACAGATTTGTGCCGATCGTGGAATAACCTGCCATGCCGATGATGTGGTTGTTACGTCCGGTTCTCAACAATCTCTGGATGTGCTGGCTCGCGCACTCATTAATCCGGGCGATACCGTTGTTGTCGAACGGCCAACGTATCTTGCTGCATTGCAGGTATTTGGGCTGGCGCAGGCGAATATTGTCTCTGTCGGTACTGATGGCGATGGGATGAAGGTCGACGAGCTTGAAAGACTGGTGGCGAATAAAACCATCAAGGCTGTTTATATTGTCCCGACATTTGGTAACCCAGGTGGCGTAACGCTTTCAGAGATCCGTCGTAAACAACTGGTGGAATTATCAAAAAGGTATGACTTCGTTATTATTGAAGACGACCCCTACAGCGAAATTAATTATACCGATGAAGTATTCCGCCCTTTACTCGCCCATGCGAAAGCCATCGGTAATGAAGATAATGTGGTTTATACCTCAACCTTTTCCAAAATACTGGCGCCAGGCACACGTGTCGGCTGGCTGGTTGTGCCGGAATGGCTGAAAAGGGCAGTGGTCAACCTGAAGCAAACGACCGATTTACACACCAGTACCTTGTCGCAGCTGATGACATATGAGTACCTGAAAACCGGTCGTCTGGCAGGGCAAATTAAGATGATTCGCGAAGCATATCGCCAGAAATACCAGACGTTCGCTAATGAGCTGGAAGCGGAACTGGGCGAGGTGATGTCGTTCCATAAGCCTAAGGGGGGGATGTTCCTGTGGGCTAAAATGAACAACGGCATTAACACCACTCGCTGGCTGGAGAAAACGCTGAGCAATGGTGTGGTATTTGTTCCTGGAGAGTTCTTCTACTGTAATGAGCCGGATCACACGACGCTGCGGATGTCGTTTGTGACACCAACGGATGAAGAACTGAAAGAAGCGGTAAGGCGTCTGAAAATTTCGCTCTAAACCGTATTGCGCATTATGGCTATAGGGCCGTAATGCGCGTAATACTTATCGAATCGACTTTCCTCTTCACACCGCCAAGGTGAACGTCATGTTCGAGCTTATTATCGGCATCCTTACTCACACGCCCGTCTGGGTGTGGGTATTATTCGTCTTTCTGATTTCTCGTGGCATAAAAGCCCGCAAGCCCGCCACGGTTGCGCTGGAGAAACTCGCGATTATTCCGGCGATATTTCTTATCTGGGATATTTATGATCTGCTGATGTATCGCCAACTGAACGTCACGAATAGCGCGTTATGGATAGCGGGAATACTGGCTGGCGCGGCATTAGGCTATGTGATGATTAAGCATGCAAGGGTGGTTCGCGCCCCGCAACCCCGCAGTATTTACCGACAGGCGGATTATTCGGCACTGCCGTTTATGATGCTGGCGTTTCTGGTGAAATATGTCCTCGGCGTGATGAATTCCCTCTCCCCGGAGACGTTGCTGCAACCTGCTATGAGCGCATTTGCGATTGTCTCCGGCGGTCTATTTGCGGGCGTATTTATGGGGAAATTTGTTCGCTACGTGGGGGCGTATCTTACAGGCCTGCCTCAGCAGGAGGGGTAACGTAACACGATTCTCCTGCTGAAAATGGTAGGGAAGAAAAAGCGACGATAATGATAAAGAACAAAGTTCGTCAGTCCGCGCTGCTTCTATTGTGTCATGCCGACTCTGGCGGCGGAATGGCTCCGGATGTGATGAGCCTGGACAATAAAAGAGTAGCGAAGGGGACTTTATGAGCTTACGGTTTGAAGATGCACAGCCCCGACAGGTTGTTTGCCTGCGGGTGGGTGGACCGTGGAATGAAACGGTTCCGAAAGGGTTCAGCGATATTCTGTCATGGGCGAAAGGGCAAAACCTCTCTTATGACGAGGCGCTGGTCTTTTACTGGGACGATCCAGCAGAAACCGACGCTGATGCCCTGCGCGCGGATGTGGCCCTGACGATGGACCCGCAAACGGTGTTATCCACAGACGGAACGACATTACGCCAGGAGACTGTGCCCGCAGGTTTATACGCTGTCTGGCATGCGGTTGTCAGCGACGGAGCTTATGCCAAAGCCTGGAACGATCTTTACGCCGCGGTTGAAGAGAGTGAGTATGTCTTGTCGCGCGGTGTCTGCTTTGAAAAATATCTGTGCGATGGTCGGGACGGAAACTGGGATATTGAGATTTGGCAGTCTGTTGAACCGAAATAAGCCGTGGAAACAGAGCCGGAGTGAGTTTGCCCCGGCTTTTTAGTCTGAATTACAGTAACCCTTTCTGGGCGAGCGTTATCCGTGTTGCCTCGTTGAGATCCAGCGTTTGCAGTGCCTCTGGCTTAACCCATGCGATCTCCTGAAACTCTTCGTTGAAGGTTATCTCCCGGTTGGCGCTGATGCAGTCGAAGATCAGGTAGATCATATAAATTTCTTCTGTGCTGCCATCGGCATAGGTTTTCACCCGAATGTCATCGCGAAACGCCCAGGGTTTCACGTCAGTAATCACCAGCGCCTCACCCAACTCTTCACGGATTTCACGACGTAGTGCCTGCTCCATCGTTTCACCTGGCTCCATTCCACCACCCGACAGGGCCCACTGGCCGGGAAATACGCCACGGTCATCGGCCATTTTGCACAGCAGATAAGCCCCGTTATTCTGGATAACTGGACAGACAATCGTTCGTTGACGCATGGTTTCTCCCTGAAAAAAGGTCGCATTTCGTAAAGTCATGGACTGTGATTATGCCACACCGGTTTTGCCAGGCTTTCGCGTCGCCCGAACCTTTGTGACGGTCTTTATGCTGTACCCACAAGCCCCGGATATTGACGTTTTGTAATCCAACACTCACCCATGGTATTAAACACGTTCTCCAGTTTAGCGGCTATGTCGGCGGTCAATTTACGAATAAGCATTACCCAGAGCATCATCGCTCCCTCAGCGCCTCTTTCGCTCGGTTAAATGGTTTAATCATATAGTCGAGCACGGTTTTCTCGCCGGTTTTGATATCCACCGTCGCAATCATCCCCGGTACTATCGAAAAGTGTCTCCCGGCTTTATTCATCAGGTAATCCTGGCTGGTGCGAATAAAGACCCGGTAATAGAACACTTCTGGTTTCGCTTCGTCCTGAATAGTGTCTGGCGAAATCGTCTCGACCACGCCGTGCAATCCACCGTAAATCGCATAGTCGTAGGCGGTGATTTTCACCAGCGCATTTTGCCCCGGATGAATAAAGGCGATATCGCGTGGCGACAGGCGGGTTTCAATCAGCAGGTGGTCGTCCACCGGTACAATCTCCATCAGTTCACCATTGGGCGGGATCACTCCGCCGATGGTGGTCACTTTGATGTTTTTCACAATTCCGCGCACGGGGGAACGGACGGTCAGACGGGTGACGGAATCTTCGCGTCCTTTAAGAATGGCTGAGAGCATATCGACTTCGGCGTTGGCCTTCGAAAGCGCCTCGCGCGCCTGCACATAGTACTGGGATCGCACGTCGGTGAGCTTCAGCTCCAGATCGCTTTTTTGACGTTGCAGCCGGAGCACTTCAACGTGACTGGCTGCGCCCGTTTTTACCAGTCGCTCGGTGATGGCCAGCTCTTTGTTGGCTAACCCCAGGGCAGAATTCAGCTCTCGCTGAGTGTCTTCGAGTTGTGCGCGGCGGGATTTGTAGAGATGCGTTTCCGTTGCGAGAAGGTCCGGCCAGGCTTTCAGGGTATCCGGGAAGAGCAGAGGACGATCGTTAACTTCCGCCGTCAGGCGGACGCTGGAGGCCAGCGATGCGCGGTAACGCGCGGCGCTTTCACCCACATTAGATTCCGAACGTGTCGGATCGAGCCGGGCCAGCACCTGTCCCGCCTGAACCTGATCACCTTCGTGTACGCTAAGTTCTGCAAGGATCCCGCCATCGAGCGATTGCAGAACTTGCTCCCGCGAGCTTGGGATCACTTTGCCTGTTCCAGTGGAGACTTCATCCAGAATGCCATGCCACGCCCAGACGCCCGTGACAATAAACAGCAGCAATGTCCAGATGACGATGCTGCGCGCACCGGTGTAGCCGCTTTCTGAATCCAGTGAATTATCCAGGTCGTCCATGATGGCAGTGTCACGCTGACTGGTTTTCATTTTTCCACTCCCGCCCGTTTGCCTGCTGGTGCATGCGGCTGTTGTTGAGCGCCTGCGCTTTTGGCGCATCCATCACCAGCATGCCTTCTTTAAGCACGACCACGCGCTCCACCAGTTCGAGTACTGGTACGCGATGGGTTGCCACAACGAGCGTGCGCTTGCCAAGCCACTGGCTGAGCCGTTGGATAAATTCGCGTTCCGTGTGTTCATCCAGTGACGCTGTGGGTTCGTCAAGCAGGACGATATTGGGATCGCGCAGAAGCATTCGCGCCAGCAAAATGGATTGTCGCTGGCCACCAGATAACCCCACGCCATTTTCCATAATGGGATAGTCCAGCCCTTTCGGCAGTTTCTGCACAAAGCTTGCCGCACCGCACATCTCCAGTACCGTGAAGATCTCTTCATCAGTGGCCCGGGGCAAACCCAGGGTGATGTTCTCGCGCAATGTGCCGTAGAACAGCCGCGCGTTCTGGGTCATAAAACCGACATTGCGCCGCAGGTCTGCGACATCCAGATGCGGCAGGCTCAGGTTATCGAGCCGCAGTTCACCGCTTGCCAGCTCCATGCCACCCGCCATCGCCTGAAGAAGCGTGGATTTACCTGCGCCATTACGCCCCAGGATCGCAACGCTTTCTCCCGGCTGGATCTCCAGACGGTTAATACGCAGCGCCATGCGCGGATCTTCCGGGTGATAACGGAACTGCGCCTGGTCAAAAAGGTAGTGCCCGCGCAGTACGTCCTGGCGTATGGGCGTCTCTTCTCGCTGGTTTTCTGTCGGAAGCTGCATGATGCTGTCCAGACCCTCTTTCGCTGCTTTCACCTGCTGCCAGCGGGCCAGCACGCCACACAACGTGGCCATGGGGGCGATCATGCGCGAAGCCAGCATGGAGGCGGCGACGACCGAACCGGTGGTTAGCGTGCCTTCAATAACCATTGGTGCGCCGACGACGATCACCCCGGCGTATACCAGACTTTGAACGGTCATCCCCCAGTTGATCAGCCCCTGGCTGAGCTCTCGGGTACGCAGGCCAGATTCCGCCGTGATCTGAATGTAGCTGTTCCACTGTTGCAAAAAGCGGTTTTCCGCTTGCATCAGCTTGATATCTTCCAGGCCCTGCACGCTCTCTACCAGCACGGCATTACGCAGGGTGGATTCATGGGCCGATTGCTTAGCCAGCGCCGCCAGCTTTTTCTGCAACAGCAAACCGGGCAAGACCATGAGCACAGCTGCAACCGGAGCAATCCATGCCAGTTGCGGCGCAATGATCGCCAGTACCAGCACAAACAACAAAAAAAACGGTAAGTCGACGATGGTGGAAATGGTTGATGAGGTGACCATTTCGCGGATCTGCTCCAGTTCGCGCAATTGCGAAATAAAGCTGCCTGTTGAACGTGGGACGGCGCTGTTTCGCAGCCGCAGTGCGTGGCCGAACACCCGATCCGAGACACGAAGATCGGCACGCTTCCCCAGTAAATCCATAATGTGGCCGCGAGCCAGTCGCAGGACAAAACCAAACAGCGTGGCGATCAGTACGCCGATTGTCAGCACATAGAGCGTGGGATAGGACTGCGCGGGGATCACCCGGTCATAAACCTGCATGGAAAAGACAATGCCCGCCAGCGACAACACGTTGATGAAAAGGGCGGCGAGCATGACCCAGGTGTAGGGGCGCAGGTCGCGCATGACCAGCCGGTAAAGCCAGTCCGGACGATATTTTGAAATGTAGGCATCGACACGGCTGTCTTTTAACGCCGCGAGCGGACGCAGGGCGGCAACATGACGAATGGCAGGCAAAAGCGCGGTCAGGGAGAGACGGTTGGTTTGTGGTGTGCTGTCAACGAAACAGACCTCCAGTGTATCTTCACCATCAAAATGTTCGATAACACCAATTTTGCCTTCGTTAAGCTCGACCACCACGGGCAAGCGCCAGCTGTTGATTGACGCTTGTGTGGCGCTCAGTAACTGAAAAGAGAGTCCTGCCTCACGGGCTAACTGGGTGAGGGCCGGGATCATCGGCTTGCCTTTTAACCAGGGGGCGCTTGCGGCCAGCGCTCCGGGAGAACAGGCGACGCGATAGCGCCCGGCAACGTAACCAAACGCCAGTGCCCACTGCTCCAGCGCCTGATCCGCAATGCGATCATCATGTGGAATGTCGGTTTGCTTCATGGCTGGATCTCCACCGATTGAATGGTGCGATTATCAAGACTGAATGCGTGACGTATGCGGCCGGTGTTATACAGACAGTTGAGCTGAAGCTGGTGGATCTGCCCGACGGTTTGCTGTTGCGTGAATCGCGCCTGATAGACTTCCTGTTCGGCGTTCAGGACGTCGAGAAGTGGACGTGAGCCGAGATCCAGATATTGTTGCTGATAGAGTTCGCGGGTACGGATGCTGAGCGCTTCCTGCCGGGACTGGATCTGCAAGGTGCTCAGTAAGCTCATCACCTGGCTGCGGGATTCCAGCAGTTTTTGCCGCACCTCGAGCCGCGTACGCTGGATGGTGGACTGGGCGGCCTCAACGGCATGTCCGGCAGCGTTACGACGCGCCGTCAGTCCGCCCCCCTGGTAGATGGGCATTTGCACCTTTACCCAGGCTGAGTACTGGGTGCGATCCAGCGAATCATGTCCAGGGTAGTTGTCCTTCAGATAATGGCGCACTTCGGGTTCGAGTGAGACGGTCGGTGTCATCTGCGCGTTGGCGTAATCCAGATTGGCCTGTGCCACATTGGCCTGTGCCCATGCGGACAGGACCGCCGGTACGAGCCGATCGTCCGGTTCGGCGACGTCACAGCTACGTTTCATGTTGTCCGGAAAATCATTGCTGACAGTATTGAGTGTCTTCCAGCCGAGGTTGCTCATCAGTGTGGCCCGTGTGCTATCAAGATTGGCCTGATACTGCATCAGTTGGGCGCGCGCACCTTCGATACGCGCATCGGTTTGGACGACGTCGGAGAGGGAGCTGGCCCCTTCATCGTTACGCTGGCGCGCCAGCTTGCCGATGGAGGAGAGGGCATCGAGTTGCTCGCGCGCTGTATCAACCATCTGTTGCCAGGTTTGAACCTGCACCATCGCGGTAGCGGTATCGTGCGCAATGGTATCAATGCTGACCAGCACATTCGCCTGTTGTTGCGCGACGCCAGCGTTTTCGGCGCGCACCTGGCTTGCCACTTTGCCGAAGTCGTACAGCATTTGTGAGACAGATAACACGACGGAAGGCGTGAAACCGGCATCACTGCCGTCATGGGTATAGCCGTTATCCATGCCTGCGTTAACTTGCGGATAATATTTGGATTTGGCGACATCTACCTGTTCAGATTGTTCATAAAGTTTACCTACCGCTTCACCGATTGCCGGATGCCAGTTCACTGCGCGCGTCACGGCATCATTCAGCATCAGCACACCCGGCGCTGTTTTGCTGACGGGCAAGGCAACGCGCCCTTCGAGGGAAGGCAATTCCTGTTCTGCGCTTAATTGTTCGGCATTAATGACGGCCGCCGTATTGGTGGCGAGTGCGGGTACAGAGATCAGGTAGCACGAGAGCCACCAGCGAGGCATTCTTTTTCTCATGTCATATCCCTAATAAAACGTGCCGCTTTCTTGTGTTTTTGCCCGGGCGGCATGCGCCCGGGTCATTTTGTGTGTGCTATCAGGTAATGATGTTGTGATGCTGGTTGACAAGTTCGTCGTAGGTGGTCTGAACGTTATCCAGAGTGACAAGGGTGGTATTGGAATAGGCACTTCCTGCGCCGTCACGGTCGATGGAAATCACGGTGTTATTGCCACTGGTGGTGACATGCAGGTAGTTGCCAAGCGTAGAGGCTTGACCGTTCCAGCCCACCAGCAGGTCAGAGATATCGATCTTATCCCCCTGAGAGACTGAGAAATTGGTCCAGTGATCGCCAGAACCATTCCCTCCGGTTCCTGCACCAACGGTGGTATCGAGAACGTGATATATCAGCGTGTCGCCATAGGCGCTCCCCGTCACGATGTCATTGTGATTGGTGCTGGTCATTTGTGGCGACAAATTGATGGTTAATGTGGCGCTGTCAGACTGACCATTCGCCGCGGTCAGGGTGTAATTAAAGATCTCCTTACTGTTCATGCTCGCAATTGAAACGCCACTGTTCAGCGTGTAGGTATAGCTGCCGTCGACTCCAATAGTAAGTATGCCGTAATGACCCACCACCGTCGCTGTGGTGTTGCTGGAGGTAAAGGGATCAAGCGTACTCACATGGCCGTCAAAACCCGTGATACTCAGGCGGGTATTCACCGACGCCAGTTGATCCAGGGCGCCCTGAGAATCACTCCCGTCGTAGATATTCCCCAGTACGGAATGACCCCCGGTCGTTTCGTAGTTCGAGAGGAACACTGACGTGCCTGTGACCGATGGCGTGATGGTTATGCCGCCGACACTTAGCGCACCAGCTGTACCGGTAAAGGAGAGGGTGTAGGTTCCTGAATCCAGATCCAGGCCCGTTAAGTTTATTGAGGTGGAGCCGCCGGTAAATGAACCGGTCAGCAGCGGGCTTGATGCACCCAGCAGCGTGATAGACCAGCTAACCCCCAACCCGCCAAGCGGCAGCAGGGATGAGATATCAAAATGCAACACGATGTTGTGCAGCGCGGTGTTCGGGTCGACGACAAAGGTTCCGCTACCGGTTCCGCTGGTGGATTTAAACAGCGCGGTTGTCCAGGTCGTTGTGCCCACCGTGGTATCACTCCAGGCTGCAATATGTTGTGTGGTATCGAACACCACCTGTTTACTGACATCGTTGATTGCATCCAGCGCGTGGGGTGTCGGAGTGATGTTGAGCGATGCGCTGTCTTTGTGACCGTTCGAGTCGGTGATCGTATAGACAAAGGTGTCCGGCGTACTGATTTTATCCGCCCCGACGCCGCTACGCAGAGTGTAGGTGTAATTCCCCTGAGCATCGATCGTCAGGCTACCGTACAACCCCTGGATAGTGGTGACGCCCATCGCGTTAACATGCACGCCGTTAACGTCCGTTACCGCTGCTGTCACGCCTGTCGGGATGATGTCATCGGCCATCACGTTACCGGTTGTGCTACCGGTCGTACTGGATACGGTATAGACGTGGTCTTCCAGTACGTTCAGGGTGTATCCGGTCAGGGCGGTGATCCCTGAGGCGGTGTTCAGCAGGAACAGGTATTCGCCCGGAGGAAGATCCACGGTCAGTTTTGACGATACACCACCCAACAGCGGGGCGGTCAGCCAGCTTTTTTCGTAGCGATACTGCTGATAGGTCTGGGTTGCGGCGTTGAACTTGTAGATGTACAGGTCAAATACCGAACCAATGGCGACGCCCCCCACATTTGCCTGCAAGGTCATGGTGCGCGTTGTGCCCTGGTCAACGTTATAAATAATCGGGTTACTGAGGTTACTCAACACATCGAGACTCAGGACACTCCCCAGACCGACGCCGACCACGGTAAATCCACCCTGTGAGGAGGTTCCGTTATCGATGGCATGGACGCTGGTATCGAAGGCAAATGTCGCCGTGTCATCTACGGCTGTCGCGTTGGCAGTGGAGAGGGTGCTGCTGCCAAGGGAGATAACCAACTGCGCACTGGCCGTTACGCCGTTGTGGCCGATGGTGTAGGTGAAGTTCTCGGTGCGTCCGTAGGCCTGGGCGTTGGTGGTAGTGAGTACGTAGGAGTAAGTCCCGTTGGCATTGATGGTTAAATCACCGTATAACCCATGAATAATGGTCGTCCCGGTCGCGTTGACCGCAGTGACTTGCCCCAGAGCGTTGGTGACCTGAGTCACCAGCGTGCCGAGTGGCGCATTGTCACTGCCTGCATTCGCATCGACATCGCTTATCACGTTACCCGAAACACTATGGTTGGTTCCGACTATAGTGCCCGCACTGGTTTGCGTGACGTCCACATCCAGGCTGCTATAGGACCCCGTTGCCAGCAGGCTGGTGTTGTATGTCAGGACCCGATACTGTCCTTCCGGCAGACCACTCATGTTCAGAGAAACACCGCTTGCGCCGAGGGTTAGTAGATTGAGGGCACTGCCATTCCCGCTATCCACCACGGTCGTCCAGACGTTGTTGGTCGCATCCCAGTGCTGGACCACAATCTGCATGGTATTAAGCAAGCTGAGAACGGCACCAGTACCGTAGGCATTGATGGTGATATTGGCGGAAGCGCCCGGATCTATATTGAAGGTCACCTGCGCACTGTTGTTCCCCAGAAGTGACAGGACGTTTCCGACCGCACCGACCAGCAAGAATCCGTAATCGCTGTACTGCGCATTGGTGACGGTTGCTGTGGTTGTGAAATTCAGTTCATCGACATTGTTCGCTGCTGAGAGCGGCAGTGTCGGTGCAAGTGCCTGTCCCTGTTGTGAGGTGTTCCCGGCGGCATCGGTCGCGGTAAGGGTCAGTGTTTCGCCTTCAGTCTGTTTATTCGCAAAAGTGAAGGTATAGGTTCCACTGCCGTTAGCCGTTGTGGTGTAGATCGTACCATCAGGCATGCGAATGCTGACGGTGCTGCCTGCTTCAGCCTGGCCAGTCAATACACTGCCATCTGCATTGAATACCCCCGTTGGCGTATTCGGTGCTGTCAGATCCACGACAACAGCGATTGCTCCTGAGATCGGGCCTGTGCCCGTACCGTTGGTGGCCGTCGCGGTAAAGGCGTGTGTCCCTTCACCAAGCGTTGGCGTGGTAAAGGTCCAGTTGCCGTTGATGTCGGCAACGGCTGTGCCCATTGGCAAACCGTTATTGTACAGCGTGATGGTTGAACCTGGCTGAGCCGTACCTGTCAGCGTCGGTGTCGTATCGTCGGTGCTCTGTCCATTGGTCAGCGTCCCTTTCACTGAACCTTGATCATCGGTCACGCTGGCAATGACTGGCGCGTTCGGCAGCGTGGTATAGGGGGCGATGACGTTGGCTGAAATCCCCAGGTTACCGGCTTTGTCGGTAGCAAACGCGAGCAGGATCTCACCGTTAGTCTGCGGAGGATTGAGCGTAACGGTAAAGTTGCCATTACCGTCGGCGGTTGCTGTACCAAGTACAGTGCCACCACTGGAGGTGATCGTCACCGTGCTGCCCGCTTCCGCCAGGCCCGTCACGCGTGTCCCTACGTTAGTCACCAGAAGCCCCGTCGGTGCGAGCGGCCCAAGTGTATCGACCACAATAGAGCTAATTGCTGAGGAAGTGCTGGTATTGCCCAGCGCGTCACTGGCGGTCACGCTGAAGTTGTGTTGTCCGTCAGGCAGTGTGGCGGTGGTGAATGTCCAGTTACCGTTGATATCTGCCGTGACCTGGCCAATTTGCAGTGCGCCATCATAAATGCGCACGACGGCATTGGCTTCTGCTGTGCCGTGGAGCTCTGGTGTGTTGTCATTGGTCGGAATTGAGCTGGAAATCGGCCCGGTGACGGACCCCACATCATCAAGAATACGGGTGATGATCGGGGCGTTAGGGGCAGTGGCATCCACAATGATGTTAAACACGTTGGAGTCGGTACTTGGATTGCCCGCCGCGTCACTGACGGTGGCTTTTAGTGCGTGTGGGCCGTCAGCCAGTGCCACTGTGGGGGTAAAACTCCAGGTTCCGTTGGTGGCGACGACGCTGCCGATAAGCGTTGTACCGTCATAGATGCGAACCAGCGAACCGATTGCCGCCGTACCAGATAACGTTGGCAGGTTATCGTTTGTTGCCTGGCCATTCGTCAGGCTGCCGATGCCCGGCGCAACATCGTCAACCACAGAGGTGATGACCGGCGGTGCGGGCGGGGTTAAATCAACTGTCAGCGTAAACGATGCGGATGAATCGCTGAGGTTTCCGGCCGCATCGGTCGCCCTAACCGTGAAGTTGTGGGTTGACTCGCTCAGGCTGGAGATCACCTGGAAGGACCAGTTACCATTGGCGTCAGAGAGGGTCGTACCCAGAAGCGTTGAGCCATCATAAATGCTCACGGTAGCCAGGGGTTCACTCGTGCCTTTCAGCAGTGGATTGATATCGTCGGTGACTTGTCCACTTCCGAGTACGCCCTGAACCGTTCCAACATCGTCAATGGCCTGAGTAATAAACGGCACAGAGGGTTTGGTCGTATCAACGATAACGGTAAATGCGCCAGATGCCGGGCCAACGTTGCCCGCTGCATCTGTGGCGGTAAAGGTAAATCCGTGGCTGCCTTCGCTCAGGGCCGGAGGGGTATAGATCCAGACGCCTGCGCCATCGGCGGTGATTTGGGTCAGCAGGATACCGTTATCGTAAATGGTGATCACCGCCCCTGGATCTGCTGAGCCGGTAAACGTGGGCGTGGTGTCATCTGTGGATTGCCCACTGACGAGGGGTAATTGTTTACTGCCTACATCGTCACTCACCGTCAGCACAACAGGAGCCGATGGTGCGAGGGTATCAACGGTAAAGATGACGTTAGCACTGCCAGGGCTGGTGTTTCCTGCCTGATCGGTGGCGACAATCACCAGAGTATGGAGTCCTTCGCCCATGTTTGTACCTGGCGTGAACGTCCAGGTCCCATTTGCGCCCACCACGGCAGTGCCAATATCGACCCCGCCTTCCTGAATGTGGATGGTAGAACCGATTTCCCCCGTACCGCTGAGTGTCGGTCGGTTATCGTTCGTTGTCCCTCCCGGTGCAATTTGCCCGGTCACCGGCCCGATATCATCGACTACGCTTGTGACGACGGGATTCGTTGGCGGTGTTGCATCAACCGTAATCGCAAAAGCCGGTGTTGTGGTAGAGGTGTTGCCCGCAGCATCACTGGCGAAAACACGCAGATTATGAACACCGTCGCCCAGCGGCAGGGTTGGCGTAAAGCTCCATTTGCCATTGAGAACCGTTACTGTGCCAATTTCCGTACCGTTATCCATAATGTGGATAATATTGCCGCTGGTCCCTGTCCCGTTGAGGGTTGGCGTGTTGTCGTTGGTCAACTGACCGTTTGTCAGATTCCCCAGTCCGGATGGCGCATCATCCAGAAGAGTGTCCAGCGTTGGCTGAGCGGGAGGGGTTGTGGCAATGGTAACGGTATACCCGTCTGAGATGACGCTCTGATTGCCAATGGCATCGGTAGCGACCACGGTGAAAGTATGCGTACCGTCAGCCAGGCCTTTTGTCGGGGTGAAGATCCATGTTCCGCCAACTCCCGCAACAACGGTCCCAATTTCTACGCCATTATCACGGATCGACACCGTACTTCCCGCTTCGGCCGTACCGGACAAGGTCGGGGTGGTGTCATTGGTGGCATCATTTTTAGCGACGTTGCCCAAAATCAGCGGCACATCATCGGTAACGGTATCAATGGTTGGCTGAAGCGGTGGGGTGGTATCGACAATTACCACGAAAGCTTCAGAAGGCACACTGACGTTGTTACCGGAATCTTTCACGGTGATGGTCAGACTATGGCTGCCCTCAGATAGCGGGTCAGTGGTATAGCTCCATTTCCCATCCGGCCCGGCGGTGGTCTCGCCAATCTTCGTCAGCCCATCGTAGATCGAGATGGTGTCGTTTGCACCAGACGTTCCGCTCAGGGTGGGTGTTTTATCGTTGGTGGTTTGGCCGCTTGTCAGCGCTCCAGTATACGGCGGTACGTCATCGGTCACGGCGCTGATCACGGGCGTGCCTGCGGTCGAGAGATTAATGATGACATTTGCCAGCTCGGAGAACGAACTGGTATTGGCTCCTATCGTGGCGGTGGCGGTAAAACTGTGTGCGGTTTCAGTCAGCGGGTTCGTGAGCTGGTAGCTCCAGGTGGTTTGTCCTGGACTCAAGACAATGGTCGCCACCAGAGAGCCATCCTGATAAAGCCTGACCGTACTACCGGCTTCGGCTGTCCCGCTGATCGTGGGCAGGGTATCGTCCGAGATCCCGCCTTTAATGTTCCCCTGAATTGTGCCGACATCATCGATGATGGCGTCAATAACCGGTGGCTTAACGGTCCCGATCACCGTCCAGTTGGCGGCATCACTGGTATTCCCGGCCTTGTCTTCAGCCGTGATGGTCAGCGCATTTCCTGAACCCTGTGGCGAGGAGAGCGTGATCGTGAAGTGATTGTTCACGTCAGCAGTGCCTGTCCCAATAACTTTGTTCGTGGCATCCCGTACTTCCACTGTAGAGCCCGCTTCGGCTGTACCAGAAAGTATTGTGCCTTGTGCGTTGATGAGCAGGTTCGACGGCGAATTAGGAGCAATGGTATCCACCGTGACAGTGATGGTTGCCCCTTCGCTACTGATGTTGCCCGCCTCATCCTTTTCGGTCGTGCTAAAGGTGTGATTGCCCTGGCCCAGTGACGTAGAAGGCTGGAAACTCCAGTGTCCTGTGGAGTCGACGGTGGCCGTTCCCAGTGAGATTTTTACCGCATTGTAGGTGTCATAAACAGTGATAATGGAGTTTGGTTCCCCTGTTCCACTCAATACAGGACGCCCGTCGTTTGTCGTGCTGTTATTACTGATATGGCCTGTGAACGCATCCACATTGTCCGTGACCACAGGCGCGGCGGGTGCGAGCGGGGCATCGGTATCAATAATAATCGTCGCAGCATGGGAGGCGGGGCTTTCGTTGCCTGCTCCGTCTGTGTCTGTTGCGGTCAGACTGATGTTGTAGGTTCCGTTGGGAAGCGCTGGATCGGGTGTCCACGCCCAATGACCGTTCTCATCGACTTTGGCGGTTCCGAGTACGCTGTTGCCGTTATAGATGGTGATAATATCGCCAACTGACCCCGAACCACTCAGTGTTGGCGTGGTGTCGCGCGTTGGCTGACCCGGTTGCAAGATAACGTCTATGCCATCCGGGTTAACGGTGACCACCGGCGTTGAGGGCGCACTCGGGGCCAGAGTATCCACCTCCACAACAAATGGGCTGGAAGTGGACGTGTTGCCCGCTTCGTTAATTGCAACCGCTGTGATGCTGTGAGTTCCGTTGCTGAGGGGAACCGTTGGCGTAAAACTCCAGTGCCCACTGCTGTTCACCGTGGCATTTCCCAGGAATTTACCGTTATCGTAAATGGCAATGGTGTTGCCCGATGTGGTTGTGCCTTCCAGCAGTGGCTGGGTGTCATCCGTTGGCTTGCCGCTGGTTACGGGGCCTTTGATGCTGCCAACATCATCTGTCACGGCATCGATCGTTGGTACGCCCGGCGCAACGGTTGAGAGGTTGAGTACAAATACTGCAGAAGGATCACTGTGGTTGCCAGCGGCATCCACGGCGACAAAAGTCAGGCTGTGTGCGCCATCTGGCAGCGTAGCGCCTGGTGTCCAGGTCCATACGCCATTCTCATCAATTTGTGCAGTTCCGATGACTTTACCGGCTTCTGTCACGTTGATGATGGCCCCTGGTTCGCCAGTACCATTGAAGGTTGGGGTATTATCGTTGGTCAACTGGCCGCTGATGATCACTCCGGTATTGGCAGGCGTATCGTCAATAACATCCTTCAGTGTCGGTGCATCGGGTTTACCGGTATCAACATTGACCGTCCAGGAGGTGGATGTCCCGCTGGGCAGCCCATGGGGATCGACCGCCTGTGCTATCAGGACATTACCGCCCTCATGGAGCGTCACCGTGGCCGGGAACGTCCACGAGCCGTCATTTTGAATGGTCACAGAACCCATAAAATCACCATTGCTGTAGAGGTTGAGCGTAGTTCCTGCCTCACCTTTACCGTAAATCGTGGGGTGGTTGTCGTTAGTCAGCCCGCCGTTGGAGACGCTTCCCGTAAAGTCAGCGACATTATCGGTAACGCCAAGAATTTCAGGCGTTTGCGCGGGGGTTGTGTCAGGTGCTGCCGCCGTCCCCGGTAGCCCGGTATTACCGGCCTGATCGGTGGCGGTGGCGGAAAGCGTCTCGCCATTACGCTGCGGCGGATTGAGTGTGACGGTGAAATTCCCCTTATCATCCGTTACCACCGTTCCCACGTTTTTTGTCCCGTTGTTTACCGTAATAGTGCTACCTGCTTCTGCTTTGCCGGTCAGGGTTAACCCATCAGCGGAGACAACCATATTGGTTGGGGCATCCGGCGCGGTGGTGTCGGGCGCTGTGGCGTGGGCAGGCTGGCTGGTATTAGTTGCGGCATCGGTGGCCGTGACATTCAGGACCTGGCCATTATTTTGTGACGGTGAAATCTGAACATCGAAATTACCGTTGCTGTCCGCCTGGCCTGTGCCGATCTGCACTCCTTTCTCATCTGTAATCTTGATATCACTGCCTGGCTCGGCTTTACCCGTGACGTGGTCGCCATCATGATTCACCACGACGTTAGTCGGCATCGCCGGGGCGGTGGTATCCGGAGCGGTGAGGCTGGCAGGCGTGCTGCTGTTTCCGGCCTCATCAACCGCCGTAACAGTGAGTTTTTCGCCGTTTGAAAGGGCAGGTGAGAGCGTGACGGTAAAGTGCCCGGTGTTATCCACAGTGGTGGTTCCGATCACGGTTCCTGTGGCATTTTTAATGGTGATTGTGCTTCCCGCTTCGGCTGTACCGGTAATCTGATCCCCAGTGCCGTTGATCTGAGCAACGGGCTGGGCTGGCGGCTGGGTATCGATAACAAAGTTAAGCGGTTTGGACATGCCGCTACTGTTGCCGGCGGGATCTGTTTCACTGACGGTCAGGGAATGCGCCCCTTCAGAGAGGGGGGTTTTGGGGGTAAAACTCCAGTTACCGTTGGCATCGACGATGGTTTCACCTATTTTTACCCCTTTGTCATAGAGGGTGATGGTGTCACCGGGATCGCCTTTCCCGTTAAATTCGGGCTTACTGGCATGCGTGTAGTTCCCCGTCAGGATTTGCGCGACGGAAGAGCCTGTGTGGTCGTTAGCATTTAACACGGTTGGTGTTGCGGGTGGTGTGGTATCCACCACCAGCGTAAACGGGGGAGAGGTTGCTCCCGTGTTGCCCGCAGCATCGGTGGCTCGGGTCGTAATACTGTGCGTGCCTTCGCTTAAATCGGTCGACGGTGTGAAGCTCCATTTCCCGTCGCTACCTGCCACTACTGTGCCGATAATCGCGCCGTTATCATAGATCGTCACTGTCGAGCCGGCTTCTGCCGTGCCGGTTAAGGTCGGGCGAGTATCATCTGTGCTTTGCCCACTGGTGAGCGAGCCTTGAATCGTACCGATATTATCTGCCGCTCCGGAAATAACAGGGGCCGCAGGCGCGGTGGTATCTGGCGTTGAAGGCTGACCAGGATTGCTGGGATCGCTTCCACCACCACTACCGCCACCACCACCTCCTCCTCCGCCAGCTGCAAGGGCGACGCCACCTGCGGCGGCAATTCCGCCAAGCACCCATGGCCAAATCGCACTACCGGTTGTGGAGTCAGCTCCGGTTGCGGCTGCAGCCAGTAGCATGTCTGTTGATTCAATGGATTCGTAGTGCAGGGCTGTTGCGGGCTCTTCAACCCACCATAGTGCGCCGTTGCTCTCTTCAAGTACTAACTGGCTAAGCCCCTCTCCGTCGACGAGATAGAAGTTCTTGATGGTAATGGTTTCGCCGGAGTGCAGGGTGATCACAAGATCGTTATTGCTGCGGGTGAAGTGCTCGATATCTGAGCGTTCCAGGTGAAGTTTAACAATAGAGGAATGATCCAGGGTTATCTGGGTACTTTCCGTGGTGGTTTCCACGCCAGTCAATTTGGAGATGACAGAGATTTGGCTCATATGGTTATGACTCCCAGCAGAGTTGTAATAAAGTGACCCGCCCCCCCGGTTGAATCGCTATGCCTGATAGTCGTCTACCGTTGATTTCTTTGGCGTGAGCGATGCCCGCCAGTACGAAGAGTGGCTACGTCAGTCTGAAATACATTATTTCTTGTAGGTTGAATTTATCCGGTTCTTTTGCTGTATGTAAGACCCTTTAAATTATGGAGTTACTATTTTTTGCCTCTGAAAATGATATAGCTATAAATAAAGGAATGCGCAAATTTAGTCGTGGTGAATAAATATTAAGTTGTTCTTAATAAAAGATTGGTGTCTGAGTAGTGGTTCACGCTGAATCGTGTCGAAATGCCTGCGGTCAGAGTTTGCAAGGGGTTGGAGGTCGTTGAATTGATATTGAATGGGGTGGGTGAGATAATTTTGTGATGCTTCTTCAGTTTTTATAGGGTTTAATTTAATGGCCGCTTAATAATTGTTTAAGCCTTGTTAAATGAACTCTGGAACATGATATATTATGTTTTTATTTTTATTTTAAAGATTTTTTCTGGCGCAATAATTATTATCTGCTAGATGGGCTAATTGCCAGTTGATTATTATTTCGATCTGATAGATTGCTTTTAAATATTACGGCAGTCCATTTTCAGTAGAAAAGCAAAAAAAATGGGCTGGGCAATGAATAAAAGGAGAGGGATGTGCGTTAACCACAGGTACACCTAATGTGCACTTACCCTGGAGCTGAACATGAACACCCCAACGACCGCTCGCTACCTGACAATCCCGGTACTGCTATTTTGCCTGCAGATCCCACCGTCGCTGGCTATGGGCGATAATAGTACTGAGAGTAAAACGCCAGACTGCCCATCCGGGCAGGTGTATGACAGTGTGACCAGGAAATGCGTGCCTGACAAAACCAGCAGTCTTAGCGATCAAGATAAAACCCACTACGCTTACCACCTGGCGAAAAAGGGGGAGTACCAGGCTGCACTGAATCTGCTGGATACGCTAAAAAACGGGAATACGGCCGAAGCCTGGAACTATCGGGGTTACGCCACTCGTAAACTTGGACGAACGGATGAGGGTATTGGTTACTACCAACGTTCGCTTGCCATTGCGCCCCGGTATGCCAAAGCTCGCGAATACCTGGGAGAGGCATGGATGGTAAAAGGTCGTCCTGACCTTGCAAAAGAGCAGTTGAAGGTGATTGCCAGTATTTGCGGTCAGGGTTGCGAAGAGTATCGCGATTTACAGGCCGCGATTAATGGACACCCTGAATCCTGAGCCATTCCCGGAGGAACTGAAAATCACCACCAGTGACATTCGCCAGCAGCTTGCCGCCCACCTGACGCGCCTTTGGCGCTACGGTCTGGTGCTGTCGCGCAATCGTGATATTGCCGAAGAGTTGGTTCAGTCTACCTGTGTTCGCGCGCTCGAAAAGAGCGCGCAGTTTACGCCTGGAACGCGTATCGACAGATGGCTGTTTTCGATTCTCCACTCAATATGGATATCTGACTTACGGGCGCAACGTGTGCGTCTGGGGCAAGGTTTTGTCGAAAGCGAGGATCTGGTCGCCCCGGATACGCGAGACAGTGATGATGACAGCCTGCGTTACCGGAAAATTATGCAACGGGTGAATGTATTGCCGGAAGCGCAGCGTAATACGGTTTTTTTAGTTTATGTCGAAGGGTTCACCTATCAGGAGGCGGCGGAGACCTTATCGGTTCCTGTTGGAACCATTATGAGTCGATTAGCCACTGCACGCGCTACGCTGGCAAAAGCGTTTGATGTCCCCCTTCAGACAAAGGAGAGACGCTCTTGAAATCCATACGTTTTACGCCCCCTTACCATGATGATGCCATTGTGACGTGGCTTGATGGTGAAATGGAGGATGCCGATGCGCGTCAGTTTGAGCAGGCTCTGCGCAATGACGAGCAACTTTCCGGACGCACTGCAGAACTGATGGAAAGCCATCAGAATTATAAACAGGCCTTTGCATCCTTACTGGAGGATGCGCCGCTTGCACGTATGCAGGAGACATTGAATGCGCATCTGGCTGAACACCCTGTGCCACGTGTGGGTGTCACGCGTCGGTCACTGATTGCCGCCTCACTCAGTTGTCTGGTGATAGGCTCGGGGCTTGGGTATCTGCTCCATCCTGGTGCTGCTGAGTTTGACGAAAGTGAACATATCCGCGATCTGGAGGCGCAGTACATGTCGCTTTACAGTGCGGAAACGCTGGTGGATGCCGACAGTGCTCCTTCTGTCATCCAGAAAGGATTAACCCGAACAGCGCAGGATGTTGGCCTGCAGTTGAACGAACAGCAACTGATGCTACAGGGGGCTGAGTTAAAAATGGTACGCATTCTGCGCTACGAGAGTACCTCTATCGCCCAGATTGCCTGGCTGCACACGGATTATGGCCCGATGGCGCTGTGTATTTCCGCCAGAGGGAAGGGCGAGTCGACACCCGTTCAACAAGAGAAACGGCACAATATGAACATTGCCTGGTGGAATCATCGGGGCTATCAGTTCGTCCTTATAGGCCGTAACCCGGCGCAGCAGTTGCAGGAAATGGCGCAAGGATTACAAAAGGGGATGGTATAGGGCTTAATGCTGATGGGCCTGAATATCAATATTGATCGTAATACGGTCGTCAACCACCACCGCAAAACGGGTCATGTTAAAGGCAGAGCGGGATATCGAGGTGGTTGCGTGAAGGATTAATGACCCGTTCTGTTCTCTCTGTTCTGCTTCCAGAATCACTGGCTGGCGGATATCCCTCACATCCAGCACACCAAATATCCGAAAGCGGTGGCTATCCAGTGGGACGACTCTGCTACTGATAAAGGTGATAGTTGGGTAGTGCTGAGCGTCAAAGAACATATCGCTCTTGAGTTGCCAGGTGAGCAGGCTGTTGGAGGCGATCAGCGTCGAAACGGGGATCGTCACGCGAACATGATCGTTAAACTCGTTATCGGGATCGAGGGTCACGTTCCCTGTGACATTGTTCAGCCACGCCCGGGAAAGGAGTCCTCCGAAGGCGTGCCATGAAAGTACGATGGCTGTGTTATCCCGATCGATATCGCTGGAGTGGGGTATCGCATACAAGGGTGAGCTAAGGAACAGCGCAAACAACAGGGAAGTAAACCGGGTCATAAAAAACACTCCGTTATTCAGGCAGTGCGTAAACGCCCGAAGGAGAGAATTTATTCGGTTCTCTGTGACTGACTGGAGGGGAGAAATGAAAAAGGCCGCATTTGCGGCCTTCAGGGGTAAGGGTAAGCAGCTTATTCAGTGACTTTTTTTTCCAGGTCTGCTGCACCTTGTTTGGTCTTATTCCAGCCTTTTTCAGCGCCTTCTTTGGTAGCGTCCCAACCTTTCTCTGTGCCTTCTTTCGTTTTATTCCAGGCCTTTTGGGAGTCTTCACTGACCTTGCTGCCCAGGCTCTCACTTTTACCTTCAGCAGCATGTTTAGATTTGAGCTTCAGCTCTTCGCCTTTGTGCTGTTCCTGATGCAGTTTTTGCTTCGCGGTATTGGCATTTTCATTTGCCGCGGCAACAGTGTCGTCGGTTGCATGTGTGGTCGTCGCAAAAACAGGAGAAGCCAGCAGAAGGGCTGAGAGTGCAATCATTGTCGTTTTCATCTTTTTTCCTCAACTAACGTTTTCAGTGTTATGAGCGTGGTTAAGGATGGCATGGATAATTCGTTATGGCTCTAAGAAAAAACTGTAAGTGGAGCAAGACGTGTGCTGGTTAAAAAGTGGACGAAATAACATGCAGGTTTTTATCTTTTTCTCACGTGATAAATATGGGGAAGAGTGCAGTGCGTTCTGCCATTGGTGTAATCGTTGTGTTGAAATAATAACTGTTATCATTTTTATTCATTTTATTGTGAGGTGAAATCAAAGTTTGTTATTTGTGAGGGATTTGTAATGTGTAATTTTGCACATAATTGCCAGGCTGATGTGTTTGCGTTTAATTAATTTCAACGGTATTTTTGCTACGTGATTTTTGAGGTGGTGAGAACGTTTTTACCGATTTTACAGGAAAGATTAATGCATCGTATAGGCTGGCATGGAGATGTTTTTAGTTTGATAATGTAAACATTTAGATGCGCTTGTTTTTTTTGTATGCGAGTAAGTGTCGCGATCATTCTTATCGTGATAAATAAAGTATTGCCTTTTCTGGTAATAAATATTGGAACGGTTAATAGCCAAAGCACAATGTCAGTGGCGATGAGTCACGGTATATCTATGCGTCAATGCAGTGCGCTTTATTGATGATAAAAGTGCCTCGCTATTGACGAGGTATTTTTACAGGATAATTTTAATGAAAATGAAGTTTATTGCGTTGGCGATTATCGCGTCAGCCTCCTCTGGTGTTGCACAGGCACATTTAACGGCAGCAGATCAGGATTTAATTAAAGCTTATCAACAAGCAAATCCAGATGTTCCTTCTTATATTATTAATAATATGAAAGCCGATTATATGAAGGACCTGCAGGCGGTACGCGACTATATGACTGGCGTCACCTGGTATGGCAATTCAACATTACATACTCTTCCTCCTCTGGATAGCGTTCATTCCAATCCCCAGGTCGTCCCGCTTTCTGTAAAGCGTGATCAGGCCGAAGGCGATGCCCGTGTGGCGGACAACCAGGCACGCACCACAGGCCAGACGCAGGCCCTGCATGCGGCGATTCTCGATCAGAAGTTTGGTCAGGTGAAGGGCAATATCCAGCGCACCGCGCCGCAGGTAACCGCCCTGCAACAGGCCGAAGGTGATGCCCGGGTGGCGGACAACCAGGCACGCACCACAGGCCAGACGCAGGCCCTGCATGCGGCGATTCTCGATCAGAAGTTTGGTCAGGTGAAGGGCAATATCCAGCGCACCGCGCCGCAGGTGACTGCCCTGCAACAGGCCGAAGGTGATGCCCGTGTGGTGGGCAATCAGACCCGCACCGCAGGCCAGACGCAGGCCCTGCATGCGGCGATGCTGGAGCAGAAGTTTGGTCAGGTGAAGGGCAATATCCAGCGCACCGCGCCGCAGGTAATCGCCCTGCAACAGGCGGAAGGTGATGCCCGTGTGGCGGACAACCAGACCCGCACCGCAGGCCAGACGCAGGCCCTGCATGCTGCGATGCTGGAGCAGAAGTTCGGTCAGGTGAAGGGCAATATCCAGCGCACCGCGCCGCAGGTAACCGCCCTGCAACAGGCCGAAGGCGATGCCCGTGTGGTGAGCAATCAGCAGCGTACTCTTGCGCAGTCGCAAGCACTTACCGATTCGAAAGCCAATGCAGTAGACGTTACAAAAAACAATACATTGAATACCCTGTCAGCCAGTGTGACACGTGCAGAAGCCAAAGGGGAGGAGGCTCAATCACGTGCGGATATTGCGTATGCCCACGCGGAAGAAAATGAGAACGCTATCCAGGCTACCAACCATCGCGTAGCAGAAAACAGTGCCAATATTGCCGCTGAGGAAGAGCAGATCACAACGCTGAAATCCGATACGGACAAGAATTTCAGTAAAATGAATAACCGGATTGACGAAAACCGCCAGCGCGCTTCTGCTGCTATCTCAGGCGTGGCTGCAATGGCAAATATCCCTCAGGTTATTCAGGGGCAGACGTTTAGCATTGGTGCTGGCGTAGGCTCGACGGATGGAGAAAGTGCTGCGGCTGTGGGGTTCTCTGCCCGTGCCGGAGAACGCGTTATTGTCAAAGCATCGGTATCAGATGATACGCAGCAGAATTTTGTGATTGGAGGTGGTGTGAGTTACGGCTGGTAATATGACCATCATTTAACGGATAACATCATCCAGTAAAAAGTCGGTGAGTATATTGATTCACCGGCTTTTCGTCATTAAATGAATGTAGGGGTGATAATTAATCTGGCGCACCAAGGTGGCATTCAATCAATATCCCCCGCTGTACCAGAATCAGACCTTCTTTTTCCAGTTCTGCGACAGTTTTATGGACCGCACTTCGTGATATATTACTTCTTTGTAAAATATAAGAAAAAATAGATGTTCTTTCCCTTTGATCGGGTCTTAATGTCCAAATGTATTTTATATGCTCAATGATGATGTGACTTATTTTGGGTTGGTTTAATCTGCGCTCTCTTCGGGAAAGTGAGTTGAGGTAGCGCAATAAACCATCATATGCATTGGACCACAAGTTCTGCTCATTAAAAAGAGAAATGGCGTCATCTGTTTTTAATGTATAAATGTCAACATCCGTGTGGCAGCGAAGATGCCCCATGATGTTCACCCCTCTTATCTTTTCAAGACCAATGATTTCGGGTGCAAAGATGTTAAATAATAGTAACCCATGGTGATCTTCTGAGTGTATGGAGACATTACCCTTTGCTACATAATAAATGACATCTGTGTTGTGTGTATTGATTCGCTGGTTTTTTTCATAGGTCAATAACACTGATTTTTCTGAATTTATTATGGCTGAACCAAGTGCGGCTATAGATTTTTCAATTGATATATTATCCATAAGTATGCCACCTCCGCATTTCAATGAATAAAAGTATTATAAACAGAGTATGACGCAGTACCTCATTTTTCTTTCCCTGAGGTGTTATGGTTTTTAAGTGTAATACTGCATCTGGCTTACGCCCGGCATACGGGGTCTACTTTTTCTTTTATTGTTAACGCAAGGAAATACCTATGTCCCGTAAATACCTGCTTGTGCATGGCGCCTGGCAAGGGCAATGGGCCTGGAAGGCGCTGGCTACAGCACTCCAGGACGAAGGTCACGAGGTTTCGTTTTTTGATCTCCCGGGAAGTGGTGACGATATGACTCCAGCGACGCAGGTGAGCCTTGATACTTGTGCAGGGCGTGTCCTGGAGAAAACGCAGGCGTTATCTACATCAGGTGATGTGATCCTGGTCGGACACAGTATGGGAGGCGCTGTTGTTACGCATGCAGCATCCGTTTCTCCTGAACTGTATAGCCGTGTGGTATACATCTGCGCATTTCTACCCGCTCATGGCGAATCGGTTATGCAGTTGGGGGAAAAGAGTGCGCAGATGGGCGTTGCTGGTCCTGTGGCAAGTGTTGACGCGTCCGCTATGACAGCAACCCTCAATGAAGAACATATTGCCGCCACATTTTTTAATGATGGAAAGGAGGAGGACTATCTTCCATTTATTAAGCTATTCAGACCGCAACCCCTTGCACCTGTTGTTTCACCGGTTGCAGTCAGCGAGGCGTTCAAGGTTCTTAAGAAAAGCTATGTGATTTGTACGCTGGATCAGGCTATATCGCCATCGCTACAGAGAATCATGGCTGAACGTGCCGAAGTAGATGATATCCGCGAGCTGGAAAGTGGGCATGAACCCTTTATCACGGCCCGTGATCGCTTATTTGACATACTTCACACTCTACCCTCTTATTAGAATTCAGTGTGCATTGGTGGTTATAGCCATCGTCGCTATATTATTTAGGGCACAAAAAAGCCCGGAGGGCTTGCGCCGTGCGGGCTCTTAGGACTTCATCGGATGACTCTGGTAATCACCTATGGGCTGGCGTCCATGTCGCGGGTGAGGAAGATCAGCCAGGCACGAAAAGCGGTGCCGTGGAAGCGGGCGACCCTGTCGCAGAGGGTATCGGCGAACTGCTGGCCGCTGGCAAAGCCGTGTAGCTGCTCAAACGCGCCATGCTGCCCGGTGTCGCTGGGGATTTGTACCATGCGCACGTCCATCCCGGCGTAGAGACGCTCCCCGGCGCGTTCGGTGTGTTCCGCCAGCGACAGCTCCCCGGTGGAGAACAGCAGCAGTGTCCAGTGCCTGCGGTTACGTACTTCGCCGTCAGTGCGGGCGCGGCCCTTGCCCTGGCCGTTCGCCAGCATATAGGCAATCATTCCGGCTTCACGCGGGTCCACTTCGCGCAGTTCATCGAGCGGCAGCAGGGCATCATTGTGTCGGCTGGCAATTCCCTCCAGCGCATTCCCGGTGGCTCGCCAGGAGTGCCAGTAATCTGTGCCGCCACAGACGGAAGCGGCCACTTTCATCACTCTGGTTTTGCCGTCGGTGGACTCACCGCGCAGGTGAAAGCCTCCGCCACCCGTTCCGGTCAGGCACAGCAACGGGGCAGCCAGCGCACAGCAGACGGCAAAGGCCAGCCGTGAGTTACCTGCACAGAGTGCGGCGACCTGCTCCTGCCATTCCGCCAGCGTACCGGACTGTGCAAAGCCGCCGGTCAGGTAGTGGCTGCCCTGAAGGATGACATTGTTGCCATCGGGACCGATAACCTCATCCGGCAGCACGTACACCCCGCAATGCCAGCCGGTTTTCTCCACGCAGGTGACCCGGCGTCCGGGGAGTGACCGCGAGATATATTCACATAACAGGCTGCGCAGGGCGGGGCGGGTGGAGATATAGGTCAGGCCATTCTCCAGCAGAATGCGCCGCAGCTCCTCGCCGTTGCCGCTGAGCATTGCCATCGGCATGGCCCAGCGCCGCGACTGCCCGGTGGTCGTGTGCCATTCCAGCAGGCGGCCATAGCTGCCGTCATGGCTGTCGCAGGTGATGGCGGTGACGCGCAGAGGGGAACAGATGCGCTGGGGCTGGACGTCGCTTTCACCGTCCCGGCGTTCGGTGAGCTTGTCAAACCACAGCGCTTCTTCATCGAGGCGGAAGTGATCCGGCAGGATGTCAGAAGGCCTTTCCTGTCGCAGGCGTGCAAGCTGTCCGGTCCAGTTCTCCAGCAACTCACCGTCAGGGCTCATCAGCCGGGCCATCTGCACACCCGCGTGCGCCAGTTTTACGGCGATTTTCAGCAACTCCTCTTCGCGGATATCGCCGGTTCGAAATACCCGGACGTAGAGCGTGTCGGGCCTGATTATGGTCAGGTTGTCCAGATCGGCCAGTTCATCCGGGCCGAGTACCACCGGGGGAACATCATCTTCCCGGTCGGGATCTTTTCGCCATACGCGTGAGGTCTCCCATGCCTGGCTTCCGGCAAGGATTACCACTTCGTGCGTGCGGTCCGGAGACTGCTTACAGAGAAAGGGCGCGCGTTTCATGATGGGGTATCAGTCGGCTCATCCCTGAGCGTGGATTAACGGATGGCGGTGCGGCGCTGTTGCCACTGACGGATTTCAGCGGCATCGAAGACCACCAGTCGGGAAGAGAGGTGGACGGGGCGGGGAAAGTCGGTGTCTTTAAGCAGGCGGTAAACCGACGATTCACTCATCGCCAGAAACTGGACTACCTGCCGCATACGCACATTGCCGCTTTCGGGAAAAGCATCGTTACAGTCTGTACTGGTTTTCATGATTGCACCTCAGGGGAACAGAGTGTCGGAGCGGTTATAGCGCGGAACGGGGGAGGGGAGGTATAGGTCCGGGTGAAAAAGTTAAGTCCGGATAGAAAGTAATGAGTCCGGGAAGAATTTCTTAGCCATCAAAACTGAACGCGCCCGGAGAGTCGAGCCGACTTCAGCGAGAGGTTGGATATGATCGAAGATCAGATACGCAAGTCGCCGGACATCATCAGGAACGTCCTGCTGCGTTAAACAATTGAGAAAGCGTTGGTACTCCGAAACAATGCTTGCCATGTATTCTCCTTTACACAGTCAGACGCAGTAGTGCGTCCTCACCTCAGGTCATAGTCGTTTATCGTTAATTGGCCTGGCAAAACGGATCTTAAAGATTCTTAACATTCAATACTGTGCGGATCCGTGAAAACATCTTAATAAGCGGGAGCATCTTAGCTGAAAAATCATCGGCAATGCTTATCAAAGCCTTAGGCCCTCCCGGCGTATTTGTTCGTCGAGTCGTAAGCCCGAGTTCGCTTCTCGTCAACCTCCGTCGACAAAATGGACTGTGCCAACAGGTTCACATCAAGTGGATGTATAACGAAATAAGGTTATAATTTCCCGCATCTTAATATTTAAGGACTCTGTAATATTGGACGTTTTAGTACTCATCAAATCCCTTTTCGCGGCATTAAAAAATGTACTGCCTGCAACTAAACGTATCCGTGCAGAACGGCGCGCCGTCCGTGGTCCTGTTGAAGAAAGTATCGTCAAGATAATGGAAGATACGCTTATCCATGTTGGTGGAGATACCCGACCCAATTCAGGCCAGTTCAAAATATTAAAAAACATTCTTGAACGAACCATTGTGCAGACAGAACCCTTCTCAAAACCGCATGTCAGGGACTGGCTGAATGAATCTCAGACCCAAACACTTTTAATGCAGCTTGCTCTGAATCGATTAAAAGGGGAAGAGGCATCTATGCAGGCCTGGCATTCACTCTCACAACGTTATTCTGACATTTCAGGTGAACATCGTAGTGCTGCCGCAGATGTAATTATGCGCGCTGTAGCTGCTATTGAGCAGGGGGTAATGGCCTGCCTGCAGGATCCTGTAGGCCAGATGATTTATAGGGAGCAATATAAATCAATTTTGCAAAAACTTGACTGCGTACAGCTTCATCTCTCACCAGAACAGCGTTTTAAAGCAGATATACTCCGTGAGCTAAATGCGCGCTTTTTACGCGAAACATTCTCAGGGAAAACCCTCGCCAAAAAAAGGCTGGGGCAGCCACTGTGTCCTGGCGCATCAGCGTCTCTTCTCTCTCGCAATGAGCTGGTTTCCGCATTATCCGGGTATATCTGCGATAAGAACCCAGACGATATCATCGTTGTTACCGGAAACGAGGGCAATGGTAAATCGTGGTTAGTGGCCCAGACATGGCTTGAGTTAGCGTCCCCTCCTTTTACAGTCTTCATCAGCGCTGAAGATGTTGGCAACGCTGAGGACAGTATCGATATTCTTGCCAGAGCGACAGGTCGTTGCCTGCCGGATACAGACAGGCCTGAGCCGAATGTGTGTCTGAAACTTCTTGATGACTGGCGAAACCCGGAAGTCAGACCGACACAAAGATGGCTTGTGATCCTCGATGGGCTTAATCAGCGCCCTGATAAACGCTGGGCGAGGATAATTGATCAGATTAACGAAACACTCTCTGCCAGAGGGGGAAAGCTGGTAGTGACTACTCGCAAGCGCTTTTTTGATGCCTCAGTAAAGCCAAGCCTTGCAAGCAGCCATATCCAGTTGGACGTGCCTGAATGGTCAGTAGCAGAAAGAGATAGCATATTGTTAATGCACAAAATTGACGCACAATCCCTGAATACGCAGGTCGCAGCAAGTTTATGCAATCCCAGAGTGCTGAGTATCGCACTGAGGCTGACAAATGGGGATCAGCTCGCAAATCTCGAAGAACTGAGTATTCCCCGTCTCCTCTTTGAACATATCAGAGCTATTGACCAGAACAGCTATGAAGACACCGCGCTGGTATTTACGCGTAAGCTTCAGGATCACGGTAGTGAAATGTTTCACCGCCTGACGTGTGAGCAAAAAGAGGACTTTTCAGTCTTTGAAGGAGGAACTGGCGCGGTCGAAGACGGACGGTTTTTTATTCCACTAACAGAAGATGCAACCCGGTATTCAATTTGTGAGGATGGGCTCAGCCTGGCGCTTGGATTTGCCATTATTGAGCAGGTGAACAAAGCAATACGGGCTAACCGCTCACCGCTGGACACCATTGCTCAGATTTCCGAGCCTATTGCGGCACTCGACATTGCCAGTGAAACTCTTCTTGCCGCACTTACCATTGCCTGTTTACAACACACACATTCTGAAGAAACTGCGGTAGCAGTGTTGACCGGATTTGCCGGATTACAAAACCCTGAAGCACAGTACCTCAACGCTTTTACCGCACTGGCAAGGGAGCGGGTGTCTGCCTATTACATCGCCTATGAACGCATAGCACTGAATGATATGTCCGGGGTCAATGCTGATTGGATTGCATTGGCGCTCTTACGCGTGCGTTCTGATGAAAAAGCCCGGGAGAGACTCTTCAGGAAAATGACACAATGGCTCAGCTATCTTCCTCCTGAAGCGGCAGGACCAAAGTCTACGGATCTCACAACAAAGGAACATACGGTTTATTCTGAGGTAGAAAACCGGCTTATCAGTAATGTGGAAATACTCGCTACAGGAGACGTCAATAAATTAAGCCTGTTGACGTTTCAGATATTGGCGGGATACCCACTCGCTGGGTTTGCAAAACATTTGGTGCAATGGCGATTTGCCACTCAGATTCGCAGAGATCACTACGCACCGACAAAAGAATTTTCGCATTTGATACGGTTCAATCGCATCGACTGGAGTCAAACACGGGAGAATCTTACGTTTTATGCAGAGAGTTTAACCACTCAGGAAAATTCACAATACGGGCAGTGGGCGGCGGTATCTGTGTTTATGGCAACGGGCCTTCCGGATGATGCTGAACGGGTGAGCGATACCATCAACAGACTGACTGCAGGACGTGCCCCTGGCAATAGCTGGAATATTAAAGAAACATTTTGTAAGACCGATCCCTGCAATCCTGATAATGCTGAGCCAGACAATGTCTCTGCCACGGCGTTAAGATATAAAGACTCTGATGTAAATGAATTGTACTCCATAAGGCAGTATCGAAATACAGAGAGGGTCTTCGAAAAAGCGCGTGCAGGGGTATGTCGCTATCATCCCGCAGATGCAATCAGTGTTCATCGCAGGCTGATTGATTCCCTACTCAGCCGGTCTGGCGAAGCATTGAGACTAGGAACTTTTGCAACGTATGAACATACAGCCCTTGTCACCTTACAGCTGGCTGAGGTTCTGACAGAAAAAATTATTAATCCCTCACCGTCTGACAAAATGATCTGGGAATCCCTCAAAGGGGATATGTTTATCGTAAAACAGTTCCTGCTGATGATGATTTTTCCTGTACTTGATGCGTGGTCTCAGTATCAGTCTCTGCTTCATGTGGGCAAGATGCAAAAAATAAATCTCAAGCTTCTGGCCTTAATCAATCCACTTTCTCCAGAGGTGTTTGACCGGGTGCTTGCGGATGCGGTGTCGTGCCGCGATTTGCACAGGCAATCCGTTGTCTTATTGTTTTCTCCTTATCTGAATGCTCCTCTGACAGACGACATTACTGCTCTTCTCCCCGGTATACTTGACAGCCGGAGTGAGTGGGTTCGTATTATGGCACTGGTGTTGGCTGGTCGTTCACACAATCCTGACGCTTTGTCATTTGTAATGAAATGGTTGCAAACGAAAACTTCAGTGGTGCTGACGGAGCATGAGCAGTCGGAACGTTCCTGGGTGTGCTTACTGGCGATTAAACAGGGGCTGGTGAAGCCTGAGCAGGTTTTTTCTCATCTGACTTTCATACACCGGCATAAACTCCTGGGGCTTGAGCATCAGGATGCCATATGTGCGCATGTTGAGAGCGTAAGTTCACTTTACTACCGGGCACTGAGTACGAGTATTGCGACAGACATGCAGATTTTTTATGAAAATAGCGTGTCACCGTTGGCACAGTCTCATATTTTCAGGCTCGAGAAAAATGCAGCTTACGAAAATTCACTGGAACAAAACCTTTCGGATGAAAAGGAAGATGACAAATCCTTTTATGCCAGCCAGAAGCGGCTTAGCAACGCATTTGAAAACTATAAAATGTCACTCAGGGCTGAAGGTGTTGAGGATGTTCTGTGTTGGCATCACATTGATGATCTTTCACGACTGGTGGATCTTGCGCCGGACATGGCAGTGGAATGGGTCCATGCGACCCTTGCTAAAGGGAACGAAAAATTACCTCTCATAAGAAATACTGCGCTGTCGCTTGCTTGCGCACTATCTCATGTTGATGTCGGGCTCTCTGCGAAGTTGTTCCATAAACTTACACGTATTGAAAGTGTTGTGGCTGTTCAGCATACCGATGTAGCCATCCCTCATTATCAGCATTGCCTCTGGGAGGCGGCCGATGAGCCTGACATCAATGCAATCCGGTTACACCGGTTGAAATGCGCACTGGATAATGAGGCGATTTCAAAAGAGGTTTGGGCAGCCCTGCTGAGTGATAAAGCGTTACAGCTTCACTCGCTGATCGGGCAGCTCACGTCCAGTACCTTGCCTGCTGACCAAGCGAGAGGGATTATGGCAGCCGCGTTTGTGTCTGACATTAAGTTTGCCGAGGAAATTTTTAATCGTTTCTCACAGAGTGCTGGGCTGCTTGAAGAAACCGTCATGGCAGCGAAAGATATCATGCAACGTTATAAATGGACATTGCACTGGTACCATCTGATGGTGACAGCAAATGCTCCAGAAGATTATTGGTGTGCGTCAGTCTTATTTATGCAGGTCGTCGATGGAAGGTTTTCGGTGATTAGATATCATAATACTGATGAGGGGGATGTCTTCAGAAACTATTGGCACGCTACTGAAGACTTGCTTAGTAAGAGGTTCAAAAAACAGTCTGGGAAAAGAGCAGGGCGACTGCTTACCGATACTCCTCCACTTGAATGCTTTATCAGCGGTTGACAGAATTCAAGCGTTGAATGTTCCTTTTAGCAAAGTGGGGTACTAACGGGTCTGGATGAAAATATTTGCAGACGCAGATAGTGACTTGCGCTTAAATGCGGCTCGGAGCATACCATTCAGTGACTCAATCACGTTTGTAGTGTAGAAGGCAATGCAGATATTCGGCTGGCAAGGTCAGAGACCTTTAGCCAGTTCTGCTGCAAGGGCTTTGAGTTTCTTTTTATCCATAATTATCCTGTCTCCGTTTTTGGAATGAACATATCTAAATTGGGTAGGTTTATAGTTTAAATCAAAGCTTCTCGAAAGCACAATTCATGAATATTTTGTGCAAGTGTATTGTTAAAAGCATGTATTGTCTTGTGTGAAGAATTTAAAAACAACCCGTTTTAACATGGGTTGTTTTTAATTTTTTAGATGTGATTGTAAATGCACGGTTTTGCTATTTTATTGAGTGGTATCATTTTTTTTGGATTTTTACTTTTTCGCACTTTGGACAGGTTTGAACTAAATTTTCTGTAAATTGATAATAATAAGGGATGTAAATAGTCATCCCACAACTTTTTATGGAGTCAAAAGCGAGTACCTTATTAAATATTTCCTTTCCTTCATATGTCATTGTTCTATCAGTAACTAGTATTTCACTGAGAGGGAGGTTTTCTGGGTTGTAAATTCTCACGTCACCCGGTTGTCGTTTATACGCTTCAACATTGTCGCTAGTAATGCCGTAAGCAATATCTGTAGCTTTTATCCAGTTAATTGGCTCAGCAGTCTTGCACCAATTAATTATTTTCTCGAGTGTCTCAGGCGTAAATGATCTGGCATAGTCTCCGTGTTTCTCACAATGGCCATACTCTGCAAATTGACCTAAGCTATACTCATATGAGTATTCACCTGCAGTTAATGGAAGTCTATAATATTGATGTGGAAATGCTTTCTGTATTTTTGTATCACTAAGTAAACTAAATATAATGTCGTAAAGTTGATATAGACAACATCCTTGGTAATCAGGGTTTCCATATACAGTTATATTGTTGGGATTTATTATATCAGAATTATATGTGCTGCCAAAGTGTTCGTCGCCATATATGAAGAAACCTTTGGAGAGAATGAACAATGCGTTCGGGAGTGTGCTCCTGTCGTAACTCTGTGCATGTCTTTCTAGCTCTGATACTATATCACTCCAATACATGTCTGTATCATAAGAAAATATAATTCCAAACCCATCGAGTTGGTTTTTTCTTTCCGGATTTACTAATTGCTCTTGACTGGTTCCAGATCTCTTTAATTTTTTTGAATGATACTATATTATTAAATGCACTTTTTAGTTCTTTCTCGGTTAGTTTGGATTTTACCTGAATCGCACCATAGCAATACTCTACAGGCAAAACTTCGTATATATCTTGTCTCTGCATAAGCGTGAATGAATTGATAGCATCATAAAAAAGAATATCAATTTCATTACTAAGATGTCCGGTAGTTGATGCAACTCGTACGCTTGATTTTGATATGGCATAACTAAGAGGCAAAAGTTTATTGTCAGTGAATAAGCATCTAAGTAGTTCTTCTCTAACTGTGCCGACGTCCCTTGGGTGTTTGATATCTTTAGAAATTTCAAAATATTGCTGTATTTTACTTTGTAAGTACATAAACTCACGCTCAAGACCATAAAACTCTTTATCTTTTGAACGAAGTTGACCTGCTCGAGAGGCCTGGCTTGTTACCCATTTTTTTGTTTTAGCTGTTCTCTCTGCCAAATTAGCACGCTCTTGCTTTTGAACTTTAGTTAGGCGTTTTCTTTTTTTATCTGACATATGGAAAGTATCCTTAGGAGTAATGAAAGGTAATTTTAAGTTTATCAAAATTTAAAACAATAAATTGTGTTCGCAAGCAACATTTCAATTTTTGTGTTTATAATATTTGATAACCGACTCAGCTTTAGATATAGCCAGCTAGCCCGCTTCTGGCACATTCCGCACTAAATATAAAGTTCCCTTCTAAGTTATCAAAAAATGAGCTAGTCCCAATATAAGTCATCTAACCAATCGCATTCCTTGCATGCTACCCTCAGCCATACTTCCATTATCAGCCGCTTTAACAAAATCAGCCCACCATTGCATCATTGGACGACGCTGCTCCAGGTAATCGCTGCGGTTATAAGCGCGACGAACTTCATTCTTGTCTACATGGGCAAGTGCTGCCTCAATGACATCAGGCGGAAAGCCTTGTTCATTAAGGGCTGTACTGGCGATAGATCGCAGGCCGTGTGAAACGAGAACCCCACCAAAACCTGCGCGTTTTAGCGATGCGTTTACGGTCTGACTGTTCATCGGCTGGTTTGGCTTGATGCGGCTGGGAAAGATAAATTCTCGATTTCCACTTAACGGCTCCATCATCTCCAGTATCGCAATTGCTTCATCTGACAATGGAACAGTATGGTCGCGGTTCATTTTCATGCGTGCTGCAGGGATCTTCCACTCTCGCGCTTCAATGTCTACCTCATCCCAACGAGCCTCAGCCGCTTCGGCAGGGCGGGTAATAGTAAGAAGTTGCCACATGAACAGGCAGCGTGTGGAAAGGCTAATGCTGGCTGTTCGCATCGTCTGCATCAGTTGAGGTAGCTGATGCGGTCGAATGCTTGGCATATTTTTTTTCTGCGGCTTCTCAAAGGCCTTGCCAATGTTGACACTGGGTACCGCATCAATCAGCCCCGTATTTTGGGCATAGATCATGATCTCATTGATGCGCTGGCAAAGGCGACGGACGGTTTCCAGTGCTCCTCTGGCCTGAACAGGTTGAACGGCCCGAACCAGTGTATGAGCTTTAATATCTGTAACGCTGACGTCGCCAATCGCAGGAAAAACATCTCTCTCAAGAGAGCGCCAAATGTCCTCTGCATAGTCTTCGGTCACACTGGCTTTCTTCACATTCCACCATCGTTCAGCTACGAGTTGGAAAGTATTGGTTTTAGCTTCAAGCGAACTGCGAAGTTGTTCTTGCTGATGTTCCTGTGGATCGATTTGTTTCGCAAGGAGAGAGCGAGACTCTGCCCGGTAGTTTCTGGCATCGGCAAGCGTAACTGAAGGGTAGGGGCCTATGCTCTTCTTCGCACGTTTCTTGGTGACAGGGCGAATGTAGCGAAACTGGAAGATTTTACTCCCGCTGGATTTGATCAGTAGCTCAAGGCCATCGCCATCATAGAGAACGTAGTCCGCTTCCTTGGGTTTAGCAGATTCGATTTCTTTAACGGATAGAGGTTTGGTTTGTCTTGCCATTGCTGGGTTTCCATAGTTTTAGGCACCTCAAAAACAATAAAGCTTTATGAGGTGCCTAACAAGGTGCCTAAAAGGTTCGGATTTAATTAGTTGGCATCAGACTTCGCGGGACAAATTGAGGGCACAAAAAAGCCCGCAGGGCTTGCGCCGTGCGGGCTCTTAGGACTTCATCGGATGACTCTGGTAATCACCGATGGAGAATTTTGGTGGAGCTGGCGGGAGTTGAACCCGCGTCCGAAATTCCTACATCCTCGGTACTACATGCTTAGTTTGTCTTTACATTCGCACGCCAGCTGCGGACAAACACGCCACTAACGAACTAGCCTGATTAGTTTTAACGCTTCCGCCCCAGGCAGGACATCCGCGCGATCTCTTTTGGGTTTGACCTCTCTTGATCCCCGTCCTAAGAGCGGAGGCTAGGGAGAGAGGGCTCTTAGCAGGTTATTAAGCTGCTAAAGCGTAGTTTTCGTCGTTTGCGACTATTTTTTTGCGGCTTTTTACGAGGCCAACCGCCCCTCGGCATGCACCTTGGGTTTCGCAAATCCCGTCGAATCCAGAATCAGCCCCAATAGTGTTGAAACAAGTATACCAGATTTGCCTTACAGTATACCAGTCCGGAACGCTAACTTATTGAATTGTACAATAAGCGTGCAGAATCAACGCCCTGCATTTTTCATAATACGTGCTTTATCAAGCTGCCACTCACGTTCTTTTAGATCGGTGCGCTTGTCATGCTGTTTCTTACCTTTTGCTACGCCAATCTTCACTTTGCACCAGGCATTTTTCCAGTACAGAGAAAGCGCAACCACGGTGTAACCTTCACGGTTAATACGTCCGTAGAGTGAGTCCAGTTCGCGCTGATTGAGCAGCAGTTTACGGGTGCGTGTTGGATCGCAAACGTAATGAGAAGACGCCACTGTCAGCGGAGTAAAGTTTGCACCGAAGAGGAATGCTTCGCCATCTTTCAGGATCACGTAGCTGTCGCCGATGTTGGCTTTGCCTGCGCGCAGTGATTTTACTTCCCAGCCCTGCAATGCAAGACCGGCTTCGAATTCTTCTTCGATGAAATACTCATGGCGAGCACGCTTGTTAAGTGCGATGGTCGCAGAGCCAGGTTTATGTACTTTTTTCTTCGTCATAAGTGTCGTGAAGCCATAGGTAATCTGATGTCAAAAAGTCACCTCATTGCATCCTGTGAGGTCTAACGCGCTATCTTAGCACGAGATGAGGCTTAGCGTTTTTTTAACAGGTGATAAATGTTATTATTTGTCCGTTGTTTGACCCTGGAAAATGCTATGCCACAGATTAGCCGTACTGCGCTTGTTCCTTACAGCGTGGAACAGATGTATCAGTTAGTGAACGATGTTCAGTCTTATCCGCAATTTATACCGGGATGTACAGGTAGCCGGGTTCTCGAATCCGGGCCTACGCAGATGACTGCGGCTGTCGATGTCTCCAAAGCGGGGATTAGCAAAACGTTCACCACCCGTAATACGTTGACCGATAATCAGAGTATTTTGATGCATCTGGTGGATGGTCCATTTAAAACCCTGATGGGGGGCTGGAAGTTTACGCCTCTGAGTGCGGACGCGTGCCGTATCGAATTCCATCTGGACTTTGAGTTTACCAATAAGCTGATTGAGCTTGCTTTTGGTCGTATTTTCAAAGAACTGGCGTTGAACATGGTTCAGGCGTTCACCACCCGCGCGAAAGAGGTTTACAGTGTCGCTTAAGATTGCTGTAGAGGTGGTTTACGCATTGCCGGAAAAGCAGTATCTGCAGCGTGTTAAGCTGGATGAGGGCGCAACCGTTGAAGACGCGATACGTGCTTCTGGCTTGCTGGAACTTCGCGGTGATATTGATTTAGCGACGAACAAAGTCGGTATTTATAGCCGCCCGGTAAAACTTACTGATGTGGTGAAAGAGGGAGATCGGGTCGAAATTTATCGTCCATTGATTGCTGACCCGAAAGAACTGCGTCGCCAGCGTGCGGAGAAATCCGGCAAGTAATTTATGCTGCCGGGAATCAAAACGCGCGGGAAAACAAAAAAGGTGCTCAATGAGCACCTTTTTGCATTTCTGACACTGAATTATTTGGTGAGTGCAGGTTTGTTGTCGATGTTGGTCAACACACTGCTGCTATTGAAGGTCAGCGTCAGAGTTTGCTGAGTCACGTCTTCATGACCAGGTTGCTGACGAAATACATAGAACCAGGTGTTTGTGCCGAACGGATCGGACATCATTGGGGTTCCCAGTGCATAAGCGACCTGCTGTTGTGTCATACCCACGCGGATTTTAGACACATCGTTAGGGGTAAGGTAGTTCCCCTGGTTGATGTCAGGACGGTAAACCACTTTCTCCAGAGTGGAACAGCCTGCGGTCAACATCAGAAGAACCGCTGCGGCAGCGGTCAGCGTTTTACAGCGCATAGTGATTTGATTCCTTTTCGGGCCCGAGCAGTACGCGGCTCATATGTAATATGCCGATGATAATAGACCTTGCCCCACTTTGAAACCGGTCTTGCGGCGTTTTTGTTGTTCTCTATGACCCTGAGTTCCCGAAAAAGTTTATGCGGCCAAGAGTTCTTTGGCGTTAGCGAGCGTATTGCGAGTGACTTCGCTCCCACCCAACAGGCGTGCCAGCTCCTGCAAACGTGAGCGTTTATCTAATGGTTTCATATGTGTTTCGGTCATCTCGCCATCTGTTTCTTTGCTGACGATGAAGTGGTGATGGCCACACCCTGCGACTTGCGGTAAATGGGTGACACACATGACCTGTGTAGATTCTCCCAACTGACGCAATAATTTACCCACAACGGCTGCTGTTGGGCCGCTGATCCCCACATCCACTTCATCAAAAATGAGTGCGGGAGTTTCCATTTTACGGGCTGTGATGACCTGGATAGACAGGGCGATACGCGACAATTCACCCCCCGAGGCCACTTTCGAAATAGGCTGTAAAGGCTGCCCTGGGTTTGCGGTTACGCGGAATTCGATACGATCAGCACCTTCTGCCGTCAGGTGATTCTCTTCAAAACGGACATCAATTGTAAATACGCCATGCGGCATTGCCAGCGTGCGCATGCTGTCTGTTATTGTCTGGCCTAGCTCCTGGGCATAGTGCTGGCGGATATCATGCAGTTGTTTAGCCGTCGCCAGCGCCTGCTGATGATGGAGATTGACTGCAAGGGACAGGGTTTCCAGCGAGTCTGCTTGGTCATCAAGCTGCTGTTGTTCATCCAGAAGAGACTGATAAAAATTGGGTAACTCTTCTGGGGTTACGTGATGTTTACGTGCCAGCGAGATTTGACGGGAAAGACGTTGTTCAAGCTCAAACAGGCGATTAGGATCAAGATCCAGTCGTTCACAATAATGACGTAGCTCGTCACTGGCTTCGGAAATCTGAATTGCTGCCTCTTCCAGCATATCCAGTACGCCAGAAAGCTTTGTGTCCATACCTGCCAGCTCGGTCATTAACTGACGGACGGTATAGAGCTGGCTTTGCAGATTAACGTCTTCACCATCGGCTAGCATATTTAGCGCATGTTGACTGGTGGAAAGAAGGTGACCGCTATTTGCCAGGCGTTTGTATTCTTCATCAATTTGTTCAAACTCACCCGCTTGCGGGTTGAACTCATTAAGCTCTTTTAGTTGATATGCTAATAATTCCGCACGCGCAGCCCGCTCCTGGCTCTGCTGTTGGTGCTGGGCAAGCTCACGACAGCTCTGATGCCATTGACGATAGTGACCCGCCATGAGTTGAGTAAGTGCATACTCACCTGCGTAACCATCAAGCAATGCCTTTTGTTGTTCGGGTTTAATCAGTTGCTGATGGGCATGCTGTCCATGGATCTGGATGAGCAGTTGGCCGAGTTCGCGAAGTTGAGAAAGAGGTACGGCAGTGCCGTTGATGAAGCCACGAGAGCGCCCATCGCTGTTGATGACGCGGCGAAGTAAACACTCACGCCCGTCTTCCAGTTGGTTTTCTTCAAGCCAGCGTTGAGCTGCAGGAGTATCTTTCAGTGAAAAGCGAGCACAGAGATCGGCACGGTTTGCTCCCGAACGCACCATATCACCTTCAGCCCGACCACCAAGACACAGGCCAAGAGCGTCAATTGCAATAGATTTACCTGCGCCAGTTTCTCCGGTGATCGCCGTCATACCGCTATGGAAGTCGATCTCAAGTTCACGAACAATGGCAAAGTTGCTGATGGTCAGTTGTGCCAGCATAATTGCTTTTCCTGTATGAAAAACCATAACTGTGTTTTAATACAGTATAAACTGGTTTTTTATACAGTAAAGTGCTGGATGCAAAATTAGAATAATTTTTTTGACCAGCCGAGTTTTGAGCTTAACGTATTGAAATAGCTGTAATCTTTAGGGTGGATGAGATTGAGATGATAGTCGCAGCGACGAATTAATACATCTTCCCCTTCCTGAATGGGCAAGGCAATCTGACTGTCACAGCTGATTTCGAGATCGTTACGGCGATGCGAAAAGCGCAGCCGAATAGTACTGCTGCTGTTGATCACCAGTGGGCGTGCAGAGAGCGTATGCGGGAACATCGGGACCAGCGTAATGGCGTCAAGAGAAGGTGTCAGAATAGGACCTCCCGCAGAAAGAGAGTAGGCGGTGGACCCCGTCGGTGTTGAAATGATCAGCCCGTCGGAACGTTGCGAGAAGGCGAAGATTTCGTCGATGTACACTTCGAACTCAATCATGTGCGCGACTTTACCAGGGTGTAGAACCACTTCGTTAATCGCGGTGCTGAGGCGCTTCTGGCAATCCTGCTGGCATACCTGAGCCTCCAGCAAAAAACGTTTTTCGCTGATGTAGTGGCCTTCCAGCACATCCGCAAGCTGTTGCTGTGCGTTATCCGGGTCAAGGTCGGTCAGAAAACCGAGGTTGCCACGGTTAATCCCAATCACTTTGATATCATAGCGTGCCAGCGTGCGGGCTGCGCCCAGCATGTTTCCATCACCGCCAACCACAACGGCAAGGTCGGCTTGTTGGCCTATTTCCGCCAGCGTGCCGGTTTTGACGCTTTTGAGCTGAAGCTCCTGGGCGATCTGTTGTTCAACCATCACTTCATAGCCTTTGGCGGACAGCCAGCGATACAACATTTCATGTGTCGTCAACGCAGTAGGGTGACGCGGATGGCCGACGATCCCGATACACTTGAAATGATTATTCATTTTCTGGAGGTCCTTGTGCCTAATGAATGATGACAATTGGTCTTGTTCCCTTGAATCCCGGAAACTGATCCCCATAATAAGCGAAGTTAGCGAGATGAATGCAGAAAAACGCGGAGAAATTCATGAGTAGTAAAGAACAGAAAACGCCTGAGGGGCAAGCCCCGGAAGAAATTATCACGGAACAGCACGAAGACATTAAGGCTGTAGAGCCTGACGTTTCTGCTGAGCAGGTGGACCCGCGCGATGAAAAAATTGCGAATCTGGAAGCTCAGTTAGTTGAAGCCCAGAACCGCGAGCGCGATGGCATTTTGCGTATCAAAGCCGAAATGGAAAACCTGCGTCGCCGTACCGAACTGGACGTTGAAAAGGCACATAAGTTTGCACTGGAGAAGTTCATCAATGAACTGTTGCCGGTCATTGATAGCCTGGATCGTGCGCTGGAAGTGGCAGATAAAGCTAATCCGGACAATGCCCCAATGATTGAAGGCATCCAATTGACGCTGAAATCCATGCTGGATGTGGTACGTAAGTTTGGTGTGGATGTGGTGGCAGACACTAACGTTCCATTGGACCCGAACGTTCACCAGGCGATTGCTATGGTTGAATCTGAAGATGTTACCGCAGGTAATGTGCTGGGTGTGATGCAGAAAGGCTATACCCTGAACGGCCGTACCATTCGTGCTGCAATGGTCACTGTGGCGAAAGCGAAAGCGTAATTAGCCCTGTAGCGCCGGGTGTGGTTTTGCCTTACCCGGCCTACATTCTATTCAGAAATACTTTCCCGAATCGGTTTAACAGGCAAGACTTTCACTTGCTTAATCATGTTGTCCTGTACATCCAGGATATCAATATCGTATTGCTCAATACGTACTCGAGTCCCTGCTGCCGGTATCTCTTCCAGTGCCTCAAGAATCATCCCATTCATGGTACGCGCCTCATCCTCTGGCAGATGCCAGTTGAAGGCTTTGTTAAGCTCGCGAATATTGGCACTGCCATCGATGAGTACAGAACCATCGTTTTGCGGTGTGACTTCTTCGGCCAGGGAGGGGGACATAGAGGTTGTGAAATCACCAACAATTTCTTCCAGGATATCTTCAACCGTGACTAATCCCTGGATATCTCCATATTCATCCACCACCAGACCCACTTTCTTTTTATTACGCTGGAATTTGACCAACTGAGTGCTCAGCGGTGTTCCTTCCGGAACGTAATAAATTTCATCGGCTGCACGCAGCATCACCTCTTTGGTGAATTCATTTTTCTCGGTCATCAGACGATAAGCCTCGCGCACGCGTAGCATGCTGATGGCATCGTCGAGCGTGTCCCGATAAAGCACAATGCGCCCATGAGGGGAGTGCGTAAGTTGGCGGACGATAGCTTTCCAGTCGTCGTTGATGTCGATGCCCACGATTTCATTACGTGGGACCATGATGTCGTCCACGCTGACTTTCTCCAGGTCCAGCACTGACAGCAGCATGTCCTGGTTGCGGCGGGAAATTTGCGAGCGTGATTCATTAACGATAGTGCGCAGTTCGTCTTTACTGAGCGCGCCGCTGATGACGACATCGGTCTTGATACCAACCATCCGCATTAACAGACGTGTGACCATGTTAAGCAGCCAAACCAATGGCATCATCAGGACCAGAAGAGGGGCCAGCAAGAAACTGCTGGGGTAGGCGACTTTTTCTGGGTAGAGCGCTGCAATGGTCTTTGGTAATACTTCGGCAAAGACCAGCACGACAAATGTCAGCACGCCAGTGGCAATGGCGACACCCGCATTACCGTAAAGGCGCATACCCACAATCGTCCCCAGAGCAGAGGCGAGAATGTTGACCAGGTTGTTACCGATAAGGACCAAGCTAATCAGTCGATCCGGTTTTCGCAGCAGTTTTTCTACACGGCGTGCGGCACGATTACCTTGCTTCGCACGATGACGCAGCCTATAGCGGTTCAGTGTCATCATGCCGGTTTCTGAACCGGAGAAGTAAGCAGAGATGACCACCATAACGATCAACGTGACGATCAGTGTGGTGGTAGAGATGTGTTCCAGGGGGAACTCCTTTATTGCTTAGCTAGCGAGTTGCTGAATGATACGACTGCCAAAATAGGCCAGTGTCAGAAGGCCAGCACCCGCAACGTTGAACCAGACTACGCGACGCCCGCGCCAGCCTTTATGGTAATGACCCCATAAAAGAACAATATAGACAAACCATGCAATGATGGAGAGTACGGCTTTATCGATATTCTCCAGACTGAAAAGGTTCTTCATATAAAACAGGCCAGTACACAGCGTAAGCGTCAGTAACACGACGCCGATCTGGGTGATGTGAAACATTTTGCGCTCGATGACCATCAGCGGCGGCATTTCATGGTTAAAGACCAGTTTTTTGTTTTTCAACTGGTAGTCAATCCAGGCCAACTGCATTGCATACAGAGCGGCAATAATGAGCGTCGCGTATGAAAACAGTGATAACCCGATATGCACCATCATGCCTGGAGTCGTTTCCAGATGCGTGATGAACTCATTAGGAACAAAGGTGGCAAACGCCAGATTGATAAGTGCAAACGCATAGACAATCGGCAGTAACAACCAGCCCCGATTTTTGGAGGCGACAATGGTCATTACTGTGCAGATCATCAGGCTGACCAGCGAGCCCACGTTGAGCACACTTAAATTTTGCACACTCCCGTCACCCGGAATAATGCGCGATTCCAGCGCAAACGCGTGGCTGATAAGGGCAATCACGGCCGACAAAATAGCCATTCGCCGCCAGCCGCTGTTCTTTTGCAGCAGACCAGGAATGATCAGCGCAAGGCTGACAGAGTAGGCAACAAGAGCGATCAGTGCGAAAACAGGCATAGGGGTGTCGACAGTTGTCTTAATAAGAAAGAGAAGCAGTATAACGTTACGTGACGCCTGCTCCAACCGTTGCATAACAACAAAGGCGGCTTCATGTTATACTCCGGCAAAATTCTGTGTATGTGTCGCTGTGGCGGCTCAACGTTTCTACCTCAGGCGAGAGACAATGTTTGATAATTTAACCGATCGTTTGTCGCGCACGCTGCGCAACATCAGCGGCCGTGGACGCCTTACCGAAGAGAACATCAAGGAAACGCTGCGCGAAGTGCGCATGGCACTGCTGGAAGCAGATGTCGCGTTACCTGTTGTTCGTGATTTCATCAACCGCGTTAAAGAAAAAGCGGTTGGTCATGAAGTAAACAAAAGCCTGACGCCAGGTCAGGAATTCGTCAAAATTGTCCGTAACGAACTCGTTGCGGCGATGGGCGAAGAAAACCAGGTACTTAACCTGGCGGCACAGCCACCTGCCGTGGTGCTGATGGCTGGCCTGCAGGGGGCAGGTAAAACCACAAGCGTGGGTAAACTGGGTAAATTCTTGCGTGAAAAGCACAAGAAGAAAGTCCTGGTGGTTTCTGCTGACGTATACCGCCCAGCGGCGATCAAACAGTTGGAAACCCTCGCTCAGCAAGTTAGCGTGGATTTCTTCCCGTCTGATGTTGCCCAGAAGCCTGTCGATATCGTTAATGCTGCGCTGAAAGAAGCGAAGCTGAAATTCTACGACGTGCTGTTGGTGGATACCGCGGGGCGACTCCACGTCGACGAAGCGATGATGGATGAAATCAAACAGGTTCATGCTGCCATTAACCCGGTAGAGACCCTGTTTGTTGTCGATGCAATGACCGGTCAGGATGCGGCGAATACCGCAAAAGCGTTTAACGAAGCGCTGCCTTTAACCGGTGTTGTGTTGACCAAAGTGGACGGTGATGCTCGTGGTGGTGCGGCACTTTCTATCCGCCATATCACCGGCAAGCCGATTAAATTCCTCGGTGTTGGCGAAAAAACCGAAGCGCTGGAGCCGTTCCACCCGGATCGTATTGCCTCCCGTATCCTCGGGATGGGCGATGTGCTGTCGCTTATCGAAGATATCGAAAGCAAAGTCGATCGCGCGCAGGCTGAGAAGCTGGCGAACAAGCTGAAAAAAGGCGATGGCTTTGACCTGACGGACTTCCTCGAGCAGTTGCGTCAGATGAAGAATATGGGCGGAATGGCGAGTCTGATGGGTAAACTGCCCGGTATGGGACAGATCCCGGATAACGTTAAAGCGCAGATGGATGACAAAGTGCTGGTGCGTATGGAAGCGATCATTAACTCGATGACGCTGAAAGAACGTGCAAACCCAGACATCATCAAAGGCTCCCGCAAACGCCGTATCGCTGCAGGTTGCGGTATGCAGGTGCAGGACGTTAACCGTCTTCTGAAACAATTCGACGACATGCAGCGCATGATGAAGAAAATGAAGAAAGGCGGGATGGCGAAGATGATGCGCGGCATGAAAGGGATGATGCCTCCTGGATTCCCTGGCCGTTAAAAACAAGGGCATGAGGCTATCTTGTTTGCCATTTTAGTTCCGGGGTGTGCTCAACAAAACACTATAGTGTTTTGAATGCCCTTCAGGGCGAGCGGAGCGAGTAAATGCTCAAGTACAACGTGCACACTCCGCTTTCTTCGCGCACACCGGAACGAAACGGGTTGCACCGATATACGCCTTCTGCCCGTCGTTTAATGCTCAGTATCAAGATGCTGATTGCATTTTCCCCAGAAATCAGTAAAATTTTCGGGCTTTTAATATGACACCCGGGCTCCGTTCCTCGATGGGGCCCGGTTGTTTTATTCACACAAGAGGATGTTATGGTAACTATTCGTTTAGCACGTCACGGCGCGAAAAAGCGTCCGTTCTACCAGGTTGTTGTAACCGACAGCCGTAATGCACGCAACGGTCGCTTCATTGAGCGCGTTGGTTTCTTCAACCCGATCGCATCTGGTTCTGAAGAAGAAACCCGTCTGGATCTGGATCGTATCGCTCACTGGGTTGGCCAGGGCGCTACTCTGTCCGATCGCGTTGCAGCGCTGATCAAAGCCGCTAACAAAGCAGCTTAATCTGTCACGGTGGTCATGATGAGCAAGCAACACGCCGCACCAGTCCCTGTTGAACCGATCGTATTGGGGAAAATGGGTTCTACTTACGGTATCCGTGGTTGGCTCAGAGTGTTTTCCTCCACCGAAGACGCCGAAAGCATTTTTGATTACCAACCCTGGTTTATCCAGAAAGGTGGTAAGTGGGAAGAGGTCGAGCTGGAAAGCTGGCGTCACCACAATCAGGATATCGTCATTAAGCTGAAAGGCGTTGACGATCGCGATGCCGCGAATCTGCTGACCAATTGCGAAATTGTCGTTGATTCATCGCAGTTGCCGAAGCTGGATGATGGTTACTACTGGAAAGACCTTATCGGTTGCCAGGTTGTGACAACAGAAGGCTATGGTCTGGGTAAAGTCATCGATATGATGGAAACTGGATCGAATGACGTTCTCGTCATTAAGGCAAACCTGAAAGATGCGTTCGGTATCAAGGAGCGGTTGGTTCCGTTCCTCGATGGGCAGGTTATCAAGAAAGTCGATCTCGCTACTCAAACGATTGAAGTAGATTGGGATCCTGGTTTTTAAATTCTCCTGAAAACGGTAAAAGACGGCGCTATGTGGATTGGCATAATTAGCCTGTTTCCTGAAATGTTCCGCGCGATTACCGATTACGGGGTAACTGGCCGGGCAGTAAAAAATGGCCTGCTGAGCATCGAGAGCTGGAGTCCACGAGATTTCACTCATGACCGACACCGTACCGTGGATGATCGTCCTTACGGTGGCGGACCGGGGATGTTAATGATGGTGCAACCTTTACGGGATGCCATCTCAGCAGCAAGAGCCGCGGCAGGTGAAGGCGCGAAGGTGATTTATCTGTCACCTCAGGGACGCAAGCTTGATCAAGCGGGCGTGAGCGAACTGGCAGCCAGTCAGAAACTGATTCTGGTGTGCGGTCGCTACGAAGGGATAGATGAGCGCGTAATTCAGACCGAGATTGACGAAGAATGGTCTATCGGCGATTACGTTCTCAGCGGTGGTGAGTTACCGGCAATGACGCTGATTGACTCGGTTTCCCGGTTCATTCCGGGTGTACTGGGACATGAAGCTTCAGCAACGGAAGATTCCTTTGCTGATGGATTGCTGGACTGTCCACACTATACTCGTCCTGAAGTGTTGGAAGGGATGGAGGTCCCGACAGTGTTACTGTCAGGAAACCATGCCGAGATACGTCGCTGGCGTCTGAAGCAGTCGCTGGGCCGAACCTGGCTTAGAAGACCTGAACTTCTGGAAAACCTGGCTCTGACTGAAGAGCAAGCAAAGTTGCTGGCCGAGTTCAAAACTGAACACGCGCACCAGCAGCATGAACATGATGGGAAGGCGTAATACGCACCCGAATATCAGTTTACCCAGGATAAGAGATTAAATTATGAGCAACATTATTAAACAAATTGAACAAGAGCAGATGAAGCAGGACGTACCTTCCTTCCGTCCGGGTGATACCGTGGAAGTGAAAGTATGGGTTGTTGAAGGTTCCAAAAAACGTCTGCAGGCATTCGAGGGCGTGGTTATCGCTATTCGTAACCGCGGTCTGCACTCTGCATTCACTGTTCGTAAAATTTCCAACGGCGAAGGCGTTGAGCGTGTCTTCCAGACTCACTCTCCGGTAGTTGACAGCATTGCTGTTAAACGTCGTGGTGCTGTACGTAAAGCTAAACTGTACTACCTGCGTGAGCGTACTGGTAAGTCTGCTCGTATTAAAGAGCGTCTGAACTAAGATTCGCTTAAGCGACATCCTGTAAAAAGGGCTGGCCAAAAGGCTGGCCCTTTTTTTATCTAAAAACCTCCCTTGCGTTAACCGTTTTGATATAAATCATTTACAATGCTGTCGATCCTGGAGGGAGGGGCAGTGGGTAACGTATTGCATCAGTCAGTCTGGAAACGCACAGCGGCATGGGCCGCGTTGTTTGCGATCCTGCTGATCGTGATTGCTCCGCTTATCTCCATCTCGCTTCAGAAAGATCCCATGAGTGCCATGCCGGGCATGCACCACGATATGAACATGATGTCGATGGATGAGCATCATGGCGACATGCAACACTCAATGCCTGTTGATCACGCTGAAGCCTGCGGTTACTGCGTACTGTTAGCTCATGTACCGGGCATGATACTGGCGCTGATCGTGCTGCTCAGTATCGCACTGCAACGGCTTCGTCTTAAACTGCCTCGCCCGGTGGTAAGCCACTGGCATTTTTTCCCCTGGTTGTATCCTGATACCCGTGCGCCACCGCATCTGTCTGCTTTTTCCCTTTAAAAACAAAATCGATCACTTTTTACCTTAAAAAGGAAAAGTATGACTACCTGCACTTCGCGCGTGGCATGGGTAAACCTGCTGCGACGCCTCCATTTCTATGTCGGGCTATTTGTTGGTCCGTTTATTTTTTTCGCTGCGCTTACCGGCACGCTCTATGTGGCGACGCCGCAGCTAGAAGGTTATGTCTATCGCACAGCTTTACATACAGACACTTCGGGTGACGCATTGCCGCTGTCTGAGCAGATAGCCGTGGCGGAAAAAACTGTCGGTACTGGATTACGTTTACATGCGGTACGCCCCGGTCTGGCTGAAGGGGAAACGACGCGAGTGATGTTTGCTGACCCGATGCTTGGGCCATCAGAGACCCGGGCTATCTTTGTTGACCCGGTAACTCTGCAGGTTCGCGGTGATATGACGGTGTATGGCACAAGCGGTATTTTGCCGCTGCGTCAGAAAATCGATTATCTCCACAGCTCATTAATGTTGGGTGATACCGGACGGTTGTATAGTGAACTGGCAGCTTCCTGGATGTGGATAGCGGCAGTAGGGGGAATTGTATTGTGGTTTTACACCCGACCTAAACGCCGACTGAATAACCGCTTCCAGAATCGTCGACGCGTGCATATTACGTTGGGCTGGCTCCTGCTGGGGGGCATGTTACTGTTTTCGGCCACGGGTCTCACCTGGTCACAATGGGCGGGGGGCAACGTCGATAAATTGCGTGCTGAAATGAACTGGCTTACGCCTCAGGTGAATACCACGTTACACGGAACATCAGAGAACACTGATGAACATTCTGAGCATCGTGGTCATCATGGTGGGATGATGATGCCCGATATGGCGATGGATCTGACGCAGTTTGACAATGTTCTGCTCGCAGCGAGAAAGGCTGGCATTGATGCCGAGAAGCTGGAGATCCGTCCGGCGAAAATGGCAAATCAGGCGTGGACCGTTACTGAGATTGAGCGTAGCTGGCCTACGCAAGTTGATGCCGTTGCAATTGATCCCCATTCAATGCAAATCCTGGATCGCACCCAGTTCGAACATTTTCCGCTAATGGCTAAGTTGACCCGCTGGGGCGTGGATTTCCATATGGGGATTTTATTTGGCCTGGCGAATCAGTTAGTGCTCATTGCGTTTGGAATAGCACTGTGTGTTCTGATTATCTGGGGATATCGAATGTGGTGGATGCGTCGTCCGGCCCAGTCGGTGGCAAGCCCCGTGCAGACGCTTTGCCAGAGTTGGCTGGCATTACCATTGGCAGGGCGGAGTATGACGGTCGTTGTCTGCGCGCTGCTGGGGTTAGCCCTTCCGGTGATGGGCGCGAGTCTGGCACTGCTCATGCTGATTGACTGGCTACGCTGGCGAGCGGCATCAACTGTGTCGCTCACCGAATCATCCGCTAAATAACGTTATGGCGTGCTGATGACCACCGCAACCCGGCGGTTTTCAGCGCGGCCTTGCGAAGTGCTGTTACTGGCAACGGGATATTTTTTACCTAATCCCTGTGTGGTGAGGTTACTGCGCGGGATATTGGCCCCTTTTGCCCAGGTATCGGCGACGACGTTTGCACGTTTGAGTGATAACGCTTCGTTGTAGCCATCTTCACCATAGTTGTCAGTATGGCCGTCCATCCGGGCATGAGTTAAGCCCGTAGTGGCAAGCTGCTTCGCCATAGACTGGATCTGTTGCTCACTCTCAGGGCGGATCTGCGCCTCATTTTTACCGAAGAGGATTTTATCTGACAGCCCCAGTGACCAGTCGCCGTTGGTCTCATTGAACCCATATGATTTCATTGCGGCGATTTGTTCTGGAGTAAATTTGCCGGTAGGGGGAGTCTGGCAACCCGCCAGGATCAGTGATGTGAGTAAAAAAGGTGCGAGGTATCGCTTTAACATATCGTATTCCTTTCTAAGATATTGTTTTTGAACTCTGGTTTTTGACCAGGTACATATTGCGGTCGGCTTGCTCCAGTAATGCTTCCACAGAGGCATTTTCCCACGCCAGAGCTGAACCAATGCTGAGTGACATCGATGCTGTATGCCCGTTATGCAAATCAAACGGACGAATAAACTGCTGCGACAGTGCAATACAAATGTTGTGAACTTCAAGTTCAGAGTGTACGCCATACAGGATCATCGCAAACTCATCTCCGCCAAGACGGTACGATTGATGGCGTTTGTCACCAAATTCCACCATCCGGCTGGCCACTTCAATGAGTACGCAGTCGCCTGCTGCATGGCCCCAGGTGTCATTGATAAATTTAAAGTTATCGCCATCGAGAAAAAGCAGGGCAGAGTTAACCTTTGCTGACGAATCATTCATTAAGGCTGCAATACTGTTGCGAAATGCTGCCCGGTTAGCAAGGCCAGTAAGCGGGTCGTGCATAGCGGTACGAAGTAATTGGGCGTTTTTTGCCTGTAACTTGAGCTGCCATTCTTCCATTTCGTCCAGCAGACTATTGAAGTCTTCGCCAAAACGGTGGAATTCCTCAATACGTCCTTCCTTCACTCGGCGCGAGAAATTACGGTTTGTGCGCACATCGTGGACAACATCGGTGATGTTTTGTATTGCTGTCACCATGCCATGGTGCAGAGAACGTGTGATAGTGAGCGCGACAACTGAGGCGAAAAGAATACAGCCGGTCAAAACCGCAAACGACATCCAGATAAAGTGGCCGATCAAACTATCGCGAGCGGTAAGGCGGATTTCACCAATGGTGTTGCCATTGTGCAGGACCGGTTGCGAAACGGGAGTCGGGAACAGCCAGCGGCTGACCAGTGCACCGAGAGTGTCCGTATTTTCTTCCGGGTTCCATGACCAGTAAGCAAAGCGTTTTTTATGAGTATCGAGGACTTCCGCCACGGCGAATTGCCCTTGCTTGCCGAGAGCAGCCAGAGTTTCATTTGCCGCCAGTGAGTCATTGAAAACCAGCGAAGCTTCAAGGCTATGGCTCATTGTTGCACCAGTTAATTCGAGATTTTTTTGCGCATATTGCTTCAACGTCACTACAGATGCAAAACAAAGCAAGAGCCAGATAAGCGTCATTGTGATGATGACGCTTATCATGCTGATACGCCGCAACGTTCTTTTAAACGTTGGACGTGGCGTTGAAGTGAAGTCCTTATTCATGCTTCGAATTCCGTGCAAGCATTAATACATCCGGATTGACTCTTACACCGCTACGAGACAGTGCATCCAGATTTACGGAAAATCTAACCCGGTTGTTATCTATTATCATGCAAAATGCACTGCCAATAAGACATTCTGGAGTTTGCTCTGAGATTAATAGCAGGGGTCTGCCCTGATATTTACTTATTAATTCAAGCTGGTCAGATGGCGATTCAGCGCCGAAATAAATAGCATCGCAAGTTGCAGACAGCGCTTCTTGATCATTATTCACGATCGTTGGTGTATAAGGTAACAAGGTTTGCCCATCTTCACTAGTAAGTGCTTGCACATAGTGAGAAGAGGCAAAAACACAGAGTTTGGGCTGTCCAGAAAGGGATGGCCACCGCGTATAGCTTACAATCCCAGACACAATTGAACGCACCGATTTATCGGTTTCCGTCAGCGTTCCGGCTGTTGCGGGGCTCGCACTAACAAACAGCATCAGCACCAGAGTGAGTCGGTACAAAGAGATCAAGAATGATTTTCTCACCAGAATCCGCCACGCCGCTCTGGAAATAGATGTCCTTAAGAGTTGTCGGCAGAATACCATTGTTTATCAAGGCCGTCATTATGTCAGGAATGTAACTGAATTGACTTAGGTTAAATCTTACAGTTGCATTTATTCAGATGGTTACAGATAAAATTAATTAAGCCTGCTGGCTTTCAAGCTTTCATCCATCCCTTGTTGCCATGCTTCACGTAGTTTTGCGGTGTTTTCTGCTGTATCGCAGGTGGCCGGGAATGATTTTCCTGCTAAACCCCAGGCATGAATAAATCCTTCTTCGCACACTTTTTTCTGTCCATCCGCATATCCGCGAAGATATTCACTACGATTCACATTTGGATCGTTAAAATTATCGGCCAGGACCTGGTTATCTTTAACGGCTGTTCCGTTCATTGCCTCTTCTTTACCCGCATTAAACCAGTTGGTGCTCGTCCAGTTTGGTTGAAATGTATAAGGGTTAATCTGGCAACCGGATAACAACAGTGCAAGTAATGTGACAGGGATCGAACGCATAGAGATCTCCTTTTTTATTTAGCATAGCCTGGTGAGAAAAAAGAGTGAGTGTAACTTTATGTTTACATGTATAAGGGTTGTTTTTTGATGAAAATCGCTTGATGTAAATTATTGTTTACGTATTTCGGATTGAAATCTTTACTTTGTGTGGTATTGTGGAAGCACCTCTTAGAGGAAAACAACTATCGCAAACGAGCTTTACAGGATCGCCATCATGCAAAAAGACGCGCTGAACAACGTACATATTACTGACGAACAGGTTTTGATTACTCCGGATCAACTGAAAGCGGAATTCCCGCTGAGTGTGGAGCAGGAGGCGCAAATTGAGCTTTCCCGCCAGACCATCTCTGACATCATTGCAGGGCGCGATCCGCGTCTGCTGGTGGTGTGTGGTCCTTGCTCCATTCACGATCCTGAAACCGCGATTGAATATGCTCGTCGATTTAAAGCATTAGCAGCTGAGGTCAGCGATAGCCTCTATCTGGTGATGCGCGTCTATTTTGAAAAGCCTCGTACAACCGTTGGCTGGAAAGGGTTGATTAACGATCCGCACATGGATGGCTCGTTTGATGTGGAAGCTGGTCTGAAAATTGCGCGCCAACTGTTGGTTGAACTGGTCAATATGGGGCTGCCACTGGCAACAGAAGCGCTTGATCCGAATAGTCCGCAGTACCTGGGCGATCTGTTTAGCTGGTCGGCTATTGGTGCGCGTACCACTGAATCGCAAACTCACCGCGAAATGGCATCTGGTTTGTCTATGCCGGTTGGTTTTAAAAACGGCACAGATGGTAGTCTGGCGACGGCAATTAACGCCATGCGCGCCGCGGCGATGCCACACCGCTTTGTCGGCATTAACCAGGCGGGGCAAGTGTGCCTGCTGCAAACGCAGGGCAACCCGGATGGTCATGTGATCCTGCGTGGCGGTAAAGCACCAAACTACAGCCCAGCGGATGTTGCCCAGTGTGAAAAAGAGATGGAACAGGCGGGACTGCGCCCGTCGCTGATGGTAGATTGCAGCCATGGCAACTCAAATAAAGATTACCGCCGTCAGCCTGCTGTTGCGGAATCTGTTGTGGCACAAATCAAGGATGGTAATCGCTCCATTATCGGGTTAATGATTGAGAGCAATATCCATGAAGGCAATCAGTCATCTGAACAACCGCGCAGCGCGATGAAACAGGGTGTATCGGTGACAGATGCCTGCATTAGCTGGGAAGCGACTGATGCGCTGCTGCGTGAGATTCATAAAGATTTAAACGGCCAGCTGGCGGCGCGCCTGGCTTAAGAGGTTAGTTATGGTTGCTGAATTGACCGCGTTACGCGATCAAATTGATGAAGTTGATAAGGCGTTGCTGGATTTGCTGGCGCGTCGTATGGCCCTGGTCGCTGAAGTGGGCGAGGTCAAAAGTAAATATGGCCTGCCGATCTATGTGCCGGAACGTGAGGCATCAATGTTGGCGTCACGCCGTAAAGAAGCGCAGGCATTGGGTGTTTCACCTGACTTGATCGAAGATGTCCTGCGCCGCGTGATGCGTGAGTCCTACTCCAGCGAGAATGACAAAGGATTCAAAACCCTCTGTCCTTCTCTGCGCCCGGTAGTCATTGTCGGTGGTGGTGGTCAGATGGGGCGTCTGTTTGAAAAGATGCTCATGCTGTCTGGTTACCAGGTACGGATTGTTGAGAAAGATGACTGGGCCCGCGCACCGGAATTAATGGCAGATGCGGGCATGGTGATTGTCAGCGTACCGATTCATGTGACTGAGCAAATTATTGAGAAACTGCCTCCGCTGCCGGAAGATTGCATTCTGGTTGATTTGGCATCGGTCAAAAATGGTCCGCTGCAGGCAATGCTGGCAGCCCATACTGGCCCAGTGCTTGGTCTGCATCCGATGTTCGGTCCGGACAGTGGCAGCCTTGCCAAACAGGTGGTGGTGTACTGTGATGGCCGTCAGCCAGAGGCTTATCAGTGGTTCCTGGAACAAATTCAGGTCTGGGGCGCGCGTTTACACCGGATCAGTGCGGTGGAACACGACCAGAACATGGCGTTTATCCAGGCATTACGTCACTTTGCAACCTTTGCATATGGGTTGCATCTGGCAGAGGAAAACGTACAGCTTGAACAACTTCTGGCGCTTTCCTCACCAATCTATCGGCTTGAGTTGGCGATGGTTGGCCGCCTGTTCGCGCAAGATCCGCAACTGTATGCGGACATTATTATGTCGTCAGAAAACAACCTTGCGTTAATCAAGCGCTATTACCAGCGATTTGGAGAGGCTATCACCTTACTTGAGCATGGCGACAAGCAGGCGTTTATCGACAGCTTCCGTAAAGTCGAGCACTGGTTTGGCGATTATGCGCAGAGATTCCAGAGTGAGAGCCGCACATTGTTGCGACAGGCAAATGACAGTCGCCAGTAATCCGATGATGTATATACTAAAAGCCAGCAATGCTGGCTTTTTTCATTTTGGGGTACTGTCATGGTTGAACCGCAACTGCTGTTGAATTACACCGGACATCTTCCGGAGTGCCCGATCTGGAGTGCGGAAGAGAATGCGCTCTATTGGGCGGATATCCTGGAAGGGGAGATCCATCGTTATCATCTGCCTACATCAGAGCACGATATATTATCTTTTCCTGAAGAGGTCGGATGTTTTGCGTTGCGAGAGCGTGGTGGTTTTATTGTCGCGATGCGAAATGCTATCTGGCTGACCGATAAGCATGGTCTGATGCAGCGCAAAGTGTGCGACAACCCGTCGAATCCGCAGCTTGCGCGTTTCAATGATGGGGGAACCGATCTCCGGGGGCGCTTTTACGCAGGAACATTCTGGGGGCCGGGAGATTACAACGGCGCGATGTTGATGCGAATCGATAACGATCTGACGCCTAAAGTTATTCAGTGTGATATTCATGGTCATAATGGTCTGGCATTTAGTTATGACCATCAATGGATGTTCACGTCTGATACACCGAATGGCGTTATATATCGAACCCCACTTGATGAACAGGGAGAACCTGGCAGACGCGAAGTATTCCGGCAGTTCAGGGAAGGTGAGGGGATACCGGACGGTGCAGCTATGGATACGGAAGGTTGCTACTGGAGCGCGTTATTTGATGGCTGGCGCATTGCGCGCTTCTCACCGCAAGGAGAGCAGCTTGAAGAGTACCGTTTGCCGGTGCGTTGTCCGACAATGGTCTGCTTTGGCGGAGAGGATATGAAAACGCTGTTTATCACCACGACGCGGGAAAATATGACCAGAGATGAGGTGGTGAGATATCCGCTATCTGGCGCGATCTTCACCCTGCCAGTGAGCGTGGCAGGGATGAAGAAAAGCCGTTTTATCGAACGTTAAGCGGGATCAACCGGAACAACGTTTTCACCTGGGTAGCAACCCAGAACTTTCATTGACCGGGTGATTTCGCCCAATTCCCTCAGCGCATTTTGCATGGATGCCGACTGCAGGTTGGCCTGGATATCGAGATAAAACATCTCTTCCCAGGGGTTGCCGTTAATGGGGCGCGATTCCAGTTTGGTCATGATCAGATTGTGATTGCGCAGGACCAACAGGGCTTCAACCAGAGCTCCTGCTTGCTGCCCGGTTGCCATCAACAGGGTGGTTTTAGCCGGAACCTGATCGGACACATTAATGGCTTTGCGCGCGAGAACCACAAAGCGCGTGATGTTTTGTGTCTGATTCGCCAGATTGCGTTCCAGGACCTGCAAACCATACAGTGCTCCACCGGCTTCGCTGCCAAGGGCGGCGACTGTCGGCGAGTTCACTTGTGCCACTTTTTCCATTGCTGCCGAGGTGCTTTCGGTGTACTCAATTTTCCAGTGCGGGTAGCGGTTCAGGAACTGACTGCACTGCTGGAAAGGTTGCGGATGGCTGTAAATAGTTTCGATTGTACTGAGATCGGTTGAACCGGATACCAGTACGCAATGATCAATCGGGATAGTCAGTTCGCCAACCAATGACAGGCTGGTGTGTTGTAGCAAGTCATAAACATCATTAATGGCTCCGGAACTGGTGTTCTCAATTGGGACTACAGCGTAATCAGCTTGTCCGGTCTCAACCTGATTGAAAATATCAGCAAACTTTGCGCAACCGCTCTCGATGAACTCTTCAAAATGACGTGCAGCATACTGACGTGCGGCAAGGTGAGAATAGGAACCTTTAGGCCCCAGAAATGCGATGCGAGCGGAGTGTGGGTTGGTTTTGTTCAGATGCTGCTGGAGCAGTGCCTGTTGGGTCAGAACGGAATCTTCAATGATAAGCTGGAACAGTCGGGTAATGTAATGGGCATCAAGATGGTGAGCCTTACCAAGCTGAATAAGACGGTCCAGCAAATCGCGCTCACGGTCGATATCGCGTACTGGGCGATGGGAGTCCAGCTTAGCTTTACCCACTTCGACGGCGAGAGTACGACGTTCTGCCAGCAACGCCAGTAATTTCTCATCCAGCGCACTGATTTTTACTCGCAGATCCAGTAACGGGTTTTCCGGTGTCATAGTGTTGCCTGTCTCGTTTATAGTTATCAATAAAAAAGGCCCCCCGGTTTGGGAGGCCTTGTTGTTCGTCTTCGCATTCTTTATCACACGACGAAACGCCTCCCATTCAGGGGAAGGTAAAAAAGAATGCGAAGAAGAACAGCGTTTGTTTCATGAAGTCATCCTGTGATTGATACCGTTTAAAGTACCCGTACTGTTTTCATCCTGTCAATAAAAAACGCGCCCGAAGGCGCGTTGGCGGTACACTCAATTTAAAGGATTACTCTTCTTCAACTTCTTCCGCGAGGCTGGCGTCTTTCACCGATGTTGCGGCGCGACGGGCTTCGCCTTTGTGTTGCACTTTATTGAGCTGCCGTTCCAGCTTGTTGATCAAATCGTTGATTGCGGTGTACATATCTTCATGTTTAGCGCTGGCGACCAGATGGCCGTTTGGAGTATTGATAGTTGCGTCAGCGATAAAACCCTGTGGCTCCTTAGACAGAATGATATGTGGGTTAATCAAATGAGTTTGCCATTTATCCAGTTTGGCGAGACGGTCTGCGACGTGCTGGCGAATTGCCGGAGTAATTTCCATTTGTTTACTGGTAATGTTCATTGTCATAAATTTTACCTCTTGTCTTTCCGTCTTGGTGATTCCAGCATACCTGTCCTAATGTCAAAATGTGTGATCTAAATCACGTTATTTTGTCGGTTTTTGTCAGGGAATCTTTTTTGTGAGGCAGGACAGGAAGAGATGATTTTTACCTTGTCGAAGTCGGGAATTACGGTCATAGTTGATAGGATGTGCTGTAGCTAAACCGCTTCAGCTTATGACGAAAACGCATAAAAAAACGGCAGCCCAGAGGCTGCCGTTTTGCATGGTGCTGTACGTCAGGTATTGCTGCTGTTTGCTGCAATAATTTTCGCCACTTTTTCGGCTTGCGCATTCATCTGCATTTGACGGTATGCATTTTCCATGAGTTTCAGACCATCACGTGTTGCCTGTGTATCCGGATAATCGCGCAGCATACCTTCTACTCGGTTGACTACGGCTACCCACGCACCACGACGGGTGTAGTACTCCGCAACTGAATATTCATATTTAGCCAGGCGATCTTTCAGGAACACCAGGCGTTTGGTTGCATCTGTAATGTACTGGCTGTTCGGGTAACTGCGCACCAGCTTGGAGAAGTCATTAAAGGCGTCACGTGCGTGTTGCGGGTCACGGTCTGAGCGATCAACACCGAAGAACCCCTGTAAAGCACTGTCATCAAGCGCCATGTTAGTCAGACCGCGCATATACATGACATAATCAATGTTAGGATGAGTCGGGTTCAAACGCATGAAGCGATCGATCGTAGCCTGAGCCAGCGGCAGGTCGGCATTTTTATAGTAAGCGTAGATGAGATCTAACTGTACCTGCTGCGAATACGGACCAAATGGATAGCGATTATCCAGCGCTTCCAGTTGCGTTATCGCCTGTTTCCAGTTACCGTCCTGCAGTTTTTGTTGTGCAGTCGCATAGATTTCATTCGGCGGATTGTCAGGGACCTGTTCATTTGAACCGGAGCAGCCCACCAAAGCCAGGCTCAACGTGGCCGCTGCCACCAGATATTTCATGCGCGTCATGACGTTTTGACTTTCCTCAAATGTTTGTCCGGGAGAATCTCTTTCCTGCTCCCGATTAAGACCAGCTACAATAGCACACTATATTAAACGGCAAAGCCGTAAAACCCAACGTTAAACGAAGAAGCAGTCTATGGCACAACGAGTAGAACTCACCGCAACAGTCTCCGAAAATCAGCTCGGTCAACGCTTAGATCAAGCTTTGGCTGAAATGTTCCCTGATTATTCGCGTTCACGCATAAAAGAATGGATTCTCGACCAGCGCGTGCTGGTTAACGGTAAAGTCTGGGACAAACCGAAAGAGAAGGTGTTAGGTGGGGAAGCTGTCGCCATCAATGCTGAAATTGAAGAGGAAGTCCGCTTCGAGCCGCAGGATATCCCACTGAACATTGTCTATGAAGATGATGATATTTTGGTGATTAACAAGCCGCGCGATCTGGTTGTTCATCCCGGTGCGGGAAACCCTGACGGTACAGTGCTTAACGCACTGCTCCACTATTACCCACCGATTGCCGACGTTCCGCGTGCGGGTATCGTGCACCGTCTTGATAAAGACACCACTGGTCTGATGGTTGTGGCGAAAACTATCCCAGCTCAGACGCGTCTGGTCGAATCGTTGCAACTGCGCGAAATCACCCGTGAATACGAAGCGGTCGCGATTGGTCATATGACATCTGGTGGTACAGTAGAAGAACCCATTAGCCGTCATCCAACCAAGCGTACCCATATGTCGGTGCATCCTATGGGCAAACCGGCAGTGACGCACTACCGCATTATGGAACATTTCCGTATCCATACGCGCTTGCGTTTACGCCTGGAAACGGGCCGTACGCATCAGATCCGTGTACATATGTCACATATTACTCATCCGCTGGTAGGTGATCAGGTATACGGTGGGCGTCCGCGTCCGCCAAAAGGTGCGTCGGACGAGTTTATCAGCGTATTGCGTAAATTCGATCGTCAGGCGTTGCATGCAACGATGCTACGTCTTTACCACCCAATCAGCGGTATTCAGATGGAATGGCATGCGCCGATCCCGCAGGATATGGTTGAGCTTATCGATGCGATGCGCGCTGATTTTGAAGAGCATAAGGATCAAGTGGACTGGTTATGACCAAACTGATTGTCCCGGAGTGGCCACTGCCTGAGGGGGTGGCTGCCTGTAGTTCGACCCGTATTGGCGGTGTAAGTCTGGAAGCATGGGCATCTCTGAATCTCGGTGCACACTGCGGTGATAATCTTGAGCACGTTGAAGAAAACCGTAAGCGTGTGTTTACTGCAGGAAATCTGCCTTCAAAACCGGTCTGGCTGGAACAGGTGCACAGTAAAGACGTTTTGAAGCTTACAGGCGAACCCTATGCTTCAAAACGTGCTGATGCTTCCTACAGTAATACGCCAGGGACTGTGTGTGCTGTGATGACGGCAGATTGCCTGCCGGTGTTATTCTGTAACCGTGCAGGAACAGAAGTGGCTGCAGCACATGCGGGTTGGCGTGGTTTGTGCGAAGGGGTGCTTGAGGAAACAGTCGCCTGCTTCAACGATAGTCCTGCCAATATTATTGCCTGGCTTGGCCCGGCAATTGGTCCTCAGGCATTTGAAGTTGGGCTGGAGGTTCGCGAGGCGTTTATGGCGAAAGACCCGCAAGCTGAGACCGCCTTCTCCCCCGTTGGTGAAAAGTATCTTGCCGATATTTATCAACTCGCCCGTCAACGCCTGAATCGTCTGGGTATCACGCAAATCTTCGGCGGAGATCGTTGTACCTTCACCGAAAAGGGTGATTTTTTCTCTTATCGTCGCGACAAGACCACGGGGCGTATGGCAAGTTTTATTTGGCTGATATAACCTAAAGAATCAAGACGATCCGGTACGTGCCGTTTTCTTTTCACATAATTCAGGTCATTAACCTTGAATAATTGAGGGATGACCTCATTTAATCTCCAGTAGCAAATTTGACCTGTTATGGGAGGAGTTATGCGTCTGGATCGTCTTACTAATAAATTCCAGCTTGCTCTCGCCGATGCCCAGTCTCTCGCACTGGGGCACGACAACCAATTTATCGAACCTCTTCATCTAATGAGCGCCTTGCTGAATCAGGAAGGGGGATCGGTACGTCCTTTATTAACGTCTGCTGGCATTAATGCTGGCCAGTTACGCACAGCCATCGATCAGGCTCTGAGCCGTCTACCTCAGGTAGAAGGTACGGGCGGTGATGTGCAACCGTCTCAGGATCTGGTGCGAGTGCTGAATCTTTGCGACAAGCTGGCGCAAAAACGTGGGGACAACTTTATTTCGTCAGAACTGTTTGTTCTGGCGGTGCTTGAATCACGCGGTACGCTGACCGATCTGCTGAAGACTGCCGGAGCAACAACCGCCAATGTGACTCAGGCGATTGAAAATATGCGCGGAGGTGAAAGCGTGAACGATCAGGGAGCCGAAGACCAGCGTCAGGCTTTGAAAAAATTTACAGTCGATCTGACCGAGCGTGCCGAACAGGGCAAGCTTGATCCGGTGATCGGCCGTGACGAAGAAATTCGCCGCACTATTCAGGTGCTGCAACGTCGTACCAAAAATAACCCGGTGTTAATTGGTGAGCCTGGTGTAGGTAAAACAGCCATTGTCGAAGGACTGGCGCAGCGTATTGTGAACGGTGAAGTGCCGGAGGGGCTGAAAGGTCGACGTGTATTGGCGCTGGATATGGGTGCGCTGGTGGCAGGGGCAAAATACCGTGGTGAGTTTGAAGAGCGTCTGAAAGGTGTGCTTAACGATCTGGCCAAGCAGGAAGGCAACGTCATTCTGTTTATCGATGAATTACACACGATGGTCGGTGCAGGAAAAGCAGACGGCGCAATGGATGCCGGGAATATGCTGAAACCTGCTCTGGCACGCGGTGAACTTCACTGCGTTGGGGCGACGACGCTGGATGAATATCGCCAGTACATTGAAAAAGACGCTGCGCTGGAGCGTCGTTTCCAGAAAGTGTTTGTGGCTGAACCGACTGTCGAAGATACCATCGCGATTTTGCGTGGTCTGAAAGAGCGTTATGAACTGCATCATCATGTGCAGATCACTGATCCGGCAATTGTTGCGGCGGCGACGCTTTCACATCGCTATATTGCGGATCGCCAGCTTCCGGATAAAGCTATAGATTTGATTGATGAAGCGGCATCAAGTATCCGTATGCAGATCGACTCGAAACCGGAAGAGCTCGACAGGCTTGATCGTCGAATTATCCAGCTAAAACTGGAACAGCAGGCACTGAAGAAAGAGTCGGATGAAGCCAGTAAGAAACGCCTGGATATGCTTAATGAAGAGCTGGACGACAAAGAGCGACAGTATTCTGAGTTAGAAGAAGAGTGGAAAGCGGAAAAAGCCTCTCTTTCCGGAACTCAGACGATCAAGGCTGAGCTGGAGCAGGCAAAAATTGCGATTGAGCAAGCTCGCCGTGTGGGTGACCTGGCGCGCATGTCTGAACTGCAATACGGAAAAATCCCTGAACTGGAAAAACAGTTAGAGTCGGCTACGCAGTCAGAAGGCAAAACTATGCGTTTGTTACGTAACAAAGTGACTGATGCAGAAATTGCGGAGGTGCTTGCGCGTTGGACCGGTATTCCTGTTGCTCGCATGATGGAAAGTGAGCGAGAAAAACTGTTGCGGATGGAACAAGATCTGCACCAGCGTGTTATTGGTCAGGATGAAGCCGTTGAAGCCGTATCGAATGCGATTCGTCGTAGCCGTGCGGGATTGTCCGATCCAAATCGCCCTATTGGTTCGTTCCTGTTCCTTGGGCCTACGGGTGTGGGTAAAACAGAACTGTGCAAAGCTCTGGCTAACTTTATGTTCGACAGCGATGACGCCATGATTCGTATCGATATGTCCGAGTTTATGGAGAAACACTCTGTGTCGCGTCTGGTTGGCGCTCCTCCGGGATATGTTGGTTATGAAGAGGGGGGCTATCTGACAGAAGCGGTTCGGCGTCGTCCTTACTCCGTCATCCTGCTGGATGAGGTGGAAAAAGCGCATCCGGATGTGTTCAACATTCTGCTACAGGTTCTGGATGATGGACGACTCACTGACGGGCAGGGGAGAACGGTTGATTTCCGTAATACGGTAGTCATTATGACGTCTAACCTGGGCTCTGATCTTATCCAGGAGCGTTTTGGTGAGCTGGATTACGGGCATATGAAGGATCTGGTGATGGGCGTGGTAAGCCACAGCTTCCGTCCTGAGTTCATTAACCGTATTGATGAAGTGGTTGTGTTCCATCCATTGGGTGAAAAACATATTGCCTCTATTGCACAAATCCAGTTGCAGCGCCTTTATAAACGTCTGGAAGAGCGTGGATATGAAATCCACATTTCTGATGAGGCGCTGAAACTGCTTAGCGAGAACGGCTACGATCCTGTTTACGGTGCACGTCCTCTGAAACGCGCTATCCAGCAGCAGATCGAAAACCCTCTGGCACAGCAAATCCTTTCGGGAGAGCTGATTCCAGGTAAAGTGATTCGTCTGGAAGTGAATGACGATCGAATTGTGGCAGTGCAGTAAGTCACAAAACATCAAAAACGGGCCGCTTGCGGCTCGTTTTTGTTTAAAAACCAGGCGAAAATGAATGTCTGGAGGGTGTTTTGCCTGGAAAGTGAGCGGTCAGTAGATAATTTTCACTTTGCACTTGCAGCTTCAGAATAACTCCCTATAATGCGCCTCCACTGACACGGAACAACGGCAAGCGAGCCGCCGGATCAGCAGGGTTCTCCGGCGAAAGCAGATGAAGAATCCCGGAGAAAAGCGAAAATAAAAGCTTGACTCTGTAGCGGGAGGGCGTAATATGCACACCCCGCGCCGCAGCGAAAAGCGAGGCGGCACTGCTCTTTAACAATTTATCAGACAATCTGTGTGGGCACTCAAAGTGACATGGATTCTTGACGTCGCAAGACGAAAAATGAATACCAAGTCTCTGAGTGAACATACGTAATTCATTACGAAGTTTAATTCACGAGCATCAAACTTAAATTGAAGAGTTTGATCATGGCTCAGATTGAACGCTGGCGGCAGGCCTAACACATGCAAGTCGGGCGGTAACACAGGGAGCTTGCTCCCGGGTGACGAGCGGCGGACGGGTGAGTAATGTCTGGGAAACTGCCTGATGGAGGGGGATAACTACTGGAAACGGTAGCTAATACCGCATAATGTCGCAAGACCAAAGAGGGGGACCTTCGGGCCTCTTGCCATCAGATGTGCCCAGATGGGATTAGCTAGTAGGTGGGGTAATGGCTCACCTAGGCGACGATCCCTAGCTGGTCTGAGAGGATGACCAGCCACACTGGAACTGAGACACGGTCCAGACTCCTACGGGAGGCAGCAGTGGGGAATATTGCACAATGGGCGCAAGCCTGATGCAGCCATGCCGCGTGTATGAAGAAGGCCTTCGGGTTGTAAAGTACTTTCAGCGGGGAGGAAGGCGTTGTGGTTAATAACCACAGCGATTGACGTTACCCGCAGAAGAAGCACCGGCTAACTCCGTGCCAGCAGCCGCGGTAATACGGAGGGTGCAAGCGTTAATCGGAATTACTGGGCGTAAAGCGCACGCAGGCGGTCTGTCAAGTCGGATGTGAAATCCCCGGGCTCAACCTGGGAACTGCATTCGAAACTGGCAGGCTAGAGTCTTGTAGAGGGGGGTAGAATTCCAGGTGTAGCGGTGAAATGCGTAGAGATCTGGAGGAATACCGGTGGCGAAGGCGGCCCCCTGGACAAAGACTGACGCTCAGGTGCGAAAGCGTGGGGAGCAAACAGGATTAGATACCCTGGTAGTCCACGCCGTAAACGATGTCGACTTGGAGGTTGTTCCCTTGAGGAGTGGCTTCCGGAGCTAACGCGTTAAGTCGACCGCCTGGGGAGTACGGCCGCAAGGTTAAAACTCAAATGAATTGACGGGGGCCCGCACAAGCGGTGGAGCATGTGGTTTAATTCGATGCAACGCGAAGAACCTTACCTACTCTTGACATCCACGGAATTTAGCAGAGATGCTTTAGTGCCTTCGGGAACCGTGAGACAGGTGCTGCATGGCTGTCGTCAGCTCGTGTTGTGAAATGTTGGGTTAAGTCCCGCAACGAGCGCAACCCTTATCCTTTGTTGCCAGCGGCTAGGCCGGGAACTCAAAGGAGACTGCCAGTGATAAACTGGAGGAAGGTGGGGATGACGTCAAGTCATCATGGCCCTTACGAGTAGGGCTACACACGTGCTACAATGGCATATACAAAGAGAAGCGACCTCGCGAGAGCAAGCGGACCTCATAAAGTATGTCGTAGTCCGGATTGGAGTCTGCAACTCGACTCCATGAAGTCGGAATCGCTAGTAATCGTAGATCAGAATGCTACGGTGAATACGTTCCCGGGCCTTGTACACACCGCCCGTCACACCATGGGAGTGGGTTGCAAAAGAAGTAGGTAGCTTAACCTTCGGGAGGGCGCTTACCACTTTGTGATTCATGACTGGGGTGAAGTCGTAACAAGGTAACCGTAGGGGAACCTGCGGTTGGATCACCTCCTTACCTTAAAGAACCTGCCTTTGTAGTGTCCACACAGATTGTCTGATGAAAAGTAAATAGCAAGGCGTCTTGCGATTGAGACTTCAGTGTCCCCTTCGTCTAGAGGCCCAGGACACCGCCCTTTCACGGCGGTAACAGGGGTTCGAATCCCCTAGGGGACGCCACTTGCTGGTTTGTGAGTGAAAGTCACCTGCCGATATATCTCAAAACTGATTCCGTTGCGTGAGCAGCGAGTCACGTTTGAGATATTTGCTCTTTAAAAATCTGGATCAAGCTGAAAATTGAAACGACACACTGTGTCTGTTCTCCGTAATAAGAACAGATGAAGGTGTGTTCGAGTCTCTCAAATTTTCGCAATTTGATGATGAATCGAAAGAAACATCTTCGGGTTGTGAGGTTAAGCGACTAAGCGTACACGGTGGATGCCCTGGCAGTCAGAGGCGATGAAGGACGTGCTAATCTGCGAAAAGCGTCGGCGAGGTGATATGAACCTTTGACCCGGCGATGTCCGAATGGGGAAACCCAGTGCAATTCGTTGCACTATCGTTAACTGAATACATAGGTTAACGAGGCGAACCGGGGGAACTGAAACATCTAAGTACCCCGAGGAAAAGAAATCAACCGAGATTCCCCCAGTAGCGGCGAGCGAACGGGGAGCAGCCCAGAGTCTGAATCAGCAGGTGTGTTAGTGGAACGGTCTGGAAAGTCCGGCGGTACAGGGTGATAGTCCCGTACACAAAAACGCATCTGGTGTGAACTCGAAGAGTAGGGCGGGACACGTGGTATCCTGTCTGAATATGGGGGGACCATCCTCCAAGGCTAAATACTCCTGACTGACCGATAGTGAACCAGTACCGTGAGGGAAAGGCGAAAAGAACCCCGGCGAGGGGAGTGAAAAAGAACCTGAAACCGTGTACGTACAAGCAGTGGGAGCCTCTTTATGGGGTGACTGCGTACCTTTTGTATAATGGGTCAGCGACTTATATTCTGTAGCAAGGTTAACCGAATAGGGGAGCCGAAGGGAAACCGAGTCTTAACTGGGCGTTAAGTTGCAGGGTATAGACCCGAAACCCGGTGATCTAGCCATGGGCAGGTTGAAGGTTGGGTAACACTAACTGGAGGACCGAACCGACTAATGTTGAAAAATTAGCGGATGACTTGTGGCTGGGGGTGAAAGGCCAATCAAACCGGGAGATAGCTGGTTCTCCCCGAAAGCTATTTAGGTAGCGCCTCGTGAACTCATCTTCGGGGGTAGAGCACTGTTTCGGCTAGGGGGCCATCCCGGCTTACCAACCCGATGCAAACTACGAATACCGAAGAATGTTATCACGGGAGACACACGGCGGGTGCTAACGTCCGTCGTGAAGAGGGAAACAACCCAGACCGCCAGCTAAGGTCCCAAAGTCATGGTTAAGTGGGAAACGATGTGGGAAGGCACAGACAGCCAGGATGTTGGCTTAGAAGCAGCCATCATTTAAAGAAAGCGTAATAGCTCACTGGTCGAGTCGGCCTGCGCGGAAGATGTAACGGGGCTAAACCATGCACCGAAGCTGCGGCAGCGACACTATGTGTTGTTGGGTAGGGGAGCGTTCTGTAAGCCGTTGAAGGTGTCCTGTGAGGGATGCTGGAGGTATCAGAAGTGCGAATGCTGACATAAGTAACGATAATGCGGGTGAAAAGCCCGCACGCCGGAAGACCAAGGGTTCCTGTCCAACGTTAATCGGGGCAGGGTGAGTCGACCCCTAAGGCGAGGCCGAAAGGCGTAGTCGATGGGAAACAGGTTAATATTCCTGTACTTGGTGTTACTGCGAAGGGGGGACGGAGAAGGCTATGTTAGCCGGGCGACGGTTGTCCCGGTTTAAGCATGTAGGCGGAGAGTTTAGGTAAATCCGGACTCTTTTAACGCTGAGGTGTGATGACGAGGCACTACGGTGCTGAAGTAACAAATGCCCTGCTTCCAGGAAAAGCCTCTAAGCATCAGGTAACACGAAATCGTACCCCAAACCGACACAGGTGGTCAGGTAGAGAATACCAAGGCGCTTGAGAGAACTCGGGTGAAGGAACTAGGCAAAATGGTGCCGTAACTTCGGGAGAAGGCACGCTGATATGTAGGTGAAGCCCCTGCGGGTGGAGCTGAAATCAGTCGAAGATACCAGCTGGCTGCAACTGTTTATTAAAAACACAGCACTGTGCAAACACGAAAGTGGACGTATACGGTGTGACGCCTGCCCGGTGCCGGAAGGTTAATTGATGGGGTCAGCGGCAACGCGAAGCTCTTGATCGAAGCCCCGGTAAACGGCGGCCGTAACTATAACGGTCCTAAGGTAGCGAAATTCCTTGTCGGGTAAGTTCCGACCTGCACGAATGGCGTAATGATGGCCAGGCTGTCTCCACCCGAGACTCAGTGAAATTGAACTCGCTGTGAAGATGCAGTGTACCCGCGGCAAGACGGAAAGACCCCGTGAACCTTTACTATAGCTTGACACTGAACACTGGTCCTTGATGTGTAGGATAGGTGGGAGGCTTTGAAGCGTGGACGCCAGTCTGCGTGGAGCCGCCCTTGAAATACCACCCTTTAATGGCTGGTGTTCTAACGTGGACCCGTGATCCGGGTTGCGGACAGTGTCTGGTGGGTAGTTTGACTGGGGCGGTCTCCTCCCAAAGAGTAACGGAGGAGCACGAAGGTTAGCTAATCCTGGTCGGACATCAGGAGGTTAGTGCAATGGCATAAGCTAGCTTGACTGCGAGAGTGACGGCTCGAGCAGGTGCGAAAGCAGGTCATAGTGATCCGGTGGTTCTGAATGGAAGGGCCATCGCTCAACGGATAAAAGGTACTCCGGGGATAACAGGCTGATACCGCCCAAGAGTTCATATCGACGGCGGTGTTTGGCACCTCGATGTCGGCTCATCACATCCTGGGGCTGAAGTAGGTCCCAAGGGTACGGCTGTTCGCCGTTTAAAGTGGTACGCGAGCTGGGTTTAGAACGTCGTGAGACAGTTCGGTCCCTATCTGCCGTGGGCGCTGGAGAATTGAGGGGGGCTGCTCCTAGTACGAGAGGACCGGAGTGGACGCATCACTGGTGTTCGGGTTGTCATGCCAATGGCATTGCCCGGTAGCTAAATGCGGAAGAGATAAGTGCTGAAAGCATCTAAGCACGAAACTTGCCCCGAGATGAGTTCTCCCTGACCCTTTAAGGGTCCTGAAGGAACGTTGAAGACTACGACGTTGATAGGTCGGGTGTGTAAGCGTAGCGATACGTTGAGCTAACCGATACTAATGAACCGTGAGGCTTAACCTTACAACGCCGAAGATGTTTTGGCGAAAGAGACATGATAATCAGCCTGATACAGATAATATTAGCCGGCGAAAGCGGGTTAATGAACAGAATTTGCCTGGCGGCTTTAGCGCGGTGGTCCCACCTGACCCCATGCCGAACTCAGAAGTGAAACGCCGTAGCGCCGATGGTAGTGTGGGGTCTCCCCATGCGAGAGTAGGGAACTGCCAGGCATCAAATAAGCAGGAAACCCCGGTCCGAAAGGTCCGGGGTTTTTTGCGTCTGTGTACCTGCGTATTTTCGTCAGCCTCACCCTGAAACTGCATTGTTGCTTCTGCCATCTCCTCCTGATTCCTTATCATGCTAATTAAATATGTGATCGTTCTCTCGATATTATAAGCAACAAAATAATAACATTTAATTATCAAATAACTGAGTCACCGAGAGAACGCCAGGCCGGTATTTATGGCAGGAGCATCACGACAATGACAGAGAGCATCACATCGCAAGAGGTACTGGCGAGCAGTGATACCCGACGAAGGGTATGGGCAATCATCAGTGCTTCTTCTGGAAATCTGGTTGAATGGTTTGATTTTTACGTCTACTCATTTTGTTCGCTTTATTTCGCCCATATATTTTTCCCATCTGGAAATACCACAACACAGTTACTGCAGACGGCAGGGGTATTTGCCGCAGGTTTCTTAATGCGTCCTATTGGTGGTTGGCTGTTTGGGCGAATTGCCGATCGCCAGGGACGAAAAACCTCAATGTTAATCTCAGTTTGTATGATGTGTCTGGGGTCATTAGTCATCGCCTGCTTACCGGGTTATGACGCTATTGGCACATGGGCTCCAGCATTGTTGTTAGTGGCCCGATTATTTCAGGGACTGTCTGTTGGTGGCGAATACGGTACTAGCGCAACATACATGAGTGAAATCGCGCTTGAGGGGCGTAAAGGTTTTTATGCTTCCTTCCAGTATGTCACGCTTATTGGTGGTCAGCTCCTGGCAATCCTGGTGGTGGTGATCTTGCAGCAGATACTGACCGATGAACAACTCCATAGCTGGGGATGGCGAATTCCCTTTGCTATGGGAGCGATACTGGCAGTTGTTGCCCTTTGGTTACGTCGTCAGTTAGATGAAACCTCACGAAAAGAAGTAATGTCATTGAAGGAAGCAGGGACATTCAAGGGACTCTGGCGAAATCGCAAAGCGTTTCTGATGGTTTTAGGATTCACCGCTGGCGGTTCGCTCAGTTTCTACACCTTTACGACGTACATGCAAAAGTACCTGGTAAACACGACGGGAATGCATGCAAATGTCGCCAGTGTAGTGATGACCGTGGCGCTATTCGTTTTTATGTTGATACAACCCTTGATTGGTGCGCTTTCAGATAAAATAGGACGCCGCGCATCGATGCTGATTTTTGGCGCAATGTCAGTACTCTGCACTGTTCCCATTTTAACTGCGCTTCAGCGCGTTTCCTCACCATACGCGGCATTTGCACTCGTGATGTTGGCAATGGTGATTGCCAGTTTTTATACCTCTATTAGTGGAATATTGAAGGCTGAGATGTTTCCTGCGCAAGTTCGAGCTCTGGGGGTTGGGCTCTCTTATGCTGTCGCGAACGCCCTGTTTGGTGGTTCTGCCGAGTATCTTGCGCTATTGCTGAAGTCATTGGGGAGTGAATCGGCCTTCTTCTGGTATGTCACAGCAATGGGAGCGCTGGCTTTCATTGTTTCCTTGATGTTACATCGTAAAGATAAGGGGATTCGCCTTTAATAATGCGCCAGTTGCCACACGGCATAGCCGGTCGTTGCACCGGCTACATCCCAGGCAAAATCTTTCCAGCTCCAGCCACTTCCTGCAGTACGGCTGTCCCAAAGCTCTTTTGACGCACCAAGGCTTACTGAGAACATGAAGCCGATAGCTGCGCTATGATCCCGGCTATAGCCCTGATGTTGAGCATACTCGTTACCTGCGGCAGACAGCATGGCAGATGCAATAAAATGTTGAGCTTTATCCTGACCTTGCCAGTTATCATTAGCCATATGGCTACAGCCTGTCAGGCACAGTAGGGTGATAGGGAAAATAATGCGCATGCGAGCTCCATAAAAAGCCCTGTTGGATAACAGGGCTTGAGTATTACAGAATGCGGCTAATAAGACGGTCAATTCGGATTCGGCGCAAACGGCGAATGAGTTTGCGGACTTTAATCGGATAATCTGCAATGCTTTGCAGATCCCGATAATGTCGAACTACCGTTGTATGAGTACGAATAATATTCAGCTCATGTTCACGTTTCTCTGCGAGCTCATGCTGAGGATCGTGAATTAAAATGGCATTTTCCAGGTCCAGACGCCAGGCGCGAGGGTTCAGGTTATTGCCAGTCAGTAGCATCCATTCATCGTCCACCCACATACCTTTGAGATGGTAGGTATTGTCTTCATCTTTCCACAAACGCACAACCAGTTGGTCGGTGTTCACGTAGTACTGTAAACGGCTCAGGAAGCGACGAAGGTTGATCTCATAGAGATAGGGCAATGCACCGATGATTTTGAACGGCTGATCTTCCGGGATAAAAAAATCGTTCGCGGTTTTATCGCCAACAATAATTTCCACTTTCTTACCATCGCGCAGTAACTGGATAATATTGCGAACCAGCACGGCAGGAAGATTGAAGTAAGGTGTGCAGATAGTGAGTTTATGATCGGCACAGGGCATCAGGTGGAAAATAGTTTTATTCAGCAGGCTTGATTTACCTAAACCAACCAGAGGTGTTACAGATAGTTGCTCGTTGTTAGCATCGCCCTGGAAATGATAAACCGCATCACGCAATTCCTGGCGGAAGAGGCGAACGTCATTTTTAATTTCCGGGCTTTTTGGACGGTGCGGATCATCAAGACGATTTACACCACGACCATGTACCAGATTTGTATCAACCCAGTTAAACATGATATCGGCCATCTGCTGATTACGAATCAGGTGATAACGATCATATCGATACTTATCAAGTTGATGCAGGTAAACATCATTCAGGCTAGCACCGCTATACAATACGCTGTCATCAATAATGAAACCCTTGAAATGAAGCACTCCAAGTGCTTCCCGCGTATTGACGGGTACACCATAGACCGGGACTTCAATGCCTGGGTTTTCATGTGAGGTACGGCAATACCAGTCGGCATTTGTGTTAGAAGCCGCTGCGCCGATACGGCCGCGCTGTGCACGATGCCAGTCAACCAGAACGCGGATATCCAGTTCAGGACGCAGACGTTTAGCTTCATAGAGCGCATTCAGGATCGCACGCCCGCCTTCATCTTGTTCAAGATACAGTGCCACGATGCAAATACGCTGTGTGGCACTGGCGATCTTTTCCAGAAGCGTCTCCCGAAAATGAGCGGGAGCGTAAAAGAACTCTACATCATCAACTGACTGAGAAATCTTCGGTAGTAGAGCAAGGTGTTGTTGATGTTTATTACGCTTAAATTTTGACAACATCACAGTGCGTTTCTTCTCTGTTCATTGAAGGGTTGTCTGTACCAGGCAAACAACATAAGCGGACAATGATACCACCAGTACCGTCCAAAGTGGTCAACATTTCCAGTAGGTTACTCTTGGTTATCTGCGGATGTCAGGTCAAGAGTCAGAGCGACAATACCTTCGTCCAGTTGAATATCAACGTCAAATCCAAGTTTTCGCGCCAGGGTCACCATGCCACGATTGTTAGGCATAGTAATGCCATTCAACCGCAACAGTCCGTGATCGCGCGTATAACTGATGAGTTTTTCCAGTAGTCGTCTGCCCAGACCAAGGCCCTTCAGGTCAGAACGCACTAATACCGCAAATTCAGCATCGATATTATCAGGATCTGAAATGGCCCGGGTGACACCCAGGATTTCATCGCCTATATCAGTGCGGCGAACGGCAACAAATGCCATTTCACGATCGTAGTCGATCTGGGTCATATTGGCTAAATCATCATGGGTAAATTCATTGATTTCGCTAAAGTAGCGATAGTAAAGATCCTCTTTAGTGACCTGGGCTATGAACTGCCGTAGTTGAGGCTCATCCTCTGGCAGGATAGGGCGAAATAGCGATCGTTCACCGTTTTTCAGTTTTACCCACTCTTCGAGTTGCAAAGGGTATGGACGTATAGCGAGGCGACTTTCCCGATCGCCTTCAAACGGCGCAATCTCAAGTGTCACATCCAGCGCGGTAAATTCCTTGCCAGAGGCTAAGAGCGGATGAATATCCAGTCGCTTGATCTCTGCGCAATCGACGATCAGATTGGATACCTGCACCAAAAACTGGCTTAACCCGGCAATATCGAGAGGACGCAGGGCGCTCCTGCCACGAATTTTTTTACTTTTAACCGCCTGAATCACCAGATAGCGAGCCAGATTCATGTTCAAAGGCGGAAGTGCGACAACCGCTTGTTCCTCTGGACGCCATTCCACACCGCCTTCGCCCAGCATGATCAACGGGCCAAAGACCGGATCGTATTCAACAACAACGCGTAATTCCTGCGCTCCGGCACGGTTGGCCATACTTTGAACCAGTAGCCCATGGATCCTTGCTTGAGGCCAGGCCATTTTTACCCGGTCGATAATAGCGTCTGCAGCCTGCTGCACTTCAGCCGCTGTGCGTAGATACAACATCACGCCCTGAACGTCTGATTTGTGCGGGATATCCGGTGAGCGCAGTTTAAGTGCGACCGGATAACCAATCTGTTCAGCAATGTGTACAGCTTCAGCACTATCACTGGCGATCCAGGTCGGCAGCGTTTGCATACCGTAGCTGCCAAGGATTGGTTGCACTTCATGAGTATCCAGTGAAGTCGCTCCGTCTTTGATAGCCTGCTGTAACAACACGTGGGCATCAACCGAGTTTGCTGTTAAATTGCCTGGCAATGTGGGTGTTTCCCGCAACTGTTTTTGGTTCCGGCGATATTCAACCATATGCATGAAAGCGGTGATTGTGCCCTCTGGCGTCCGGTAAGTTGGAAGTCCTGCCTCACTGAAAAGACGGCGAGCCTCCTGAGAGGAAAACTCACCACACCAGTTGGTGAGCAAGGTGACGTATTTTCCTCGTGGATGATTTCTGACCGCCTCGATCAGTGCTCGTGCGCTTTCACTTCCGGGCGCTGCCGCACTTGGTGAATGGATTATCATCAGCGCATCAAAATCCTGACTATCCAGCAGGATGGTTATTGCCTTGATATAACGATCGCAACTGGCATCATCACGCAAGTCCAGCGGATTTCCTGGAGACACACTCAGTGGCAGGTCGTTGCGTAAACGTTGGAGAGTTTCCTCCCCCAAAGTGGCCAGTTTTCCATTGCGTAGCCACAGTTCATCCAGTGCCAGTGCGGCAGGCGCTGCGCCATTACTTACAATCATTAATTTTTCGCCACGCAGGGGATGCATATGGCTAAGCGTTTCGACGGCAGAAAAAAGCTCATGCGTATCTTGTACGCGCAACAGGCCTGCGCGTTGAATAGCCGCATCCCATGCGGGGTCCATTCCTGAGTGCGAGTGCAGCAAACGTTGAGCGGCTGGGCTACGACCGCTTTTGATCACCAGAATGGGTTTATTGCGTGATGCGCTGCGCGCAGCAGAAACAAAACGTCTGGCATCACTTAAGTGCTCAAGGTAGAGCAGTATGGCGCTGGTTTTGCTATCTCTGGCCAGAAAATCCAGTAACTCGTCTACGTCGATATCCAGGCTATCACCCAGAGCGATGAAGTAAGAGAATCCCATTTCACGTTGCTGTGCCCAGTCAAGGATCGTGTTTGACACGGCAGCAGACTGTGAAATGAAAGCCAGCTTGCCTTTGCGGATAGGAACAGGAGAGAAGCTGGCATTCAACCCTTGCCAGGGAGCCAGTAATCCCAGGCTGTTTGGGCCAAGAATACGCATCTGATAACGGCCGGCGCAGGTGAGAAGTTCAGCCTGCTGTTCAGGAGGAGAAGAGAGAATAATACAGGTTTTACACCCTCGTTTACCCAGCAATTCCAGTAAATCCAGATTGCGCTTCGCATGGGTACAAAGTATGGCAAGATCAGGTACGAAAGGCAGGCTCTGAATGTCAGGCCAGGCAAGTACCCCCTGCACTGCTTTATAAGCTGGGGTAACTGGCATAACGGGTCCATTAAATCCACCGGCCAACAAGTTGCGCATCATCAGATATCCTGCGCGGTCCGGTTTCATTGATGCGCCTATAACGGCTATGGATTTAGGGCGTAGTAACGCTTCCAACCCTCGCTGACTCATGCAAGTCTCCTGTATATGCGAGTGACTTGATGATTTTAAACGCTTTCTGACTCCGCTGCTGTGATACTGCCCTTATGAATGGTTTTTCCTGCCAGATAGCGCTCGCGAAAACAGGAAAAATGGCTCCCCAATGCACTCGCCGCCAGCGTATCCCCGGCAAGATCCAGCAAGGCAATTGCCACTTCCGCAGTACAATATTGGTCGTCAGCATGGGCTTCGCGTAAGCGATAAGCTGAGACCCGTGACAAATCCACTGAAATCACCGGAAGTGCATCAAGATAAGGGCTCTTACGAAACATTTTCCGTGCTTCGGTCCAGGTGCCATCCAGCATAATAAAGAGTGGTGGCTTACCTGTTGATGGCGCGGCAATGACCTGACGATCCTCACCAGCATACGATGCGGGAAACACCACCATTGGCTGATAGTCAGGGCTGGAAACCAGGTCTAGCAGCGCCTGCGGTGGCTCTGTGCGGGACCACTGAAATGCGGCGGTATCAGGCAGAATGTCGGCAATCAAACGCCCGGTATTACTGGGCTTCATCGGTTCAGTATCGAACATAACCAGACAAAAGCGGCTTTGCGCCTGGCTGGGCTGCAATGTTTCACACAGACATTGTTTCAGAGGGAGCAAACAGCGCTGGCAGCGCCGCACACGATTACCACGAGCCAGAAAAGGGCGGGTTGCGCGCGCGAGGCGTTCGGCGCGTAATTGAAGTACGGCGTTATCAGTCATGAGAGAAGTGCTGGAAAAAGGCTATTTTCGCAGAGGAGGGAGCGGGGCACAAGATGCGCCCCGCGAATGTTACAGTGATTCGTTAAGCCAACTCTCAAAAGGGGCTTTGGGTACGGCGCCGTTGAGCATGTCAATCACTTCACCATTTTTGAAAATCATAATGGTGGGGATGCTGCGAATGCGAAAACGGGCACTGAGTTCGCGTTCAGCTTCGGTGTTCACTTTTACGAAACGCATTTTGCCGTTTCGTTCTTCTGCGACATCTTCGAAGATCGGCGCAAAGTTCCGGCAAGGACCGCACCATGGAGCCCAGAAATCGACAACCACAGGCAAGTCATCCTTGAGGAGTTTGTCCAGCGTCGCGCCCGTTGCGTTAATTACATCGCCATCAAACAATTCATGGCCGCAACGTCCGCATTTTGCACCATCATCAATCCGGTCATCGGGAATGCGGTTAAGAGCCTGACAGTTGGCACATACGGTATTCATAACTAACCTCTGATAGAGCGGTGGGACAGAGCGCTAATACGCCATTTTTGTTTCTAATATGTTACATATTATCAATTGGCCTGTTTGAAACGACAATGCGTTTTATTCAATGAGTACAATAGTCGCAGGCTTTTGTACGAAATTATGGCTATGAGCTTACACATCGGGTAATCTGCGCGCTTCGCGCAGCGCTGGTGGAGAAAAGCATGAACGACGAATTAAAGAATAAAAGCGGCAAGGTCAAAGTGATGTATGTCCGCAGTGATGATGACTCTGATAAACGCACCCAAAATCCGCGTACCGGAAAAGGTGGCGGGCGTCCGGCGTCTTCTCGTGCTGACGGTGGCCGTCGCCCCGCCCGCGATGACAGAAATAACCGCAGTGATGACCGCAAACGTGATGACCGTAAGCGTGACGATCGCAAACGTGACGATCGTCCGCGTGATGATTTCCAGCGTGATGTATCCCCATGGCGTACCGTTTCGCGCGCGCCAGGTGTGGAAGCGCCAGAAAAAGCCGATCACGGTGGTATCAGTGGTAAAAGCTTTATTGATCCGGAGGTTCTTCGCCGTCAGCGTGCGGAAGAAACCCGCGTCTATGGTGAGAATGCGTGCCAGGCTCTGTTCCAGAGTCGCCCTGAATGCATCGTTCGCGCATGGTTTATCCAGAGCGTAACGCCGCGTTTTAAAGAAGCATTGCGCTGGATGGCTGCAAACCGCAAAGCCTATCATGTGGTCGATGATGCCGAACTGACGAAAGCTTCGGGTACTGAACACCACGGCGGTGTCTGTTTCCTGATTAAAAAGCGTAACGGCACGACAGTTCAGCAGTGGGTAAGCCAGGCTGATGCTGATGATTGTGTACTGGCGCTGGAAGATGTGGGCAACCCACATAATCTGGGGGCTATGATGCGTAGCTGTGCACACTTTGGTGTGAAGGGTGTGTTGTTGCAGGATGCGGCGCTGCTGGAATCCGGAGCGGCGATCCGTACTGCGGAAGGCGGGGCTGAACATGTGCAACCAATTACCGGTGACAGCGTTCTGGATGCCATCGAACAATTCCGCAAAGCAGGCTATTCCATCGTAACCACCTCCAGCCACGAAGGCACACCACTGTTTAAAGCAACACTGCCACGTAAAATGGTGCTGGTGCTTGGGCAGGAACGTGATGGTCTGTCTGATGCTGCATTATCCAGCGCCGATTTGAGCGTATCAATTGACGGCACTGGTAATGTAGAAAGCCTCAACGTTTCCGTTGCAACGGGGGTATTGCTGGCTGAATGGTGGCGTCAGAATAAGGCGTAAACTGCCTTTTATCAGTAGGTATACCCGGTGACGCTTACGCTAGCCGGGTGTTATACAAAATCACTCAATCTTATTCGCTCTCTGCCGGTAATACAGGCATCCAGTCAATCGGCGTTTCGCCACGTTTCTTCAGCCATTCATTCGCCAGAACAAAGTGATTCGAACCAAAAAAGCCGCGGTGTGCTGACAGCGGTGAAGGGTGAGGTGCTTTCAGAACATGGTGACGTTGTGAATCAATAATTGCCCCTTTCTTCTGTGCGTGTGAACCCCACAGTAAAAACACCACGCCTTCACGATGTTCGTTGATAAGGCTAATAACCTTGTCCGTAAAGGTTTCCCAGCCGAGGCTGGCATGGGAATGCGCCTGCCCAGCCCGCACGGTCAATACGGTGTTCAGCAGCAGAACGCCCTGATGTGCCCAACTTTCGAGATATCCATGTGCTGGGCGCGTAAACCCAGGGATTGTCCCTTCGAGTTCTTTATACATGTTCAGCAGAGAAGGGGGAGTCGCAATTCCGGGACGTACGGAAAAAGCTAAACCGTGCGCCTGCCCTGGGCCGTGATAAGGGTCTTGCCCCAGAATAACCACTTTTACATCGTTCAACTCGGTATAGCGAAAGGCGTTAAACACATCTTTCTGTGGCGGATAAATCGTTTGGCCAGATTGCCGCTCTGCTGCAACAGTGCTTAAAGTATTAATGAAATAAGGCTGCTGTTTCTCATCGGCCAGTACATCATGCCATGTTAAAGGCGTTGTCATGTCGCTCTCCTGCGATTCTCATCTGAGCCTAGCTTACCCGTTTACACGCAGTGCGCAAAATCCCTCGCGGAAATTACCGCTAAGTCTTTCAATTTAATTTGAAAACACACAAAAATGATTGAGTTCCTGTGTGAGGTAAATTGATCTAAAACAATAAATCCTAACCACACTCTTTATGTGGTCAGTGTTTTTGTTGATTTAAATCAAAGAATCACGCGTGCCTGACTGATATATATACACACAAGCAACAATGGTTTTACCAATTGGCCGCGAGAGGCCGACACCAGTTAATGTAGCCTAAGGGAGGCATCACATGATTACAGGTATCCAGATTACTAAAGCTGCAAATGACGACCTGCTGAATTCTTTCTGGCTGCTGGACAGCGAGAAAGGTGAAGCGCGCTGTGTAGTGGCTAAAGCGGGTTTTGCTGAAGACGAAATTGTTCCGGTAACCAAACTGGGCGAAATCGAATATCGCGAAATCCCGATGGAAGTAAAACCGGAAGTGCGCGTGGAAGGTGGTCAACACCTGAACGTTAACGTTTTGCGTCGTGAAACCCTGGAAGATGCTGTTAAGCACCCGGAAAAATACCCGCAGCTGACCATCCGTGTTTCTGGTTATGCCGTTCGCTTCAACTCTTTGACCCCAGAGCAGCAACGCGATGTTATTGCGCGTACCTTTACTGAAAGCCTGTAAGGTCTTTGGTCAGAAGTAACCGAAATAAAAAAGCCGGGTCTTCACCCGGCTTTTTTTACTCTTCAGTTTGTGATGTTGGCGTCGTGCCACTGGGCTTACGGCGTTTTCCAATGTTTTTGGCATCACGGTGGCGTTTCTTCACACGCGGCTTCTCTTTATCTTTCTCTTTCTGCTCAGCGCGTTTAGCCAAAACTTTCTTCGACGGTTTACCCGTCATCTTCTCACTAGGCGGACGTGTGGTTGGACGCAGTTCATCGATCACTCGGGCTTTTACCGGTTCCTCGATGTAACGGCCGATTTTCATCAGCAGCAGATAATCATGGGCTTCCACCAGAGAAATTGCCGTCCCTTTGCGGCCCGCACGGCCGGTACGACCAATACGGTGCAGGTAGGTATCCCCGCTGCGCGGCATGTCGAAGTTAATCACGTGGCTGACATCAGGTATGTCAATACCGCGTGCTGCGACATCGGTAGCAACCAGCACGTTTACGCGCCCCTCAGTAAGACGTTTAATCCCTTCGGTACGTTTTACTTGTGCCATCTCGCCCTCAAGATAGCAGTTGTTAATCCCTACTGAGCGGAGTTTGTCAGCCAGTTCATGCACACGCTCGCGTTTACGAACAAACACGATGGTTCGTGTGGCATCATCTTGCTTGAGCAGATGGGTCAGGATGGCAAATTTATGATCAAAATTATCCGCGCGGTAGTACCACTGGTGGATCTTTTTACGTTCACGGGTGGACGGTGTGGCAGACACTTCTACTGGATCTTCCAGCAGGCGTTCAGCAAAGTCCTTGATCGCATCACCTTCGAGCGTTGCGGAGAACAGCATTGTCTGTTTGCGCCAGCGCGTTTCACCAGCAATGTGCTCGATATCCTGGGCAAAGCCCATATCCAGCATGCGATCGGCTTCGTCAAGGATCAACGTTTCAACTGCGCGGCAGTCGAAGTTTTCTTCTTTAATGTATTGCAGCAAGCGGCCGGTCGTCGCAACGACGATATCCTGGTTTTCGCTGAAGACTTCAGCGTGGTTCATATACGCAACGCCGCCAGTGATCGTGGCGATATCCAGATGGGTATTAGCTGCAAGTTCACGCGCATGCTCGGCAACCTGCACCGCCAGTTCACGCGTTGGCGTTAAAATCAAAATACGCGGCGGGCCTGATTTTTTACGCGGGAAATCGAGCAGATGCTGCAACACAGGCAGCAAGTAGGCTGCTGTTTTCCCCGTACCGGTTGGCGCAGAACCGAGCACATCGCGGCCCTCAAGCGCAGGCGGAATGGCCGCGGCCTGAATGGCGGTCGGGCGTGTAAAACCTTTGCTCTCAAGTGCATTGAGCAGGCTTTCATCGAGTTCAAGTTCGGAAAAAGTCGTTACAGTCATGTTCTACCTCTGTGTGGGGCGCTGATTATAGACGTTACGGCTGTAATCTTCATCTGTTTGTATGGATATCCCTTTTCGGCAACTTCGCTTTCCCCTATGCTACTCCAGTTTCACTTAGAAGGTTGCTTTGACATGTCTCAACCCAAAGCGCTGTTGCGCCGCGATGGTTTCACTTTTAAACAGTTTTTTATTGCTCACGATCGCTGTGCGATGAAAGTCGGTACAGATGGTATCTTACTGGGTGCATGGGCTCCGGTCGCGGGTGTTAAGCGTATTCTGGATATTGGTTCCGGAAGTGGGCTTTTAGCACTGATGCTGGCACAGAGAACCGAAAACCACGTCACGATCGATGCAGTTGAGCTTGATGCGCAAGCGGCGGAGCAGGCTCGTGAAAATGCGATGGAATCCCCCTGGTCTGACCGTGTTCAGGTCGAGTGCGCGGATATCGTTGCCTGGACACCAGAACAAACCGCCCGTTACGATCTTATTGTCAGTAATCCACCTTATTATGAACCGGGTGTTGAATGCGCTACGCCAGAACGTGCGCAAGCACGTTATACCGACTCGCTCGATCATCAGGCGTTGCTAACCTGTGCGGCAAACCTGATTTCGGAGGAGGGCTTTTTCTGCGTTGTGCTGCCTGAAAATACGGGTAACACGTTTATTAACTATGCGCGAGAGATTGGCTGGTATTTACGTTTACGAACCGATATTGCTGATACCGAAGGGCGGATGCCGCATCGTGTATTGTTGGCACTTTCACCGAAAGAGGGTGAGTGCTTCAACGACAGAATGGTCATTCGTGGGCCAGACCAGCGTTATTCCGAAGATTACACTGCTCTGACCCAGGCATTTTACTTGTTCATGTGAGAAAGCGGCGACAGCACGGATGGGCCGGATTCAACCAGTGTGTCGGGATAATCCAGCGTATAGTGCAGGCCGCGACTTTCTTTACGCATCATGGCGCAGCGAACAATCAGCTCGGCAACCTGTACAAGGTTACGCAACTCCAGCAGATTGTTGGACACGCGGAAATTCGCGTAATACTCATCAATTTCCTGTTGCAGCATCGTGATACGGCGAAGTGCACGCTCAAGCCGTTTCGTCGTACGTACAATGCCCACGTAATCCCACATAAAGAGTCGTAGCTCATGCCAGTTGTGCTGAATAACGACAAGCTCATCGGGATTCTCTACGCGGCTTTCGTCCCAGGCGGGTAAATGCGCTGCCTGACGGGCATAAGGTATACGTTTGGTAATATCTTCCGCGGCAGACCACCCGTAGACCAGACACTCAAGCAGCGAGTTTGACGCCATGCGGTTAGCGCCATGCAAACCGGTGTAGCTCACCTCGCCGATGGCGTACAGTCCATCAACATCCGTACGACCATGGTCATCAACCATCACGCCACCGCAGGTATAGTGTGCGGCAGGGACGATCGGAACCGGATCGCGGGTGAGGTCAATTCCCAGATTCAGCAGTTTTTCGTAAATCATTGGGAAGTGCTGACGAACGAATTCTGCCGGTTTGTGGCTGATATCCAGGTACATACAATCCACGCCAAGGCGTTTCATCTCGTGGTCTATTGCACGGGCGACGATATCGCGAGGGGCAAGCTCGCCTCTGGCGTCTATATCTGGCATGAAACGAGAGCCATCAGGACGTTTCAGGTAAGCACCTTCTCCGCGCAGGGCCTCAGTTAGTAGGAAATTACGTGCCTGCGGGTGGAATAATGCAGTGGGATGAAACTGGTTGAATTCAAGGTTCGCCACGCGGCAGCCTGCGCGCCAGGCCATGGCGATCCCGTCCCCGGAGGCAATATCTGGGTTCGTTGTGTATTGATAGACTTTAGATGCGCCGCCGGTAGCCAGTACCACAGCTTTTGCCTGACACGTCTCCACCTTCTCTTTATTACGATTCCAGACCCACGCACCGACCACGCGGCGTGTCCCGGGGAGACCAATTTTATCGGAAATAATCAGATCAACCGCATTGCTGCGCTCCAGTACCTGAATATTTGGGTGGCTCAACGCTTTGCTGACCAGCGTTGTTTCAACCTCTTTCCCTGTTGCGTCTGCAGCATGCAGGATACGTCGATGACTGTGTCCTCCCTCACGGGTGAGGTGATAACACTCTTCCCCGTTTGGCTGGACCTGCGTATCAAATAAAACGCCCTGATCGATGAGCCATTGCACGCAGTGACGCGCATTACTGGCGACAAATTCAGCCGCATGCTCATCAACAATCCCTGCTCCGGCAATCAGCGTATCTTCAACGTGTGAAGCAATGCTGTCCGTTTCATCAAACACGGCAGCAATCCCGCCTTGTGCGTAAAAGGTTGAGCCTTCACTCATAGGACCTTTACTGAGCACGATGACACGTTGGTGTTCAGCCAGACGAAGAGCCAGTGAGAGCCCGGCAGCACCGCTACCGATGATTAGGACATCACAGTTAAGTTCTGGAGTTGTGTTCATGATGTTTGTTTAATTTACTAAACAGTGTTTGGCCAGAATAGCACCTGACTGGGAGATATCGCACGTTTTTTTTGAGTGGTGTTGAGGTGACTAAACGCGATAGCAAAAGTAAAAAAGGGGTAAATGAACGAAAATATTTTGCGAAGCAGATCGTTAGCTTCAGATTTTGTGATGAAATAAAGCCTGTGTTGCGTTACTCTGCTGGCGGTATATGAGTTGTGTCTTAAGAGAAAGTGGGTACGTATCGTGAACAGACTTATAATGAGAGAAAATGAACAGTCTGCGGCACGGTTAACAAAAACAAATGCGTGGCGGAACTTATTGAAGAACAGACACTCTAAGTCGGTGCTTGCTCAAAGTGCAATGTTTTTAGAGTGGCGTTTCGATAACGCGTGGAATTTAGGTTTGGGGAGACTTTACCTCGGATGAGCGAGCAGTTAACGGACCAGGTCCTGGTTGAACGGGTCCAGAAGGGAGATCAGAAAGCCTTTAACTTACTGGTGGTACGCTACCAGCATAAAGTGGCGAGTCTGGTATCCCGTTATGTACCATCAGGGGATGTCCCTGATGTCGTACAAGAGTCTTTTATTAAGGCCTATCGTGCGCTGGATTCGTTCCGGGGAGATAGTGCTTTTTATACCTGGCTGTATCGCATTGCGGTAAATACAGCAAAGAATTATCTGGTCGCTCAGGGGCGTCGTCCACCGTCAAGTGATGTGGATGCAATCGAAGCCGAAAACTTCGAAAGTGGCGGTGCACTGAAAGAAATTTCGAACCCTGAGAACTTAATGTTGTCAGAAGAACTGAGACAAATAGTTTTTCGCACGATCGAGTCGCTCCCGGAAGATTTACGCATGGCAATTACGTTACGGGAGCTTGATGGCCTGAGCTATGAAGAGATAGCCGCTATCATGGATTGTCCGGTCGGTACGGTTCGTTCGCGAATTTTCCGTGCGCGCGAGGCTATTGATAATAAAGTTCAACCGCTTATCAGGCGTTGACGATAGCGGGATACTGGAAAAGGTATTAGGCATGCAGAAAGAAAAACTTTCCGCTTTAATGGATGGTGAAACGCTGGACAGTGAGCTGCTCAATGAGTTGTCTCATTCTCCCGAAATGCAAGAGACCTGGGAGAGCTATCATCTCATCCGTGACACCTTACGGGGTGATACCGGCGAGGTTCTCCATTTCGATATCTCAGCACGCGTAATGGCGGCGATTGAGAATGAGCCTGTTCATCAGACCTCTTCGCTGATTCCTGAAGCTCAACCCGCACCTCACCAGTGGCAGAAAATGCCGTTCTGGAAGAAAATGCGTCCGTGGGCAAGTCAACTCACCCAAATGGGGGTCGCTGCATGCGTATCGCTTGCAGTTATCGTTGGCGTCCAGCACTATAATACTCAGTCTGAAGTTAATCAGCAGCCTGAAGCGCCGGTGTTTAATACACTGCCGATGATGGGCAAAGCCAGCCCGGTAAGCCTGGGTGTACCAGCAGATGCGTCGGCAAGCGGCGGTCAACAACAGCAGGTACAAGAGCAGCGCCGTCGCATTAATGCGATGTTGCAGGATTATGAGTTGCAGCGTCGCCTGCACTCGGAACAGCTTCAGTTTGAGCAGGCACAGACTCAGCAAGCTGCAGTGCAAGTGCCCGGAAACCAAACTTTAGGAACGCAATCGCAGTAATGAAGCAACTTTGGTTCGCCATGTCTCTGATGGCGGGTAGCCTGTTCTTCTCTGTCAACGCCTCGGCTGATGTTTCGTCCGGGGCGTTGTTGCAGCAAATGAATCAGGCCAGCCAGTCACTCAATTACGAATTGGCTTTTATCAGCATCAACAAGCAGGGTGTAGAGTCGTTACGCTACCGCCATGCCCGTCTTGATAATCAGCCACTAGCCCAGCTGTTACAGATGGATGGCCCACGCCGTGAAGTTGTTCAGCGTGGTAACGAAATAAGCTATTTTGAACCAGGCCTTGAGCCCTTCACGTTAAATGGCGACTACATCGTTGATTCCCTTCCATCGCTTATCTATACCGATTTTAAGCGTCTTGCGCCTTACTATGATTTTATCTCAGTAGGTCGCACGCGGATTGCAGACAGATTGTGTGAAGTGCTGCGTGTCGTTGCCAGAGATGGTACGCGTTACAGCTATATTGTCTGGATGGATGCAGAAACTAAGCTTCCCATGCGTGTCGATTTACTCGATCGTGATGGTGAGACGCTGGAGCAGTTCCGCGTGATCTCCTTTAACGTTAATAATCAAGTGGGCAACAGCATGCAGAAGCTGGCCAAAGCCAGCCTGCCTCCGCTTTTGTCTGTTCCTGCAGGTGATCCCGTTAATTTTAAGTGGGTCCCATCCTGGATCCCACAAGGTTTTAGCGAAGTTTCCAGCAGTCGTCGTCAATTACCCACTATTGAAACACCAGTTGAGTCACGTCTCTATTCTGACGGACTGTTCAGTTTCTCAGTGAACATCAACCGCGCAACCGCGAACAGTTCTGAGCAAATGCTGCGAACCGGACGTCGGACGGTGAGTACGACAGTACGTGATAACGCAGAGATCACTGTCGTGGGTGAACTTCCTCCGCAAACAGCGAAGCGTATTGCAGACAGCATTAAATTCAGGGCAGCACAATGATTAAAGAGTGGGCTACCGTTGTGTCATGGCGGGATGGTGTTGCACTGGTCAGCTGTGATGTGAAAGCCTCATGTAACAGTTGCGCTTCCAAAGCTGGATGCGGGAGCCGTGTGCTGAATAAGTTAGGGCCACAAACGACGCACACCATTTCAGTTCCGAGCGAACAGCCGCTGGTTGAGGGGCAGAAAGTCGAACTGGGTATTGCAGAAGGAAGTTTGCTGGGTTCTGCAATGCTGGTTTATCTTTCTCCGCTTGTGGGATTGTTCGCCATGGGCGGGATATTCCAGATGCTTTTTGGTACGGACCTTGCGGCGATGAGTGGTGCAGTATTGGGTGGAGTGGGCGGTTTTTGGCTGGCTCGTGGTTTTTCCCATAAGCTTGCCGCTCGCGAAGAATGGCAACCCATCATTCTGAGTGTTGCACTCGCACCAGACCAGCTTCGCGTTGAAACGCTCTCTTCCGAAGCCCGATAATTTCTTCGGGCTTTATCATTTTTTACATCTCAAAAAAGAAAACACGCTTTCCTCACGCTATGCTTGGCTCTAAGAGCATTTCCTGGTTACAGGGATGTAGTGTAGAATGCTGCGTTTTCGCACTGAAAAACGTCAGGCTAAGAACAGCGGCCTCCAGGAATTCGTAAGGCATAATTATTTAACTATATGAAGAACATACGTAACTTTTCGATCATTGCTCACATTGACCACGGTAAGTCGACGCTGTCTGACCGTATTATCCAGATTTGCGGTGGCCTGTCTGATCGTGAAATGGAAGCCCAGGTTCTGGACTCCATGGACCTGGAACGCGAACGTGGTATTACCATTAAAGCTCAGAGCGTCACGCTTGATTACAAAGCGGCAGATGGTGAAACCTATCAACTGAACTTTATCGACACCCCAGGCCACGTTGACTTCTCTTATGAAGTTTCCCGCTCGCTTGCGGCCTGCGAAGGCGCGCTGCTGGTGGTTGATGCCGGGCAAGGCGTAGAAGCGCAGACCCTGGCAAACTGCTATACCGCGATGGAGATGGATCTCGAAGTCGTGCCCGTACTGAATAAAATCGACCTGCCTGCAGCCGATCCGGAACGTGTTGCCGAAGAAATTGAAGATATTGTCGGCATCGATGCTACTGATGCTGTACGTTGCTCGGCGAAAACGGGTGTTGGTGTTCCTGATGTACTGGAACGTCTGGTGCGTGATATTCCAGCACCAGAGGGTGATCCCGACGCGCCGTTACAGGCGCTGATCATCGACTCCTGGTTTGATAACTACCTGGGTGTTGTGTCGCTGGTTCGTATTAAAAATGGCACGATGCGTAAAGGCGATAAAATCAAAGTGATGAGTACCGGACAGGTGTATAACGCTGACCGTCTGGGGATCTTCACGCCGAAGCAGGTTGACCGTACCGAATTGAAATGCGGTGAGGTTGGCTGGTTGGTTTGTGCGATCAAAGACATCCTGGGTGCTCCAGTGGGGGATACCCTGACGCTGGCCCGTAACCCAGCGGATAAAGCACTGCCTGGTTTCAAAAAAGTGAAGCCTCAGGTTTATGCTGGTCTGTTCCCGGTTAGCTCTGACGATTATGAAAACTTCCGTGATGCACTCGGCAAGCTGAGCCTGAACGATGCCTCTCTATTCTACGAACCAGAAAGTTCAACGGCGCTGGGCTTCGGCTTCCGCTGTGGCTTCCTTGGTCTGCTGCATATGGAGATCATTCAGGAACGTCTGGAGCGTGAATACGATCTGGATTTGATCACGACAGCGCCGACCGTAGTGTATGAAGTGCAGACGACCAACAATGAAATTGTGTACGTCGATAGCCCATCCAAGCTGCCACCACTGAATAATATTGCTGAGCTGCGTGAGCCTATTGCCGAGTGTCATATGCTCCTGCCACAGGAATTCCTGGGCAACGTGATCACTCTGTGCATCGAAAAACGTGGCGTACAGACCAACATGGTTTACCACGGTAACCAGGTTGCGCTGACCTATGAAATTCCGATGGCAGAAGTGGTTCTTGACTTCTTCGACCGTCTGAAATCAACCTCGCGCGGTTATGCATCGCTGGATTACAACTTCAAACGCTTCCAGGCCTCCAACATGGTGCGTGTGGATGTGTTGATTAACGGCGATCGCGTCGATGCATTAGCGCTGATCACCCACAATGATAACGCACCATACCGTGGCCGTGAGTTGGTTGAGAAGATGAAAGAGCTGATCCCGCGTCAGCAGTTCGATATCGCAATTCAGGCGGCGATTGGCAACCACATCATTGCTCGCTCAACGGTAAAACAGCTGCGTAAAAACGTTCTGGCGAAATGCTATGGCGGTGACGTCAGCCGTAAGAAAAAACTGCTGCAGAAGCAGAAAGATGGTAAGAAACGCATGAAGCAGGTCGGCAACGTTGAACTGCCGCAGGAAGCGTTCCTCGCCATTCTGCATGTAGGTAAAGACGGCAAATAATCCTTAAGGAGTTGTCATGGCGAACATGTTTGCCCTGATCCTGGTCATCGCGACGCTGGTGACGGGTCTGTTGTGGTGTCTGGATTCGTTTATTTTCGCCCCGAAACGTCGTGAGCGTCAGGCTGCCGCGCAGGCAGCCACTGGCGATCAACTGGATAAAAAAACGCTGAAGAAAGTGGGTCCAAAGCCGGGTTGGCTGGAGACGGGTGCTTCAGTGTTCCCGGTATTGGCGATAGTTCTGGTGGTACGTTCGTTTATTTACGAACCTTTCCAGATCCCATCGGGTTCAATGATGCCAACGCTGTTAATTGGTGATTTTATTCTGGTTGAGAAATTTGCCTATGGCATTAAAGATCCGATCTACCAGAAAACACTGATTGAAACGGGTCACCCAAAACGCGGCGATGTTGTGGTCTTTAAATATCCGGAAGATCCGCGTCTTGATTATATCAAGCGTGCGGTAGGTCTGCCGGGCGATAAAGTCACTTATGATCCGGTTGCGAAGGAAGTCACTGTTCAGCCGGGCTGCAGTTCCGGAACCGCATGTGAAAACGCGTTGCCAATCACTTACTCGAACGTTGAACCGAGTGATTTTGTGCAGACCTTTGCTCGCCGTAATGGCGGGGAAGCGACCAGCGGCTTCTTCCAGGTACCGAAAGGTGAAACCAAAGAAAACGGTATTCGCCTGGTCGAGCGCAAAGAGACGTTGGGAGATGTGACTCACCGTATTCTGACCGTACCGATTGCACAGGACCAACTGGGGATGTATTACCAGCAACAGGGTCAGCAACTGGCAACCTGGATCGTACCGCCAGGACACTACTTCATGATGGGTGATAATCGTGATAATTCTGCGGACAGCCGTTACTGGGGATTTGTGCCGGAAGCGAATCTGGTAGGCAAAGCAACCGGAATCTGGATGAGTTTTGAGAAACAGGAAGGCGAATGGCCGACCGGTGTTCGCTTAAATCGCATTGGCGGAATCCATTAATTCTCAATAAATGAACGCGTAGCTGCGCTTATTGGCGGCTACGCGAATTATTTAAGTGATAAATCTCTTCGAACTAACGACATCCCTTGTCGTTGTGTATAGAATATTCCCCCGAAGTTTAAGGTTGGCCCTGCAAGGGTGCCACGGCACACGAAACCGCGTTGGTTTTTCTCAGGTCGGTTTCGTGTGCTGAATTTTTGACGCATTTATTCTATTGGTATCGCATGAATCCCATCGTAATTAATCGGCTTCAACGGAAGCTGGGCTACACTTTTCATCATCAGGAGTTGTTGCAACAGGCATTAACCCATCGCAGTGCCAGCAGCAAACATAATGAGCGTCTCGAGTTTTTAGGTGACTCCATTTTAAGTTTCGTGATTGCAAACGCGCTTTATCACCGTTTCCCGCGTGTGGACGAAGGTGATATGAGCCGTATGCGAGCAACGCTGGTACGAGGGAATACCCTTGCTGAAATCGCACGTGAATTCGAACTGGGTGAGTGCCTGCGCCTTGGTCCGGGCGAGTTGAAGAGCGGTGGTTTCCGCCGTGAATCTATTCTTGCCGATACTGTCGAAGCATTAATCGGTGGCGTTTTCCTGGACAGCGATATCCAGACCGTAGAAAAGCTTATCCTGAACTGGTATCAGAGTCGTCTGGATGAAATTAGCCCGGGCGATAAACAAAAAGATCCGAAAACGCGTTTGCAGGAATATTTACAGGGGCGTCATCTCCCACTGCCATCCTATCTGGTGGTGCAGGTGCGTGGCGAAGCCCACGATCAGGAATTTACCATCCATTGCCAGGTCAGTGGCCTGAGTGAACCGGTGGTTGGCACAGGTTCTAGCCGACGCAAGGCTGAACAGGCTGCCGCCGAACAGGCGTTAAAAATGCTGGAGCTGGAATGAGCGAAGAAAAAACCTATTGCGGATTTATTGCCATCGTCGGACGTCCGAACGTTGGTAAATCCACCCTGTTGAATAATCTGCTTGGGCAGAAGATTTCTATCACCTCTCGTAAGGCGCAGACCACGCGTCACCGCATTGTGGGGATCCATACTGAAGGCGCGTATCAGGCTATTTATGTTGATACCCCAGGCCTGCATATGGAAGAGAAGCGTGCTATTAACCGCCTGATGAACAAAGCGGCGAGCAGTTCGATTGGCGATGTCGAACTGGTGATTTTCGTTGTTGAAGGTACTCGCTGGACGCCTGACGACGAAATGGTGTTGAACAAACTGCGCGATGGTAAAACGCCGGTTATCCTGGCTGTCAACAAGGTGGACAACGTACAGGAAAAAGCTGACCTGCTGCCGCATCTGCAATGGCTGGGTAGCCAGATGAATTTCCTCGACATCGTACCGCTGTCAGCAGAGACCGGTCTGAACGTCGATACCATCGCTGGCATCGTGCGTAAGCATCTGCCAGAAGCGATTCATCACTTCCCGGAAGAGTACATCACTGACCGCTCTCAGCGCTTTATGGCGTCTGAAATCATCCGCGAAAAGCTGATGCGTTTCCTGGGCGCGGAACTGCCGTATTCTGTTACCGTTGAGATCGAACGTTTCCAGAGCAACGAGCGTGGCGGTTACGATATCAACGGTCTGATCCTCGTTGAGCGTGAAGGGCAGAAGAAGATGGTGATTGGTAACAAAGGTGCCAAGATCAAAACCATCGGTATTGAAGCTCGTAAAGACATGATGGACATGTTTGAAGCACCGGTTCACCTGGAGCTGTGGGTGAAAGTGAAATCTGGCTGGGCCGATGATGAGCGTGCTCTGCGCAGCCTCGGTTACGGCGAAGACCAGTAGTTTTCATGCTCTATGGCTTTCGAGGTGCAGGAAGGCGGCAAGGCCGCGAATCCCCGGGAGCTTACTTCAGTAAGTGAGTGGGGTGCACGGGCACAGACAACGCACCTGCAACTTGAAAGACGACGAGTATGATGGAAGGATGGCAGCGCGCCTTTGTATTGCATAGTCGTCCCTGGAGCGAAACCAGCCTTATGCTGGATGTCTTCACGGAAGAGTCAGGTCGCGTGCGCCTTGTTGCTAAAGGCGCACGTTCCAAACGTTCTAACCTGAAGGGGGCATTACAACCTTTCACTCCGCTGCTGGTTCGCTTTGGCGGTCGCGGAGAAGTTAAAACGTTGCGCAGTGCCGAAGCGGTTTCTCTTGCACTCCCCCTTTCTGGTATCACGCTTTACAGCGGTCTGTATGTCAATGAGCTCATTTCACGCGTTCTTGAACATGAGACCCGCTTCTCTGAACTTTTTTTCGATTATCTGCATTGTATCCAGGCTCTGGCGGGTGCAACAGGCACGCCTGAACCTGCTCTACGGCGTTTCGAACTGGCCTTACTGGGGCATTTGGGATACGGCGTTGATTTTCTGCATTGTGCGGGTAGCGGCGAACCGGTTGATGACACCATGACTTACCGTTATCGCGAGGAAAAGGGCTTTATCGCCAGTATCGTTATCGATAACAGTACGTTTACCGGGCGACAGCTTAGGGCGTTGTATGAGCGAGAGTTTCCTGACGTCGATACCCTGAGAGCGGCAAAACGCTTTACCCGAATTGCACTCAAGCCGTATCTTGGTGGCAAGCCCTTAAAGAGCCGCGAATTATTTAGGCAGTTTATGCCGAAACGTTAGATCGTAGAAACACAAGAAAACCGAGGATTGTCATGGCTGAATTACTGTTAGGCGTCAACATTGATCATATTGCCACGCTGCGTAATGCGCGCGGCACTGCTTATCCTGATCCGGTTCAGGCGGCGTTTATCGCGGAGCAGGCTGGCGCCGACGGCATTACTGTTCACCTGCGCGAAGATCGCCGCCATATCACCGACCGCGATGTCCGTATTCTGCGTCAGACGCTGGATACTCGCATGAACCTGGAAATGGCCGTCACCGAAGAGATGCTGGGGATTGCCTGTGAAACCAAACCGCATTTTTGCTGCCTGGTGCCAGAAAAGCGTCAGGAAGTGACCACTGAAGGCGGTCTGGATGTGGCCGGGCAACGCGATAAAATGCGCGATGCCTGCAAACGTCTGGCCGATGCAGGCATTCTGGTTTCCCTGTTTATTGATGCCGATTCCGAGCAGATCAAAGCGGCTGCAGAAGTGGGCGCACCGTACATTGAAATCCACACGGGTTGCTATGCCGATGCAAAGGATGATGCCAGCCAGGCAAAAGAACTGGAGCGTATCGCTAAAGCTGCAACCTATGCCGCAAGCCTCGGTCTGAAGGTGAATGCCGGGCACGGCCTGACATACCACAACGTCAAACCTGTCGCCGCGCTACCAGAGATGCATGAACTGAACATTGGTCATGCGATTATGGGGCGTGCGGTAATAAGTGGCCTTAAAGAGGCGGTTGCTGAAATGAAACGCCTGATGCTGGAAGCACGTAAGTAATGGCTATTCTGGGCTTAGGCACGGATATCGTTGAAATTGCTCGTATTGAAGCGGTGATTGCCCGTAGTGGCGAGCGACTGGCGAGACGCGTGTTAAGTGACAATGAATGGGCCATCTGGGAAACGCACCAACAGCCGGTGCGTTTTCTGGCAAAGCGCTTTGCGGTAAAAGAGGCGGCAGCCAAAGCGTTCGGAACCGGTATTCGAAACGGTCTGGCGTTTAATCAGTTCGAAGTGTTTAACGATGAGCTGGGCAAACCCCGTTTACGTTTATGGGGTGAAGCGCAAAAGCTGGCGGATAAACTTGGGGTCGCGCATATGCACGTCACACTTGCGGATGAGCGGCATTACGCCTGCGCGACGGTAATTATCGAAAGTTAAAGCTTATCCGCGTGGTGCATCAGGACAAACTTGTCCCATAACTGCTCTTCGTTTTCCATATGTGCCGGATCTTTCAGAATAGTATTCGGGATAGGGCACACTTTCTGGCAGGTTGGCGTCTCATAGTGGCCGATGCATTCGGTGCAACGGTCGCTGTTAATCTCATAAATGCTATCACCCATCGAAATCGCCTGGTTAGGGCATTCGGGTTCGCACATATCGCAATTGATGCATTTTTTGGTGATTAACAGCGCCATCAGGAATTTCTCAGAAGCAACACAAACAGGGCGGGCATTATACGCTCATTCCCTGTTCAGACCAGTTTTTTTACCAGCTCCTCACTGTGACGAATGCGCTCTGGCGCATGTTCAAGATCTTGCTGAACGAGTGCCATAAACAGTAGATCGGTGAGCATCATCTGTGCACTGGTGGATGAAATAGCAGCGCTGCGCGTGGCCTGTTCTTCCGCAATGGTGTACAGACAGCGGGTTGCTCTCTGTTGCAGAGCATTAGGGGTAAAACCGGTGATGGCCAGAATTTTCCCGCCTACACGCAGGGCTTCATCTGTCGCAAGATTGATCTCGCGGCGCTCGCCGGAATATGAAATGGGCAGCAGCAGATCGTCAGGATCCATCGCCTGCACAGTGGATAACAACGCATGCATGTCATGTTCGACAACCGCGTTATAGCCAATTTTGGTCAGCTTCCAGCCAAAATTACGTGCCACCAGGCCTGACGCTCCAATACCTGTCAAGATAATCCGCCGAGCGGCGCGCAACATTGCCACGCTTTCCAGTAATTTCTCTTCACTGTTCACGTCGAGTGTGGCGTGCATAGCGGCCACATTTTCTTTAATGAGCTTTTCGCCCACCAGACGCATGGGATCATCACCCCGAATCTGATTATGCAGCGGCATAGACTGAGGGTTGGGATTGCTTGCCAACGCTTCACTGATAGCCAATTTCAGTGCGGGGAATCCTTTAAAGCCAATTTTTTGGGCGAATTTCACCACACTGGACTGGCTGACTCCAGCCTCGCTTGCCAGCTGCTGAGAGCTAAGGTGTCGGGCATGATCTGGCTGCGAAAGCAGAAAGTCCGCCAGTTTTTTGTCGCTCTGGGCAAAGCCTGCATAGCGCTGGCGAATGCGAATTAAACAGTTCATACGGTCTCCTGGCGAAAATGTGATTACCGCAGCAATAAAGAAATTTGCTCGCCTGAATGAATTTTATATTCCATTATAGTGTGATTATTATGAATTAAAAATTCTTGAGGTAAAAAAATGAATCTTGGTTCACTTGTTTCTGAAACGCGTAACCCGCACACCATGGATCTGGATGCGCTCTCCACGCTTGAGCTGGTTAGCCGTTTTAATCAACAGGATACGCTGGTCGCGCAGGCAGTGAAAGAGACATTGCCTGAGGTCGCAAAAGCGGTCGATGCCGCAGCGGAGGCGCTAAAAGCGGGTGGGCGCATTATCTATATGGGGGCGGGAACCAGTGGACGACTCGGCGTGCTTGACGCGTCAGAGTGCCCTCCGACCTTTGGTGTGCCGCACGGTCTGGTCGTTGGGCTGATTGCCGGCGGTCCTGGTGCGCTTCTGAAGGCTGTTGAAGGCGCAGAAGATAGCCAGCAGTTGGGTGAGGATGACCTCAAAAATCTGAACCTGACATCGCAGGATCTTGTTGTCGGTCTGGCTGCATCCGGGCGGACGCCATATGTCATTGGCGGTCTGGCGTTTGCTAAACAGGTCGGTTGTACCACTGTAGCCATCTCCTGTAATCCGGGGTCACCGATTGCGCAGGTGGCACATATCGCCATTTCTCCGGTAGTAGGACCTGAAGCACTTACCGGTTCGACGCGCCTGAAATCAGGAACGGCACAAAAACTGGTTCTCAATATGATTTCAACCGGTGCGATGGTGAAATTTGGCAAGGTCTATCAGAACCTGATGGTGGATATGAAAGCCACTAACATCAAGCTGGTGGACAGAGCGTGCCGCATGGTGGTGGAAGCCACTGGCGCGAGCCGGGAAGACGCGGAAAGGGTTCTTGCACAAACGGATCACGACGTGAAACCGGCAATTTTGATGATCTTAAGCGGGCTGGATGCCACCGCAGCAAGAGCAAAACTCGATGCGCACCACGGATTCTTACGGGCAGCGTTAGAAAACTAAAACCTCAGAGGCGTGTATGGAAAAAACAGCAGCGCTCGCCAGCGACATTTTGCAGGGGATCGGCGGGGAGAAAAATATTCTGCGTCTGGAAAACTGCATGACGCGTGTGCGGGTGGAAGTTCAGGACGATGAACAGCTTGATCTGGCGCGTCTCAAGGCGCTTTCTGGCGTCAGCGGCTATGTCAAACAAGGGCAGCAGCATCAGCTGATTGTCGGGCCGGGCAAAGCGGCTCAGGTTGTTGATGCGATGCGTGCGCAGATGGCAGGTGAGGGCACTGGGGCGTTTGACGAGGCTGAACGTACCAAAGCGCAGGTCAAAGCCAAATACAAAGCCCCGATGAGCGATGCCCTTCGACAACTGGCTAACGTCTTTATTCCGCTTATTCCGGCGTTTATTGCGTCGGGACTGATTACCGGGATCATTAACATTCTTAAACGCCCGGATATCGTCGGGGATTTTGCGACACATTATCCTAACCTGTTGGGCATATTAGGTATTTTTGGCAGCGCTGTGTTTGCCATTATGAACATTCTGGTTGGGGTCAATACCGCAAAAGTTTTTGGTGGCTCGCTGGCGATGGGCGGTGTAATGGCGGGCATTCTCTCCAGCCCGCAACTCGCGCAAATCACGCTGTTTGGTGAGGCACTTCAGCCAGGGCGAGGTGGTGTTATTGCCGTTCTGCTGGTCGTGGTTTTGATGTGTTGGATCGAGAAAAAGCTCAGGAGCCTGCTGCCTGGCTCAATTGAGCTGATCCTTAACCCGCTTCTGACCACACTGATCACCGGTAGTGTGGCTATTGTCGCCCTGCAACCACTGGGGGGATGGATCTCTGAAGCCATTGCGCACGGTGCTTCTCTGGCTATCGACCGCGGTGGTTTGCTGGTTGGGGCTGTACTCTCCGGGACATTCCTGCCGCTGGTATTAACGGGCTTGCATCAGGGGCTTGTGCCGATTCACGTCGAACTGGTTCAGGCGCATGGGTATAACGCGCTTCTGCCGATTTTATCGATGGCAGGTGTCGGACAAGTCGGTGCTGCCATCGCTGTCCTGATGAAAACGCGCAATCAGCGGCTGAAAAAGGTGATCAAAGGGGCGTTGCCGGTAGGGCTACTCGGCATTGGCGAACCGTTGATCTTCGGTGTGACGTTACCGTTGGGTAAACCCTTTCTCGCTGCATGTCTCGGCGGTGCGGTTGGTGGGGCATTGATCAGTTACTGGAAGGTGGCAACAGTGATCACCTTTGGTATATCGGGGTTGCCTCTGGCATTAACCATCGTGACCGGAAAAGTGATGCTCTATCTGTTAGGCTATCTGGTAGCGGTGATCGCCGGGTTCTTGTTTACCTGGCTGTTAGGCTTTAACGATCCGGAGGAGTAAAGGTTTGGTTAATCACGAGCGTCGTGTTGTCTTTTTTGATCTGGACGGCACGTTACATCAGCAGGATATGTTTGGCAGTTTTATTCGTTACCTGCTGCGGCGTCTTCCGTTGAATGCATTGCTCGTGCTGCTTCTCCTTCCCGTCATCGCAATTGCGTTGTTGATTAAGGGGCGTGCGGCGCGTTGGCCGATGAGTCTCCTGTTATGGGGATGTACTTTTGGTCACCGTGAGGCTCGACTTAAGCAGATTGAAGACGATTTTGTCCGCTGGTTTCGTGAACACGTGACAGCATTCCCGGCCGTTCAGGATCGCCTGACGCGCTACCTGGCTGCCAGTGACGCAGATATTTGGCTCATCACCGGTTCTCCGCAACCGCTGGTGGAGCGGGTATACGGGGACTCCGCCTGGCTGGCGCACGTGAACCTCATCGCGACGCAGATTGCGCGCGGCTATGGCGGATGGGTGTTGACGATGCGCTGCCTGGGGCATGAGAAGGTCGTCCAACTGGAGAAAAAAATCGGCACACCTCTGCGCCTTTACAGCGGTTATAGCGACAGTAAGCAGGATAACCCGCTGCTCTATTTCTGCCAGCACCGCTGGCGTGTCACGCAAACCGGCGAACTTCAGCAACTGGAATAGAGTTAACCATAGCGGGTGTGTATAATGCGCCCGCTTTTCAGACTGGAGTATTAATCGTTGTCCGACCTTGAACACACTCATGAATACTGGATGCGCCATGCGCTTACGCTGGCTAAACGTGCCTGGGACGAGGGCGAAGTCCCCGTCGGTGCTGTTCTGGTTCACAATAATCAGGTGATTGGTGAAGGGTGGAATCGCCCTATCGGTCGCCACGATCCTACCGCGCACGCCGAAATTATGGCGCTACGCCAGGGCGGCCTGGTACTACAAAACTATCGTCTGCTCGATACTACGCTGTATGTCACGCTAGAACCCTGTGTCATGTGTTCCGGTGCGATGGTACATAGCCGCATCGGGACGCTGGTATTCGGTGCGCGGGATGAAAAAACCGGGGCGGCGGGGTCGTTAATGGATGTGCTGGGCCATCCTGGAATGAATCACCAGGTACAGACTATCGGTGGGGTACTTGCACCAGAGTGTTCGGGACTGTTAAGTGACTTCTTTCGAATGCGCCGGCAGCAGAAAAAGCAACAAAAGGCAGAATTGAAGCCGTCGGACGATTAACTTCATCCGGTAACACGACTGGATAACTTTGCGCGAGCTGTTTTGCCTCGCTCGCCTCTTTTTCCTTCTCCAGCAGATAACCGACCAGGCTTATCTGATACTTACGGATATTCTCCACATAGGCATAGGCTTCATGCCCTCGGGCATAGCCGTAAGTGAGCTTGTTGTACCAGGGTTTTTGGCTTAACAGCGGCAAACGCTGTTTTACGTCAGACCAGCTGTCCGGATTACCCTTGGTTTTTGCTGTCAGTGTCCGCGCGTCAAGCATATGCGCATAGCCCATGTTATAGGCAGCCAGGGCAAACCAGATACGCTCTTCTTCCGGGACGGTTTCCGGCACTTTATCCATCATGTCCTGTAAATAACGCGCTCCCCCGCTGATGCTTTGTTCCGCATCGGTGCGATCGCTCAGGCCAAGACTTTGCGCCGTATTTTTGGTCAGCATCATTAGTCCGCGTACGCCGGTTGGCGATGTCGCCTGCGTATCCCAGTGCGATTCCTGGTAAGAGATGGCAGCCAGCAGTCGCCAGTCGATCTCCTGCGCGTACTTCTCAAACAGCGGCTGTAAATCGGGTAAAACGCTGTCTACCGCGCGCAGGAAACTGCGGGTATCAACGTAGTCGAAGTCCTCTCCGTGACCGAGATACTTCTCCTCCAGACGCGCCAGCGTGCCGTCTTCATTCATCGAATTAAAGAAATCGAGCATGGCGGCTGAGAGAGTCTGGTCGTTGTCTAAGGGGCTAAACCAGGTGACGGGTTGCTCGTCGGTGACATCAAGTGCCACCGCGATTTCAGGGTGAACACGCTGGAAAAGGCTAATCGCAACAGAATCGGCAATGGTATAGGCCAGCTTTTTATCTTTAACCTGCTCGAGCAGTGCAGTTGTCCCCAGCTTTTCATCTACCGTCCAGCTAAGGTCAGGGTATTTCTTCTCTTTCAGCGCACGCAAATCATCAATCACCACATGCCCAGGGGCGATGGTCATCTGCTGTTCGGTAATCGCGGCCAAAGAGCGCGGACGCGGGCTGCCGACGCGATAAACCAGTTGCTGTGATACGGAGTAATAAGTTGGGCCGGGTTGGTAGCTCTTGCTACGCTCGCTGTTATAGACCAGCCCGGCAGCCAGCATGTCGGCATTGTCGTTATCCAGGTCATCGAACAACTGGCTAATATTCTGGCGTACCGTGATCTTGAGCTTCACGCCCAGGTAATTGGCAAACTGCTGGGCGAGTTCGTAATCGAGGCCAATGATTTTGCCATTAATATTACTGTAGGTCAGTGGCGAGACGATGGTACTGACGCGCAACTCTCCCCGCGACTGGATCGCGGCGATACGGTTTTCGGCTTTGCCGAACCAGGGGATAGAAGGCCATAGGGCCACTGCTAACAGCAAGGTAACTATGCCGATGAGCAGATAATTAATCTTTAATTTTTTCAATTAGTTAATTCTCTGCGACGCCGGTTGCCTCAGTATGCTGTAGCCATGTTAAGAATAAGGATTGCCATTGAATGTGCGGCATTTTGCGCAAAGTTACGCCAGTTGGCAACAATTTCGAGAGTTTGGTCACATCTATTGTTAAACGTAAACGTTGATTTTATTTCGACGCAAACGGTTTCGTCGGCGCTCAGGATTCTCTATAATGACGCCCGTTTTCCCCTTGCGCACACTGTAAGCGCCTCAGGCGCTTCGAAGACGAGAGACTTATGATGGAAATTCTGCGTGGTTCGCCTGCACTGTCTGCCTTCCGTATTAATAAACTGCTGGCACGTTTTCAGGCTGCCGACCTCCCGGTAAGCGATATTTACGCTGAGTATGTCCATTTTGCTGATCTGAATGCATCTCTGGATGCCGAAGAGCTGGCGCGCCTTGGACGCTTGCTCAAGTATGGCCCAACCCTGAATAGCCATACGCCTGGCGGTAAACTTCTGCTTGTGACTCCGCGTCCTGGCACAATCTCCCCCTGGTCTTCAAAAGCCACTGACATCGCCCACAACTGTGGCCTGAATCAGATTACTCGTCTGGAACGTGGTGTGGCGTACTATGTTGAAGCATCAACGCTGACCACTGAGCAGTGGCAGAGTGTTGCTGACGAGCTACACGACCGTATGATGGAGAGTGTGTTTACCTCTCTGGACGATGCGCAGAAGTTGTTTGCTCATCACCAGCCAGCACCCGTGCAAAGCGTAGATCTGCTGGGGCAGGGACGTCAGGCACTTATTGAGGCTAACCAGCGTTTAGGTCTGGCGCTGGCCGAAGATGAAATCGATTATTTGCAGGATGCTTTCGTTAAGCTGAACCGCAATCCGAACGACATCGAGCTCTATATGTTCGCGCAGGCCAACTCCGAACACTGCCGCCATAAGATTTTCAACGCTGACTGGATTATCGATGGCGAAGAGCAGCCAAAGTCGCTGTTCAAAATGATTAAAAACACCTTTGAACAAACCCCTGACCACGTATTGTCTGCTTATAAAGATAACGCGGCGGTAATGGAAGGTTCAGAAGTGGGCCGCTTCTTCGCCGATCGCGAAGCAGGGCGTTATGAGTTCCACCAGGAGCCAGCGCATATCCTGATGAAGGTTGAAACCCACAACCACCCGACGGCGATCTCCCCGTGGCCGGGTGCGGCAACCGGTTCTGGCGGTGAAATCCGTGATGAAGGTGCAACCGGCCGCGGTGCAAAACCAAAAGCCGGTCTGGTTGGTTTCTCCGTCTCCAACCTGCGTATCCCTGGTTTTGAACAGCCGTGGGAAGAAGATTTTGGTAAGCCAGAACGTATCGTTACCGCGCTCGATATCATGACGGAAGGCCCGTTGGGTGGCGCAGCGTTTAACAACGAGTTTGGTCGTCCGGCACTGAACGGTTACTTCCGTACTTACGAAGAAAGAGTGGACAGCCACAACGGTGAAGAGCTGCGTGGATACCACAAACCGATCATGCTGGCAGGCGGGATTGGTAACATTCGTGCCGATCACGTGCAAAAAGGCGAGATTACCGTTGGTGCGAAGCTGATCGTCCTGGGTGGCCCGGCGATGAATATCGGTCTGGGTGGCGGTGCGGCGTCTTCTATGGCGTCCGGCCAGTCTGATGCCGATCTCGATTTTGCCTCTGTACAGCGTGACAACCCGGAGATGGAACGCCGTTGCCAGGAAGTTATCGACCGTTGCTGGCAACTGGGTGACGCTAACCCGATTCTGTTTATCCACGATGTCGGCGCGGGTGGTTTATCTAACGCCATGCCGGAACTGGTGAGCGATGGTGGACGCGGTGGCCGTTTCGACCTGCGTAAAATACTGAGTGATGAACCCGGCATGAGCCCGCTGGAGATCTGGTGCAACGAATCCCAGGAACGTTATGTGATGGCCGTTGCGGCCGATCAGTTGCCATTGTTTGACGAACTGTGTCGCCGCGAGCGTGCACCGTATGCGGTCATTGGTGAAGCGACAGAAGAACTGCACCTGACCATGAACGACCCGCATTTCGACAATCAGCCTATCGACCTGCCGCTGGATGTGCTGCTTGGCAAAACGCCGAAGATGACGCGTAACGTTCAGACCCGTAAAGCGGCGGGTAAATCACTGGATCGCCAGGGCATCACCCTCGCGGAGGCCGTGAACCGTGTGTTGCATCTGCCTGCCGTTGCAGAAAAAACCTTCCTTGTTACGATTGGCGACCGTACCGTAACTGGTATGGTGGCTCGCGACCAGATGGTTGGTCCGTGGCAGATCCCGGTAGCCAACTGTGCCGTTACCACCGCGAGCCTGGACAGCTATTACGGTGAAGCGATGGCGCTGGGAGAGCGTACGCCTGTGGCACTGCTCGACTTCGCCGCTTCAGCCCGTCTGGCTGTGGGTGAAGCGTTGACGAACATTGCTGCGACGCAGATTGGCGATATCAAACGTATTAAGCTCTCCGCGAACTGGATGGCTGCAGCCGGTCACCCTGGTGAGGATGCGGGTCTGTACGAAGCTGTTAAAGCGGTGGGCGAGGAGTTGTGTCCTGCTCTCGGCCTGACCATTCCGGTGGGTAAAGACTCCATGTCGATGAAAACCCGCTGGCAGGAAGGGAGCGAGCAGCGCGAGATGACGTCTCCGCTCTCGCTGGTGATCACTGCGTTTGCGCGCGTCGAAGACGTACGTCAGACCATCACTCCGCAGCTCTCGACTGAAGACAACGCCCTGTTGCTGATTGATCTGGGCAAAGGCCATAACGCGCTGGGTGCAACGGCGCTGGCTCAGGTTTATCGTCAGCTTGGTGATAAACCTGCTGATGTGCGTGATGTCGCGCAGTTGAAGGGCTTCTACGATGCGGTTCAGGCACTGGTTGCTCAGCGCAAACTGCTGGCCTACCACGACCGCTCCGATGGCGGCCTGCTGGTGACCCTGGCAGAAATGGCCTTTACCGGTCACTGTGGTGTGCAAGCCGACATCGCTTCGCTTGGTGACGATCGTCTGGCGGCGCTGTTTAATGAAGAGCTGGGGGCGGTGATTCAGGTGCGTGCAGCAGATCGCGATGCGGTTGAGGCACTGCTGGCACAACATGGCCTGGCAGATTGCGTGCACTATCTGGGTCGTGCCGTGAAGGGCGATCGTTTTGTGATTGAAGCCGATGGCCATGCGGTGTTCAGCGAAAGCCGCACCACACTGCGTATGTGGTGGGCGGAAACGACCTGGCAGATGCAGCGTCTGCGTGATAACCCGGAATGTGCCGATCAGGAGCACAACGCGAAAGCCAATGACAACGATCCAGGCCTGAACGTGAAGCTCTCCTTTGACATTAACGAGGATATCGCTGCCCCGTATATTGCAACAGGCGCGCGTCCAAAAGTGGCCGTGCTGCGTGAGCAGGGCGTGAACTCCCACGTTGAAATGGCGGCAGCTTTCCACCGTGCAGGTTTTGATGCCATCGATGTTCATATGAGCGACCTGTTGGCTGGGCGTACCGGGCTGGACGATTTCCAGGCGCTGGTGGCCTGCGGTGGCTTCTCATACGGTGACGTGCTGGGGGCGGGAGAAGGCTGGGCGAAGTCCATCCTCTTCAACAACCGCGTTCGTGATGAGTTTGAAACCTTCTTCCACCGTCCGCAGACTCTGGCGCTCGGCGTATGTAATGGTTGCCAGATGATGTCTAATCTGCGTGAACTGATCCCAGGAAGCGAAGCCTGGCCACGCTTTGTGCGTAACCAGTCTGACCGCTTCGAAGCGCGTTTTAGCCTGGTTGAAGTGACACAAAGCCCGTCTCTGTTGTTGCAGGGTATGGTTGGCTCGCAGATGCCGATTGCGGTATCTCACGGTGAAGGCCAGGTTGAAGTTCGTGATGCTGCCCATCTTGCTCAGCTTGAAAGCAAAGGCCTGGTGGCGCTGCGCTTTGTCGATAACACTGGCAAAGTGACGCAAACGTATCCTGCAAACCCGAACGGCTCCCCGAATGGTATTACCGCAGTGACCAGCGAAAGTGGCAGGGTCACGGTGATGATGCCGCATCCGGAGCGTGTGTTCCGTACGGTGAGCAACTCCTGGCATCCGGAAAACTGGGGCGAAGACAGCCCGTGGATGCGCATTTTCCGCAATGCACGTAAACAGTTGGGCTAAACGCCTCCTGTTTGTAAAAAGCCTCCAGAAATGGGGGCTTTTTTTTGTCGGGAATTCGCGACAACCCTGCATTTAGAATGTCTCCATATGGAGACATTTAATTCTATGATTTATATGAAATTAATTATGTTTAAGCTAAGGTGTTGTTAATTGGCGACGCTTAGCATGAAAATCATTCGATGAGTAATTGACGGCGTGAATCAATAAACCTCATTATTATCAATAATATAAATATTTACTTTTTATTCTGGCATGGGTGTTGCATAATATTGCGCAGTGGCTCATTCACCCTCTTATGTCAGCCCCTTCGGGACGTGCTACATAAACTTCGAATGACGCACAAACAGGTGCCTGCCGTCCAACCACTGATTATAGCGATGCTTTATCAGGCCAGGGCGAAACGTCGAGTTAGGCACCGCCTCATTTCACAACAAAGCCGGGTTTTTACCCGGCTTTGTTGTATCTGAAGGGTAGACTCAGTTACGCTCTCATGAACCCCTTACTAAGAGAGTAATGCGTTGAAACGCTGGCCCGTTTTTCCTCGTTCCCTGCGACAACTCGTCATGATGGCGTTTCTGTTGATTCTGTTGCCTCTTCTGGTTCTGGCATGGCAGGCGTGGCAAAGCCTGAATGCACTCAGTGCTCAGGCGGCATTAACAAACCGCACAACGCTGGTTGATGCACGGCGCAGTGAAGCGATGACCAATGCCGCGCTGGAGATGGAACGAAGCTATCGCCAGTATTGCGTGCTGGACGATCGTACCCTGGAAAAGGTCTATCAAAATCAACGTAAACGCTACAGCGAAATGCTGGATGCACATGCGGGCGTTCTGCCTGATGACAAGCTTTACCAGGCGCTACGCCAGGACCTGAACGATCTGGCCCAGTTGCAGTGTAAAAACAGTGGCCCGGATGCTGCTGCTGCCGCACGTCTTGAAGCGTTTGCTAACGCCAATACCGACATGACCCAGGCGACGCGAGCAGTGATTTTCTCACGGGGCCAGCAGTTGCAGCAGGAGATCGCTGAGCGAGGTCAGTTCTTTGGCTGGCAGGCGCTGGTGCTCTTTTTAGTCAGCCTGGCGCTGGTTCTGTTGTTTACTCGCATGATTATCGGCCCGGTAAAAGGCATTCAGCGGATGATCAACCGCCTGGGGGAAGGCCGTTCCCTTGGCGACACGGTTGTCTTTAAAGGCCCGAGGGAATTGCGCTCTGTGGGCCAGCGTATTATCTGGCTTTCGGAACGTCTGGCATGGCTGGAGTCCCAGCGTCATCAGTTTTTACGCCACATCTCACACGAATTAAAAACGCCACTCGCCAGTATGCGGGAAGGGACGGAGCTGCTGGCTGATGAGGTTCCAGGGCCACTGACGCCAGAACAAAAAGAGATTGTTGAGATCCTGGATGCCAGCAGCCGTAATTTGCAAAAACTTATTGAGCAATTACTGGATTACAACCGTAAACTGGCCGATGGTGCAGTGGCCCTTGAAAGGGTCGATATTGCGCCTCTGATAGACATGGTGGTCTCAGCCCATAGTCTGCCGGCAAGAGCTAAAATGATGCATACTGACGTGGCGCTTAATGTCTCAGCCTGCCTTGCCGAGCCGATGCTTTTAATGAGTGTGCTGGATAATCTTTATTCCAATGCGGTGCACTATGGTACTGAATCCGGTAACATTTATATCCGTAGTTATATGAATGATTCTCGAGTGTTTATTGACGTTGCCAATACGGGCACGCCGATTCCGGATGACGAAAAAGCGATGATTTTTGAGCCCTTTTTCCAGGGAAGTCATCAGCGAAAAGGTGCGGTAAAAGGAAGTGGTCTGGGGTTGAGTATTGCCCGCGACTGCATACGGCGCATGCAAGGCGAGCTCAATATCGTGAGTGACGATCGCTCGGATGTGTGCTTTCGTATCGAACTGCCTCTTGAGCCGGAAAAATCAATGAAATGAATCTATGTCTGGTGAGTATGTCACACGTCTTTTTTCGCGCAGTGCGCGCAGTGTTTTCCAGCAAAAAATGGCGTCTGGGCCTGTCCGGTTTACTTCTGGCGGGGTGTGTTTCCCATGCCCCTGAGAGTGCGATTAGTGATAGACAAGATGATAAATGGCCAGAAAACCAACTGGCGGACTTCCTGACCACTCGCTGCGACGATCTCTGGAATTTATCTGGTCATGATGTGGATGTTAACCCTCTGTACTGGCTTCGTGGGATCGATTGCGCGCAGCGTCTTGCGCCCGCCACCGCTCGCGCACAAGCGGCTATGTGGGGAGACGATACCTGGCAGGATACGTTTAAACGCGCGATTTTACTGGCCGACGCTAAAATTACCCCCGTCGAACGGCGAGCAAATACCGCGCAACTGGACACGCTCAGTTCACGGATCCCGGCCCAGGTTCGCCCGGTGTACCAACTCTGGCGAGAAGGGCAAGTGCAACAACTGCAACTGGCCGAAGAACGCTCCCGCTACAGTAAGTTACAGCAGTCTACCGACGGTGAGCTTGATACACTTCGCCAGCAACAACAATACTTACGCACTCAACTTGATACCACGACGCGCAAGCTTGAAAACCTGACTGATATTGAAAGACAGCTCTCGACACGTAAACCGGCGGGGAGCTATTTGCCCGATGGGTCAAAGAGTAATTCACAATCGACAACGCCGGATCAGGATAGTGATACGCAGAAACAAGAGGATGTGAAGCCATGACAAGCCGTAAACCCGCTCACCTCCTGCTGGTCGACGATGACCCTGGTTTGTTAAAACTGCTGGGAATGCGCCTGGTTAGCGAAGGTTTTAGCGTGGTAACTGCCGAAAGTGGGCAGGAAGGACTGAAAGTGCTTACCCGTGAGAAGATTGATCTCGTGATCAGCGATTTGCGGATGGACGAAATGGATGGCATGCAGTTGTTTGCTGAGATCCAGAAACAGCAGCCTGGCATGCCGGTGATTATTCTTACCGCACACGGTTCGATCCCGGATGCCGTTGCCGCGACGCAGCAGGGCGTATTTAGCTTCCTGACCAAACCGGTAGACAAAGATGCACTCTATAAGGCCATCGATAGCGCGCTTGAGCACGCCGCGCCCTCCAGCGATGAAGCATGGCGAGAATCGATCGTCACTCGAAGCCCGGCCATGCTGCGTCTGCTTGAGCAGGCGCGAATGGTGGCGCAATCAGATGTGAGCGTGCTGATTAACGGCCAGAGTGGAACCGGGAAAGAGATCCTGGCGCAGGCTATTCACAACGCCAGCCCGCGCAATAAAAATGCCTTTATTGCGATCAACTGCGGTGCGTTGCCAGAGCAGCTTTTGGAATCTGAATTATTTGGTCACGCGCGGGGGGCATTTACCGGTGCAGTGAGCAGCAGGGAAGGGCTGTTTCAGGCGGCCGAAGGCGGTACGCTTTTCCTTGATGAGATCGGTGATATGCCTGCGCCGCTCCAGGTAAAATTATTACGTGTTTTGCAGGAGCGTAAAGTCCGTCCTTTGGGCAGCAACCGCGATATTGATATCAACGTGCGCATTATCTCTGCCACACATCGTGATTTACCGAAGGTGATGGCACGAAACGAATTTCGTGAAGATCTCTATTATCGTCTCAACGTCGTGAACCTGAAAATCCCTGCACTGGCAGAGCGTGCGGAAGATATCCCGTTGTTGGCGAACCATCTTCTGCGCCAGTCCGCTGACCGTCACAAGCCGTTTGTCCGGGCATTTTCAACGGATGCAATGAAACGTCTGATGACGGCAAGCTGGCCGGGTAATGTGCGTCAACTGGTAAATGTCATTGAGCAGTGTGTGGCGCTGACATCTTCACCGGTGATCAGTGATGCGCTGGTGGAGCAGGCGCTGGAAGGTGAAAATACGGTGTTGCCGACCTTTGTTGAAGCGCGTAATCAGTTTGAGCTCAACTATCTGCGTAAGCTCCTCCAGATCACTAAGGGTAACGTCACCCATGCGGCGCGTATGGCCGGACGTAACCGTACCGAGTTCTACAAGCTGCTGTCGCGCCATGAGCTGGAAGCGAACGATTTTAAAGAGTAGTACCGCAAAATCCGAATGAATATGATACTGTGAGCAACCGATTACGAGGCTGTTAACAGGCAAGAGTTTAAGGACCCACCATGAAAAAAATTGATGCGATTATTAAACCTTTCAAACTGGATGATGTACGTGAAGCGCTGGCGGAAGTTGGCATTACCGGGATGACAGTGACTGAAGTGAAAGGTTTTGGTCGCCAGAAGGGCCACACTGAGCTGTACCGTGGCGCAGAGTACATGGTGGACTTTCTGCCGAAAGTGAAAATTGAAATTGTGGTGAGTGACGATATTGTCGATACCTGCGTGGATACAATTATTCGTACGGCACAGACGGGTAAAATCGGCGACGGCAAAATTTTCGTGTTTGATGTTGCGCGTGTTATCCGTATCCGTACGGGCGAGGAAGACGACGCCGCGATTTAACATGATTGCCGTGTGGCGCTGCGCTTATCCGGCCTACAAGATTGCCCTGTAGGCCATTGCAAGTGAAGCACCGTTAGGCGATTACAGAACTTTATGCGGTCCAAAACATTCATAGTGAATGTTGTCTTTCGCCACACCCAATCCAACCAGTTGCTTCGCGGCATACTGCATAAACGCCACCGGACCACAGACGTAGAACTGCATATCTGGTGCGCTGAACGCACCTTCCTGCTGGCCTAAATCCATCAATCCTTCACTGTTGAAACGTTTGGCTGCCCGGTCAGCGTCTGTCGGCTGACGATACCAGGTGTGCGCGTTAAAGCGTGGCAAACTTGTCGCAATCGTATTCACTTCATCCGCAAAGGCGTGAACGTCACCGTTTTCAGCCGCATGGAACCAGTTCACCTGGGCACTGTGGTTAGATTTTGCCAGCGTATCCAGCATCGCCAGCATCGGGGTTTGACCGACACCCGCAGAAATCAGCGTCACTGGCGTATTCGCCTCAACGGCCATAAAGAAATCGCCCGCTGGTGCGGCCAGATGAACCACATCTCCGACACTCGCATGATTATGCAGCCAGGTGGAAACTTGACCGCCTTCTTCACGTTTTACCGCAATGCGATAGCCTTTACCGTTGGGTTTACGTGTCAGAGAGTACTGGCGGATCTCCTGGTGCGGGAAGCCTTCGGGTTTCAGCCAGACCCCCAGATACTGGCCTGGCTGGTAATCGGCAACCGGCTGACCATCGACAGGTTCAAATTCAAAGCTGGTAATCAGGGCGCTACGCGGGGTTTTCTCGACGATACGGAACGCGCGGGTTCCTTCCCAGCCGCCGTTTTTGTTTGCATTTTCGCTGTAGAGTTGTGCTTCGCGATTGATAAACACGTTTGCCAGCACGCCATAGGCTTTACCCCATGCGTCCAGGACCTCCTGACCTGGGCTGAACATCTCGTCCAGCGTCGCCAGCAGGTGGCCGCCAACGATATTGTATTGCTCGGGTTGGATCTGGAAACTGGTATGTTTCTGCGCGATTTTTTCTACCGCAGGCAGCAAAGCCGCCAGGTTTTCAATGTTACTGGCATAAGCCGCGATGGCGTTAAACAGTGCTTCACGCTGATCGCCATTACGCTGGTTGCTCATGTTGAAAATCTCTTTGAGCTCCGGGTTATGCGCGAACATGCGATCGTAGAAATGGGCGGTAAGTTTAGGTCCGGTTTCGACCAGCAGGGGAATGGTGGCTTTAACGGTTGCGATGGTTTGAGCGTCGAGCATAGCAGCTTCCTTCTGAGTGTTACTTTAATGATGTATTTTAAATGCATCTTATAAAAAATAACCCTGCGTTGTAAATGGTTCTTTGCATCGTGAAAAATATGCATCACAAACCTGAAAAGAAATCCATTGAAAATGGCGAGAGCTTTATTCCTCAAACCCTTGCGTGGCGTGAAGGAAAACGTTTGCGTAAAATCCTTTGTCAAGACCTGTTATCACAGAACTAATCAGTTATACTGTTGCGCGTTGTCCAACAGGACTGCCTTTTTCAGGTCAAAATTTTATTGTTAGCTGAGTCAGGAGATGCGGATGTTAAAGCGTGAAATGAACATTGCCGATTATGATGCCGAACTGTGGCAGGCTATGGAGCAGGAAAAAGTACGTCAGGAAGAGCACATCGAACTGATCGCCTCCGAGAACTACACCAGCCCGCGCGTCATGCAGGCGCAGGGTTCTCAGCTGACCAACAAATATGCTGAAGGTTACCCAGGCAAGCGCTACTACGGCGGTTGCGAATACGTTGATATCGTTGAACAACTGGCGATTGACCGTGCAAAAGAGCTGTTTGGCGCTGATTACGCTAACGTGCAGCCACACTCCGGATCTCAGGCTAACTTCGCTGTTTATACCGCTCTGCTGCAACCGGGTGATACCGTTCTGGGTATGAACCTGGCGCAAGGTGGCCACCTGACTCACGGCTCTCCGGTTAACTTCTCCGGCAAGCTGTACAACATCATCCCTTACGGTATCGATGAGTCCGGTAAAATTGACTACGCTGACATGGCGAAGCAGGCTCAAACCCACAAACCGAAGATGATTATCGGTGGTTTCTCCGCATACTCTGGCGTGGTTGATTGGGCAAAAATGCGTGAAATCGCAGACAGCATCGGTGCGTATCTGTTCGTGGATATGGCGCACGTTGCAGGCCTGATTGCTGCGGATGTATACCCGAACCCGGTTCCGCATGCTCACGTTGTAACCACCACGACCCACAAAACCCTGGCAGGTCCACGCGGTGGCCTGATCCTGGCGAAAGGCGGTAGCGAAGAGCTGTACAAGAAACTGAACTCTGCTGTTTTCCCAAGCGCACAGGGCGGCCCGCTGATGCACGTTATCGCGGGTAAAGCAGTGGCACTGAAAGAAGCGATGGAGCCAGAGTTCAAGGTTTACCAGCAGCAGGTTGCGAAAAACGCCAAAGCGATGGTGGAAGTCTTCCTGAATCGTGGTTACAAAGTGGTGTCTGGCGGTACTGAGAACCACCTGTTCCTGCTGGATCTGGTTGATAAAAACCTGACCGGTAAAGAAGCTGACGCTGCCCTGGGCCGTGCCAACATCACCGTTAACAAAAACAGCGTGCCTAACGATCCTAAGAGCCCGTTTGTGACCTCCGGTATCCGTATCGGTTCTCCGGCTGTGACGCGTCGCGGTTTCAAAGAAGCGGAAGTGAAAGAGCTGGCAGGCTGGATGTGTGACGTTCTGGACAACATCAATGACGAAGCGGTCATTGAGCGCGTTAAAGGTAAAGTGCTGGATATCTGCGCACGCTTCCCTGTTTACGCATAATTCAGTATTGCTGAACTAAAAAAGGCCGCGGTTGCGGCCTTTTTTTATGGTTAACGTCGGTCAATGGAGAGTGCGCCAGGCCCGGTTATCGCCAGCAGCAAGAATGCACCAGCAATACTGATATTTTTATAGAAGTTGATCATATTTGGCACAACCGCATCGCCGCTCATGTCCCAGTAGTGGTGGCCAATTACCGCCGTCCCTAGCGTATAAAAAACGAAGAGTATCGCCAGCGGGCGAGTAAAAAAGCCGAGCACAATAAGAATGGCGGCGGGAACTTCCATCACCACGGCAATAATGGCGGCCAGCATGGGCATTGGTGCGCCCAGTGACGTCATATATTGCACCGTACCACTAAATCCAGTCAGCTTCGGAAAACCAAAAATAATAAACAACACAACGATCGCGATACGGGCAATCAGTAACATCAGAGGACGGGACTGGCCGAAATCAAAATAACGCAGAGTGTTCATAGCAGGCTCGTTTTCAGGTGGGACCTTTCTTAAAGCTAATACACAAATTGCAGGCGTGCCATTCAGCTTTTCTTCATAAATCAGGCATTGGTGTGATGTAAAATAGCGCTATCGTGTAAAATCACCTCTTTTCTTTGGCAAGGGATAAATATGCAGTGCATAGAATGTCAGCAAAAAGAGGCCAATAAAGAGTCTGGGTTGTGTGATGAGTGCGAACAACAGGATGAACAGAAAATAAACGGGCTGCTTTATCTGCCTGCTGCCGGGTTAGTGATTAACCTGCTGACGACACCGTTTGGCGCCTGGAACTATTTTTCCGCCGTGTTCCGTTATTTTCAGCAAGGCAGTGGTATCACTCTGTTTGGCATGGGAGGAATTCCGGTTGTGTTAATTGATCTGGTTCTGACCTTTGCTGCTGGATGGTTCTTCTTTAAAAGAAAAGCGGGTATCCGCAAAATCATCATTCCCTACTATTTAATGGGGGTGGCTTACATGCTTTATTTCGTAGGTATTCCGGCGTGGGTCTTTGATGCCAGACTGGATACTGCAGATATCCGTAATGCGCTTTCACCGCTGGTTGGCGCGCTTATCTGGATCCCTTATTTCCTGCGGTCAAAACGCATTCATCGCGTTTTCATTCACGGGTAATACAGCAGGGCGATAAAGCCCTGCTAAATTTACGTGTTATTTAGTTGTTACTCGTGGCTTGCGCTGATACTTGTTTACCGCCAGACTATCGCCTCCATATCGGGAGGGATTCATGGCTTTGCATTCCACACGCTGGCTGGCGCTCAGCTATTTCACCTATTTTTTCAGCTACGGTATTTTTCTGCCTTTCTGGAGCGTCTGGCTCAAAGGAATTGGGCTGACGCCTGAGACCATCGGTTTGTTGCTCGGTGCAGGACTTATCGCACGTTTTCTCGGTAGTCTCATTATTGCCCCCCGTGTTAGCGATCCCTCATTACTGATTAAATCCTTACGTATTCTGGCGCTCCTGACGCTGGTGTTCCTTGCCGGGTTTTGGATCAGCCATCAGTTTGCCTGGCTGATGGTGGTGATGGTGGGTTTTAACCTTTTCTTCTCTCCCCTGGTTCCGTTGACAGATGCCCTGGCAAATACATGGCAAAAACAGATAACCATGGATTATGGCCGTGTTCGCCTGTGGGGATCGATTGCGTTTGTGATTGGGTCCGCGCTGGTGGGCAAACTGGTCAGTCTCTACGATTACCACGCCATTCTGGCACTGCTGAGCATCGGGATTGCCTCCATGTTACTGGGCATGCTGCTGCGTCCGTCGGTAATGCCGCAGGGGGAAAGTCGTCACCAGGAGAGTGCTGGCTGGCCGGCCTGGCGCACGCTAGTGGCGCAGAGTTGGCGTTTTCTGGCCTGTGTCTGCCTGCTACAAGGGGCACATGCGGCCTACTATGGCTTCAGTGCGATTTACTGGCAGGGGGCGGGATATTCCGCTTCAGCGGTGGGCTATTTATGGTCACTCGGCGTGGTGGCAGAAGTTGTTATCTTCGCGCTGAGCAAAAAACTGTTCCGCCGTTTTGGTGCTCGCGATCTGTTATTGCTTTCCGCTATTTGCGGTGTGGCGCGCTGGGGCATTATGGGCTGGACCACAGAGCTGCCGTGGCTGATTGTGGCGCAAATCCTGCACTGTGGAACCTTCACCGTTTGTCATCTGGCGGCGATGCGCTATATCGCTGCTCGTGAGGGTGGGGACGTTATTCGACTTCAGGCGGTTTATTCCGCGGTGGCCATGGGTGGCAGTATCGCAATAATGACAGTCTTTGCCGGTTTCCTGTATCAGCACCTGGGGCATGGCGTATTCTGGGTGATGGCTCTGGTGGCGCTGCCTGCAATGGTAGTGCGTCCCAAAGTGGCCGCGCGCGTATAAGACTTACGATTCGAGCATGGCCCGGATATGTTCTTGCTGCTGCATATTGAGCGCCTCAACGGCATGAATAAGCGGCGGCGAGAACAGCGGTAACGTCGTAGCGTAAGGGGTGACAACCAGTGCCGCTTCCCTGGGCGCACCCTCTTTCTGATAGGTCTTTAACGACAGATAGCGGATATTGAGCGGCAGCAACGTAATTTCCCGTAATTGCTGCTCAATCAGTGCTTCGCAGGCCTGATCGTCACCCGTCAGCAACACCACCTGTTTTTCATGCAAGTCACTTTCCTGCATCAGCCATGCGCCAAAAATAACAGCAACCAGGCTCATCTCATCATCAGAGAAATGCAGCCCAAACTCGGCTTCCAGTTCGAAAAGCACATCTTTCGTTGTGCGCAGCAGTCGTGGATAGAGCCGATGGATCTCCTCCGGCAGACTGTTATCAATACCGACATCGAACAGCGAGCGGTCAAGCGCCTGAGCAAGATGGATATAAAGCTGATCGGTCAGGCCTTGTTCATCGCTAAAGTGCATACCGGTTTGCGACCGGAAACGGGCAATCATCCGGACAATTGTCCGGCGCAGACGTTCATCCTGCTGGTGTTTATCCATAGCAGGGTCGGGAGTGCGTAGCATCATAAACAGCAGCGCCAAAAATAGCTGTTCATCAACGTGAGGTATCCTGGCGACACGTCGCTTCCAGTGACGAACGATCTCCTGCGCGGTGAAATACTCGCTCCGTGATTGCGTCCAGTTGCGCTGAATGTGGGAAAACTGCGGCGTTTTACCCAGATGGTGCTGAATCAGACAATATTGCAAAAAAAGCTGTAAAAACTGAATGTCCCGGCATTCAAACTGGCGCTGAAGCTTGCGCGAACAGAAGTTAATCAGTGCTCTTAGATTTGTATCGTCATACAGCGTCCGGGCAATGCCATGCTGTTTAAGTGCGGTTTTAAGCGCGGGCGTAAACTGATGAGTCACAAAATGTGGGCAAAGCCGAAGTGACCTGCGCAGCCAGTGCAGCAGGCATAACCGTTGATTCAGTGCTGTGCCTTCAATTCGGTAGCTACCGTCATGATGCGAAACGATGTCTAGCCGGTGATAGCGCTGGATTTCATCGCGCGTCTCGGCTATATCTTGCCGTGCGATAGCATCGTCCACCCCATTAGCAGCAATAATGCTTTGTGCGGTGACGGCAGCATCGGGCAGGTAAAGCATCAAAAGCACCTGGCAGCGGCGCTGCGAACTGGAAAGCACAGATGGTATTTCGAGCGTCGTCATCATCTGTCGGGTATCCAGTAGGAGTGTCTGGTAAGAATAGCTAAAGGATGTCCGCAAGAAAGCGCAGCGAGAGCTCTTTCCTTCAGGAATGCTGGCGAACATCACAGAATTTTTGACGTGAGGAAGTGATGCAAATAGTTAAACAAAGCGCCTTGGCGTTATTTTTGGCGGTTTTCTCTCTTACCGTTAGCGCACATCCTCACAGTTTTATCAGCCTGAAAACGGATCTGGTAACGGATGGAACACATCTCAGCGGTCTGAAAATGCGCTGGACGATGGATGAAATTACCTCTGCTGATCTGCTTTATGATGCAGGAAATGCCAGGCCTGGTGATGAGATTTGGAAAAAACTGGCTGCAGAAGTGATGGCCAATGTCCTCGGTCAGCACTATTTCACAGAGTTCTGGCATGACGGGAAGAAAGTGAAGTTTCTCAATCGCCCGACAGAGTATGGAATGTCACGCGAGGGGCATCAGGCGGTACTAACGTTCATTCTCCCGCTGGCTGAACCGCAACTGCTGGCAGGACAGAAATACACCTTTTCGACGTTCGACCCCACTTACTATGTTGATATGAGTTACGCCGAAGACGGTGATGCACACCTTCCTGCTGCCCTGCAAAAAAATTGTAAGATTGCCGTACACACTCCAAAACCCAGCGAGGAAACGCTTAACTTTGCCGTATCGCTCGATAAAGCAGACGCGCCGCCGGAGGATATGGAGTTGGGGAAACAGTTTGCACAGCAGGTAACCTTACAATGTCAGTGATTTCTTCTCCGGTCAGAAAATCTCGCCAGTGGCTGCATCTTTGGCCGCTGGCTCTTTTTTTGCTGTTTGCCGTGTGTGGTTCACTGTGGTTATGGCACGCCTGGCCTCAGGTAATGATGAAAAGCATTATCTGGCAGCGAGAGGTTAACCAGCAGATGAGCGGGTTGCTGAAAGGGGTGGCCGAAAACCCGACGAAAGCGGGGGGCGCTCTCCTGGCATTCAGCTTTGTTTACGGTGTGCTGCATGCTCTGGGACCGGGGCATGGCAAGATCGTGATCACTACCTGGCTTGCTACCCATCCGTCGAAGCTGAAATCGAGTATTGGCCTGACGCTGGCCTCTTCACTGCTTCAGGGTTGCGTAGCGATTGGGCTGGTGGTGATTGTGCTGTCGCTTTTACAACTTCCTGCGCGTCAGTTGCATATGAGCAGTTTTTGGCTGGAGAAGGGGAGTTATGCGCTGGTCGGCATGCTGGGGCTCATTCTTTGCTGGCGAGCGCTGAAAAAATTGCAGGTATTACTGCAAAAACCAAAATTCAAAACATTTACGCCGCACCATGTTCACGATGCCCACTGTGGCTGTGGGCATCAGCATCTGCCGACGCAGGATCAATTACAGAATGGCGATGACTGGCGTGCGCGCGCGATGATCATCCTCTCGATGGGAATGCGTCCATGTTCAGGCGCGATCATGGTGCTGCTGTTCAGTAAGGTGATTGGCGTATTTGGCTGGGGAATGCTGTCGGCGCTGGCGATGGCGGCGGGGACATCATTAACGATTTCATCGCTGGCATTGCTGGTGCACAGTTTCCGTCAGATGGCGGTCAAACTCAGTGGTAACACAACGCCGGTGCTATGGCGACAGGTAGGGTGGACTACGCTCGCATTGGCGGGTGGCGTGATTTTACTGGTTGCAGCGGTAACGATGTGGATGAGTGCAGTGCCGGTGGGAAGGGGGTTGCGGCCCTTTTGACGGTATGTGATTTGATGTCCAGCCTGGCCTTCTCCCATAGAGGATGACCAGGCTGGGGCGATGAGCTGAATTAACGCTTCAGCGCTTCGCTCAGTTCATCACGCATATTTGCCAGCATGGCTTTAACCACACGTGGGTTACCCGCCACGATGTTGCCTGTCAGCATGTAGTTGTGACCACCGGTGAAATCGCACACCAGCGCGCCAGCTTCGCGTGCAATCAGTTCGCCAGCAGCGAAATCCCACGGCTTCAGGCCAATTTCGAAGTAACCGTCAACGCGGCCAGCAGCAACATACGCCAGATCCAGTGCAGCAGAGCCGGTGCGACGGAAGTCAGCACATTCGGTGAACAGCTTGCCCAGGATATTCATGTATGCAGTAGCGTGTTGTTTGGCTTTGAACGGGAAGCCGGTCGCCAGAATAGTACCATCCAGATCGCGAGCATTGCTGCCGCGCAGACGATAACCATTCAGTTGAGCCCCCTGGCCGCGGGTCGCGGTGAAGAGTTCGTTACGCATTGGATCATAAACCACAGCAACTTCAGTACGGCCTTTAATGCGTACTGCGATAGATACAGAGAAGTGTGGAAGACGTTTTACGAAGTTGGTCGTGCCATCCAGTGGATCGATAACCCATTGAACATCCTGATCTGTACCTTCGTGTTCACCGCTTTCTTCGGTGATGATGGTGTGCTGCGGGTAAGATTTGCGGATTGTTTCGATAATAATCGCTTCTGCGGCTTTATCGACATTCGTCACGAAATCATTGCTGCCTTTCTGGCTGGTTTCTACGGAGTCAGGTGTTTCGTAGTGTTTGGCAATTACATTACCCGCCTTGCGCGCTGCGCGCACGGCGATGGTCAGCATCGGATGCATCGGTCTCTCTCACTGGATGTTAAAGAACGGGAAAATCGGCGCAGAGTATAGCAGCGAGTTCGGATTATGTCTCTCGTTTATGATAATATGCCCGAATATTCTTCAGACACTGAATTCAGACACAGAAAAATTATGCTGCAAAACATTCGAATCGTGCTGGTCGAAACATCGCATACCGGCAACATGGGCTCTGTCGCCCGCGCAATGAAAACAATGGGATTAACCAATTTGTGGTTGGTTAATCCGCTGGTGAAACCCGACTCTCAGGCGATCGCGCTGGCGGCGGGTGCAAGTGATGTGATTGGTAATGCACAAATCGTCGATACGCTTGATGAAGCGCTTGCCGGATGTAGCCTGGTGGTAGGAACCAGCGCCCGTTCCCGTACGTTACCGTGGCCAATGCTGGACCCGCGTGAATGTGGCCTGAAGAGCATTTCCGAGGCTGAACAGGCTCCGGTCGCGCTGGTGTTTGGTCGTGAGCGTGTCGGGCTGACTAACGACGAATTACAGAAATGCCATTACCACGTTGCCATCGCGGCGAACCCGGAGTACAGCTCGCTGAATCTGGCGATGGCCGTTCAGGTGATCGCCTATGAAGTGCGTATGGCCTGGCTGGCAACACAGGAAAAAGGCGAGAGCGTGGAGCAGGCAGAAACGCCATATCCGCTGGTTGACGACCTTGAACGCTTCTACGGTCATCTGGAACAGACACTGCTTTCTACCGGTTTTATTCGCGAAGGTCACCCAGGCCAGGTCATGAATAAGCTGCGCCGTCTGTTCACACGTGCGCGCCCTGAAAGCCAGGAACTGAACATCCTGCGCGGTATTCTGGCGTCGATTGAGCAGAAGAATAAAGAGTGATTGCACCGTTTTTTGCCCTCTTCCGGCGGGTGAGGGCATCAAGCCACACTGAGGCAAAACGGCACGTAACGTTAAATACCTGACTAAAACAGTCAAGTAAATAGTTGACCAATTTAGTCGGGAATGTCAGACTTGGCCCTGCTATGCAATATCCCCATTTTACAATAAAAAACCCCGGGCAGGGGCGAGTTTGAGGTTAAGTAAGACATGAGACTGACATCTAAAGGGCGTTATGCCGTGACCGCGATGCTGGACGTTGCGCTCAACTCTGAAACGGGCCCGGTTCCGTTGGCTGATATTTCTGAACGTCAGGGAATTTCCCTTTCTTATCTGGAACAACTGTTCTCCAGATTGCGTAAAAATGGACTGGTTTCCAGTGTACGTGGCCCAGGCGGCGGTTATCTGCTGGGTAAAGACGCTGGCAGCATTGCGGTGGGTGAAGTCATTAGTGCTGTTGACGAGTCTGTTGATGCGACGCGTTGTCAGGGCAAAGGTGGCTGCCAGGGCGGTGATAAGTGCCTGACCCACGCGCTGTGGCGCGACTTGAGCGACCGTCTGACCGGCTTCCTGAACAACATCACCCTTGGTGAACTGGTGAATAACCAGGAAGTTCTGGATGTATCTGGTCGTCAGCATAGCCATGATTCCCAACGCAGCACCCGCGCACAAGACGCTATCGACGTGAAACTGCGCGCATAATTTACCCGTTCTGTTTCGGGGCGCTGCGGCATTGCCGCATCGCAAAACAGTTAGGGTAAAAAATTATAATAGATTTCAGAATCAGGCCGGGGCGTTCACCCGCCCCGTGTACTCGGTCGTACATCCAGCCGGTAGCCTGATTCCTTGCATTGAAGCGATGTACGGAGTTTATAGAGCAATGAAATTACCGATCTATCTCGATTACTCCGCAACCACGCCGGTGGACCCGCGTGTTGCCGAGAAAATGATGCAGTGTCTGACCCTGGACGGAAACTTTGGTAACCCAGCTTCCCGTTCACACCGTTTTGGCTGGCATGCTGAAGAGGCGGTTGATATCGCCCGTAATCAGATTGCTGACCTGGTGGGCGCCGATCCGCGTGAAATTGTTTTCACTTCCGGCGCGACCGAATCCGACAACCTGGCGATCAAAGGTGCAGCCAACTTCTATCAGAAAAAAGGCAAGCACGTCATTACCAGCAAAACTGAACACAAAGCTGTGCTGGATACCTGCCGCCAGCTGGAGCGTGAAGGATTTGAAGTCACCTATCTCGCCCCGCAAAGCAACGGTATCATTGACCTGAAAGAGCTGGAAGCCGCAATGCGCGACGACACCATTCTGGTCTCTATCATGCACGTGAATAACGAAATCGGCGTAGTACAGGATATCGCGACCATCGGCGAAATGTGCCGTGCGCGCGGCATCATTTACCACGTTGATGCAACCCAGAGCGTGGGCAAACTGCCTATCGACCTGAGCCAGTTGAAAGTGGATCTGATGTCCTTCTCCGGCCATAAAATCTACGGCCCGAAAGGCATTGGTGCGCTGTATGTTCGTCGTAAACCACGTATCCGCATCGAAGCACAGATGCACGGCGGTGGTCACGAGCGCGGCATGCGTTCTGGTACTCTGCCTGTTCACCAGATCGTGGGCATGGGCGAAGCATATCGTATTGCGAAAGAAGAGATGGAAACCGAGATGGCGCGTCTGCGCACTCTGCGTAACCGTCTGTGGGACGGCGTGAAAGATATGGAAGAAGTCTATCTGAACGGCGATCTCGAGCAGGGCGCTCCAAACATCCTCAACGTCAGCTTCAACTATGTTGAAGGTGAATCGCTGATCATGGCGCTGAAAGACTTGGCTGTGTCTTCAGGTTCTGCCTGTACCTCTGCAAGTCTGGAGCCATCCTATGTGCTGCGTGCACTGGGTATGACTGACGAGCTGGCACACAGCTCTATCCGTTTCTCTTTAGGTCGTTTCACTACCGAAGAAGAGATTGACTACACCATCAAGCTGGTTCGTAACTCCATCGGCCGTCTGCGTGACCTTTCTCCACTGTGGGAAATGTTCAAGCAGGGCGTGGATCTGAACAGCATTGAATGGTCACATCACTAATCGGTATCAGATAAGGAGAATTCAATCATGGCATACAGCGAAAAAGTAATTGATCACTACGAGAACCCACGTAACGTTGGCTCTTTTGACAACAGCGACGAGAGCGTAGGAAGTGGCATGGTCGGTGCACCAGCATGTGGCGACGTGATGAAGTTGCAGATTAAAGTCAACAATGAAGGTATCATTGAAGACGCGCGTTTCAAGACTTACGGCTGCGGTTCTGCTATCGCATCCAGCTCCCTGGTCACCGAATGGGTGAAAGGTAAGTCTCTGGATGAAGCTCAGGCAATCAAAAATACTGATATTGCTGACGAACTTGAACTGCCTCCAGTGAAAATTCACTGCTCGATCCTGGCAGAAGACGCGATTAAAGCCGCCATTGCGGATTACAAAAGTAAACGTGAAGCAAAATAATTGAGGTTTGAGTATGTCGATTACCCTTAGCGACAGCGCTGCCGCGCGAGTAAGCGCCTTCCTGGCGAACCGTGGTAAAGGCTTTGGCCTGCGACTGGGTGTACGTACCTCCGGCTGTTCTGGTATGGCTTATGTACTGGAATTTGTTGATGAACCGGCGTCAGACGATACCGTGTTTGAAGACAAAGGCGTGAAGGTGGTGGTCGATGGCAAGAGCCTGCAATTTCTCAACGGCACTCAACTGGACTTCGTGAAAGAAGGCCTTAACGAAGGGTTTAAATTTACGAACCCGAACGTAAAAGACGAGTGCGGTTGCGGCGAAAGCTTCCACGTATAATCGTGCGTCATCCGTAGAACCCCACCGCAGACACGCTGCGCGTGGGGTTTGTTTTAACTGGCTAGCCCCGAGATTGTTATGGATTACTTCACCCTCTTCGGGTTACCCGCCCAGTACCCGATAGATATTCCGTCCCTGACGATACGTTTCCAGGATCTGCAACGTCAGTTCCATCCGGATAAGTTCGCCAGTGGGACGCCGTCAGAGCAACTGGCGGCAGTTTCGCAATCTGCGACGATCAATCAGGCGTGGCAAACGCTGCGTCATCCGTTGACGCGCGCAGAATATCTGCTCTCTCTACACGGTTTTGAACTGGCAAGTGAACAGCATACCGTGCGTGATACTGCATTCCTGATGGAACAACTGGAACTGCGCGAAGAGCTGGATGAGATTGAACAGGCAAAAGACGAAGCGCGCCTGGAAAGTTTCATCAAACGTGTCAAAAGCATGTTTGATACTCGCCATCAACAGATGGTTGAACAATTGAATAACGAGACGTGGGACGTGGCGGCGGACACTGTACGCAAACTGCGTTTTCTCGATAAGCTACGAAGCAGTGCTGAACAACTCGAAGAAAAGCTGCTCGATTTTTAATTTCGGAAGCAATTATGGCCTTATTACAAATTAGTGAGCCTGGCTTAAGTGCCGCGCCGCACCAGCGTCGTCTGGCGGTGGGCATCGACTTAGGCACAACCAATTCCCTCGTGGCAACCGTGCGTAGCAGCCAGGCGGAAACGCTTGCAGATGCCGAAGGGCGTCACCTGTTACCGTCCGTAGTCCACTATCAGGAGCAGGGCTACGTGGTGGGCTATGACGCGCGCGCTAATGCTTCGCGCGATCCTGCCAATACCATCAGTTCGGTCAAACGAATGATGGGCCGCTCTCTGGCCGATATTCAAACCCGTTACCCGCATTTGCCCTATCAGTTACAGGCAAGCGAAAATGGCCTGCCGATGATCGCAACAGAGGCCGGTCTGCTGAACCCGATTCGTGTCTCCGCGGACATCCTCAAAGCGCTGGCGACGCGTGCGACCGAGACGCTACAGGGCGAGCTCGACGGCGTGGTTATCACCGTTCCAGCCTATTTTGACGATGCGCAGCGTCAGGGTACGAAAGACGCGGCGCGTCTGGCGGGTCTGCACGTATTGCGTCTGTTGAACGAACCGACTGCGGCTGCAATTGCTTACGGCCTGGACTCTGGTCAGGAAGGGGTGATTGCAGTTTACGATCTGGGTGGCGGAACCTTTGATATCTCCATTCTGCGCCTGAGTCGTGGTGTGTTTGAGGTGCTGGCCACCGGCGGGGATTCCGCGCTGGGCGGCGATGATTTCGACCATCTGCTGGCCGATTACATCCGCCAGCAGGCGGGCATTACCGATCGCAGTGATGCGCGCGTGCAGCGTGAACTGCTGGATGCGGCTATTGATGCGAAAATTGCGCTGAGCGATGCGCAGTCTGTCACCATTAACGTGGCTGGCTGGCAGGGTGAAATCACCCGTGAACAGTTTAATGACCTAATTACTTCCCTGGTAAAACGCACGCTGTTGGCCTGCCGCCGCGCATTGAAAGATGCGGGTGTTGAAGCTGATGAGGTGCTGGAAGTGGTCATGGTGGGGGGGTCTACTCGCGTACCTCTGGTACGTGAACGCGTCGGCGAATTCTTTGGCCGGACGCCGCTGACCTCCATCGATCCGGATAAAGTCGTTGCTATCGGTGCTGCTATTCAGGCGGATATTCTGGTAGGTAACAAGCCGGACAGCGAAATGCTGTTGCTGGACGTTATCCCGCTGTCCCTCGGTTTAGAAACTATGGGCGGCCTGGTGGAGAAAGTGATCCCGCGTAACACCACGATTCCGGTGGCGCGGGCGCAGGAATTCACCACCTTTAAAGATGGCCAGACTGCCATGTCCATTCATGTGATGCAGGGCGAACGTGAACTGGTGCAGGACTGCCGTTCGCTGGCGCGTTTTGCGCTGCGAGGCATTCCGGCATTGCCTGCGGGTGGCGCGCATATTCGCGTGACCTTCCAGGTTGATGCTGATGGCCTGCTCAGCGTGACGGCGATGGAAAAATCGACAGGCGTTGAGTCGTCCATCCAGGTGAAACCTTCTTACGGTCTGACCGATGGCGAAATCGCCACCATGATTCAGGATTCAATGAGCTACGCCGATCAGGATGTTAAGGCCCGTATGCTGGCAGAACAGAAAGTTGAAGCCGCACGCGTGCTGGAAAGTCTGACAGGTGCACTCACTGCCGATGCCGCGCTGCTAAGCGCCGCTGAGCGTCAGGTGATTGACGATGCTGCCGACACCTTACGTGTGGTTGCTGAAGGCGATGACGCTGATGCAATAGAAGAAGCCATTAAAAACGTTGATAAACAAACCCAGGACTTTGCCGCTCGCCGCATGGACAAATCTGTTCGCGTCGCGCTGAAAGGCCAGTCCGTGGACGAGGTTTAATATGCCAAAGATTGTTATTTTGCCTCATGCGGACCTCTGTCCGGATGGCGCAGTTCTGGAAGCTGAGACTGGCGAAACCATTCTTGATGTTGCCTTGCGTAACGGTATCGAGATTGAACACGCCTGTGAAAAATCCTGTGCCTGCACCACTTGCCACTGCATCGTGCGTGAAGGTTTTGACTCTCTCGCGGAGAGCACTGAAGATGAAGACGACATGCTGGATAAAGCATGGGGTCTGGAACCGGACAGTCGTTTAAGCTGCCAGGCAAGCGTGACCGACGAGGATCTGGTCGTGGAGTTCCCACGCTACACCATCAACCACGCACGTGAGCACTGATATGGGACTGAAATGGACAGACAGCCGTGAAATCGGCGAGGCACTTTTTGATGCCAATCCGGATCTCGATCCGAAAACCGTACGATTCACCGATATGCATCAGTGGATTTGCGATTTAGACGATTTTGATGATGATCCAAACGCATCGAATGAAAAAATTCTGGAGGCGATTCTGTTAGTCTGGTTAGATGAAGCAGAATAATTTTCACGTCATGCTTCACGTTGCCGATGTGTTGGCTGCGCTTGTTTACCCCAGTCATAGAGTGATCTCTGCTCCTGGGGATTCACTCGCTTGCCGCCTTCCTGCAACGCGAATCATTTAGTGGAAAGAGACTCTATGGGCTGCCTTCAGGCGGCCCGTTTGCTAATAAGGATAAATAAAATGACCGAAGCGATGAAGATTACGCTCTCTACGCAGCCTGCCGATGCGCGCTGGGGTGAGAAGGCGGCCTACAGCATTAACAACGACGGTATTACCCTGCACCTGACCGGCAAAGATGATTCAGGTCTGATCCAGCGCGCGGCGCGTAAAATCGACGGTCTTGGCATTAAACATGTCACCCTTGCGGGCGAAGGCTGGGATATCGATCGCAGTTGGGCATTCTGGGCAGGTTACAAAGCGCCAAAAGGTTCCCGCAAAATTGAGTGGGCAGACCTTGATGAAGCAGGTCAGAAAGAGCTGGAAAGCCGCCTGAAAATTATTGACTGGGTTCGCGATACCATTAATGCGCCGGCTGAGGAACTTGGCCCTGAGCAACTGGCGCAGCGTGCAGTTGACCTGCTGTGCGGCGTTGCGGGTGACAAAATGTCATATCGCATCACCAAGGGCGAAGATCTGCGTGAACAGAACTACATGGGGATCCACACTGTGGGCCGTGGTTCTGAGCGCCCTCCGGTGCTGCTGGCACTGGACTACAACCCAACAGGCGACAAAGCGGCGCCTGTATTTGCCTGTCTGGTGGGTAAAGGCATCACCTTTGATACCGGTGGTTACAGCCTGAAGCAGAGCGCGTTCATGGATTCCATGAAGTCTGATATGGGTGGTGCTGCAACGATTACCGGTGCGCTGGCATTCGCGATTACCCGTGGTCTGAACAAGCGCGTGAAGCTGTACCTGTGCTGTGCAGACAACATGGTGAGCGGTAATGCCTTCAAACTGGGCGACATTATTCGCTACCGTAACGGCAAAAACGTCGAAGTGATGAACACGGACGCGGAAGGTCGTCTGGTATTGGCTGATGGCCTGATCGACGCTTCTGCCCAGAAGCCAGAGCTGATTATCGACATGGCGACCCTGACCGGTGCGGCAAAAACGGCATTGGGTAACGATTACCACGCGCTGTTCAGCTTCGATGACAAATTGGCTGCCCGTCTGCTGGCGAGCGCCGCCGCTGAGAACGAACCGTTCTGGCGTCTGCCGCTGGCTGAGTTCCACCGCAGCCAGTTGCCATCAAACTTTGCCGAACTGAATAACACCGCGAGCGCTGCTTATCCGGCAGGTGCGAGTACCGCAGCAGGTTTCCTGTCTCATTTCGTTGAGAACTACCACGAAGGCTGGCTGCATATCGACTGCTCAGCAACTTACCGTAAAGCGGCCGTTGAGCAGTGGTCTGCGGGAGCAACCGGTCTCGGCGTACGTACCGTTGCGAACCTGCTGACCGCTGAGTAATTGCCATTCCCCTCTCTCCACAAGGGGAGGGGAAAATGCAACATCTGGAATTGTTATGTCCGAAACCAAAAACGAATTAGAAACCTTGCTGGAACAGGCGGCGACGGAGCCTGCCCACCGCCCGGCATTCTTCCGCACTTTGCTGGATTCCACCGTTTGGGTTCCTGGGGCCGCGGCGGAAGGTGAGCAGGTTGTTGAAGACAGTGCGCTGGATCTGCTGCACTGGGAAAAAGACGACGGCACATCAGTGATCCCGTTCTTCACCTCTCTGGATGCATTGCAGAAAGCCGTTGAAGACGAACAAGCGTTTGTTGTCATGCCTGTGCGCACCCTGTTTGATATGACGCTGGGCGAAACCCTATTCCTGAATGCCAAATTGCCGACCGGGAAAGAGTTTACTCCGCGTGAAATCAGCCACCTGATTGGCGAGGAAGGGGATCCACTGAGCATGCAAGAGGTGATTGAAGGCGGTGAAACGCTGCTGTTGTCGGAGGTGGCCGAGCCGCCTGCGCAGATGATTGACTCGCTGACGACCCTGTTCAAAACCCTTAAACCGGTGAAACGTGCGTTTCTGTGCTCAATTAAGGAGAGCGCTGACGAACAGCCAATTTTACTGATCGGTATTGAAGCGGATGGTGATATTGACGAGATCATTCAGGCGGCGGGAAGTGTTGCTACCGATACACTCCCGGGCGATGAGCCGATTGACATTTGTCGGGTGGTTAAAGGTGAGAAGGGCATCAGCCATTTCATTACTGAACACATCTCTCCCTTCTATGAACGTCGCTGGGGTGGTTTCCTGAGAGATTTAAAAACCAACCGTATTATCTGATGAGTATCGGGGTGAGTGTTCACCCCGATACTGTCTTTACGTGATGTTTCGTCAGGCCTTCACAGACGGTTCCACCGGCAGATCGTCGCGTGCTCCCCATTCGCTCCAGGCTCCGTCATAGAGCGTCACATTGTTCACGCCCAGCGTAGCAAGCGCCAGAACAACAACTGCGGCCGTCACGCCAGAACCGCAACTGGCAATAATCGGCTGGTGCAGATCCACGCCCTGACGTTCAAAAATTGCCTGTAACTCGTCGGTGGTTTTGAGTTCCCCTTCAAACACCAGATCGCCCCATGGCACATTACGCGCACCGGGAATATGCCCACGTTTCAGGCCTGGACGCGGTTCATCAGCCTCGGCTTTAAAGCGCGGCGCGGGACGAGCATCAACGATCTGGGCCGTGTGTTCGTGGCTCGCCAGCAGGACATCGGTCAGGCGTTTTACCGCATCGGCATTGAAACTAACGTCAAAACCACCTTCCGGCAGGGAGACATCACCCTGCTGCAACGGTAGCTCATCACGCTTCCAGCCTGCCAGCCCCCCCGCCAGGATAGAGACTTTCTCTACGCCGAAGGTTTTTAACATCCACCATGCACGGGGGGCAGAGAACAGATTACCCTCGTCGTAGACCACAAGATGCTTATCACGGCTTACACCAAGTTCACGCATCGCCACGGCAAAAGCTTCCGGCCGTGGCATCATATGTGGCAGGGCAGTGGTGTGATCGGACAAGGCCTCAATATCAAAGAAAACCGCCTCTGGAAGATGCCCGGCACGGTATTCCGCCGGGACATCGCGATGTTCTTGTCCTGGGGGAGCCATACGTGCATCAAGGATCTGTACTTCCGGATCGTCGTGATGCTCAATCAGCCAGTCGGCTGTGACAAAATATGAGGTGGACATGGTTGCCTCCGTTTCATTATCCATTACACCGGATTGTCGATGTTTTTTCTGACACCGACAAGCAAACCGCGTTCAACTCGCGAGCAACGCCCTGTTTTTTTCCCAATTCCTAAAATCTCAAATGGGACTTTTTGTATTAATGAAACTTGCGGATAATACTTATCCGGATGACGACCAACAGGCTCCATGGGCCAGGGACAAAGGATGAAACCGTTTCGTTTAGCTGCGATTTCTCTCGCACTGCTCACCACATTTACGCTCGCTGGCTGTGATAACAGCGACGAGAAACCTCAGGCTGCTTCTTCTGCAGCATCTACCGCGACGACAGAAGCGAAAACGCCGGCAAAACCAAACGGAGAACAACTGGCAAAACTGGCTGCCCAAAGCCAGGGGAAGTCGCTGACTCTGCTGGATGCTTCCGAGGTGCAGCTTGACGGAGCCGCGACGCTGGTGCTGACCTTTTCCATCCCACTGAATCCCGATCAGGATTTTGCCAAAACGGTTCATGTTGTGGACAAGAAAAGCGGCAAAGTGGATGGGGCGTGGGAGCTGGCTCCTAATCTGAAAGAGCTGCGTCTGCGCCACCTGGAGCCGAATCGCAATTTGGTTGTCACTGTCGAACGCGATTTGCAGGCGTTAAACAAAGCGACCTTTGGCATCGACTACGAAAAAGCACTTACCACCCGGGATGTCGAACCGACGGTCGGTTTCGCCAGCCGTGGCTCGCTACTGCCAGGAAAAGTGGTTGAGGGGCTGCCAGTTATGGCCCTCAACGTGAATAATGTGGACGTGAATTTCTACCGCGTAAAACCGGAGTCTCTGGCCGCGTTTGTGAGCCAGTGGGAGTACCGCAATTCTCTGACCAACTGGGAGTCCGACAATCTGCTGAAGATGGCCGATTTGGTCTATACAGGTCGTTTTGATCTGAACCCTGCACGTAATACACGTGAAAAATTATTATTACCTTTGAATGACATCAAGCCATTGCAGCAGTCTGGTGTCTATATCGCCGTAATGAATCAAGCCGGACATTACAACTACAGCAATGCGGCAACGTTGTTTACGTTGAGTGATATTGGTCTGTCCGCTCATCGTTATCATAACCGCCTTGATATCTTTACCCAGGGCCTGGAAAACGGCGCGGCACAGTCAGGCATCGATGTCACATTGCTCAATGATAAAGGGCAAACCCTGGCGCAGGGTGTGAGCGATGCTGACGGCCATGTCAGGCTTGAAACGGATAAAGAAGCCGCATTGATCCTGGCGCGTAAAGAGGGTCAGACAACGCTGCTCGATCTTAAACTTCCGGCGCTGGATCTTGCTGAGTTTGATATCGCGGGGGCGCCTGGCTACAGCAAACAGTTCTTTATGTTCGGCCCTCGCGATCTTTATCGTCCTGGCGAAACGGTGATCCTGAACGGCTTGCTCCGTGACAGCGACGGTAAGCCGCTTCCCGCGCAGCCGGTGAAACTCGATGTTCTGCGTCCCGACGGGCAAGTTGCCAGAACCGTGGTTGTTCAATCAGAAAATGGTCTCTACCGCTTTACTTATCCGCTGGATAGCGGGGCACAAACCGGGATGTGGCATGTCCGGGCTAATACGGGCGACAACCAGCAGCGGATGTGGGATTTCCACGTAGAAGACTTCATGCCGGAACGCATGGCGCTGAACCTGTCCGGGCAAAAAATGCCTGTTTCTCCGGAAGATGAGGTTAAATTTGATGTGGTGGGATATTACCTTTACGGCGCGCCCGCCAATGGTAATAGCCTGCAAGGCCAGCTTTTCCTGCGCCCATTACGTGAGGCCGTTAGTGCGCTGCCAGGCTTTCAGTTCGGTGATATCGCCGAAGAGAATCTGACACGTAGCCTCGATGAAGTGCAACTTACACTGAATGACATGGGGCGAGGACAGATTTCAACGGAAAGCCAGTGGAAAGAGGCACATTCGCCATTGCAGGTTATCTTGCAGGCCAGCTTGCTGGAATCAGGCGGACGTCCGGTAACGCGTCGTGCGGAACAAGCCATCTGGCCAGCACAGACGCTGCCAGGTATTCGCCCGCAGTTTGCCAGCAAAGCCGTTTACGATTACCGCACGGATACGACCGTTAATCAGCCTATCGTCGATGAAAACAGCAATGCCAGTTTTGACATTGTTTATGCTGATGCCAGCGGTGCTAAAAAAGCGGTTTCCGGTTTGCAGGTCCGCCTGATCCGTGAGCGCCGGGACTATTTCTGGAACTGGTCGGAAAGCGATGGGTGGCAGTCACAGTTTGATCAAAAAGATCTGGTCGAAGGCGAACAGGCACTCGATTTAACTGACGATGAGACCGGAAAAGTGAGCTTCCCGGTGGAATGGGGTTCCTACCGCCTGGAAGTGAAAGCTCCAGATGAGACAGTCAGCAGCGTGCGTTTTTGGGCAGGTTACAGCTGGCAGGATAACAGCGATGGCGCAGGAGCTGCGCGGCCTGATCGCGTGACGCTGAAAATGGATAAACCTGCGTATCAACCAGGTGACACCATCAATCTACACATTGCCGCGCCTGCTGCGGGTAAAGGCTATGCGATGATTGAGTCCAGCGATGGTCCGCTGTGGTGGAAGGAGATCGACGTCCCGGCGAACGGACTGGATCTGGCTATTCCGGTTGATAAAGCCTGGAAACGTCACGATCTGTATCTGAGCACACTGGTGGTTCGCCCTGGAGATAAATCCAAATCAGCTACACCAAAACGCGCGGTGGGCTTATTGCATTTACCTATGGGGGATGAGAATCGTCGTCTGAATATTGCGCTGGATAATCCACAGAAAATGCGTCCCAATCAGACGCTTTCGGTAAAAGTGAAAGCCAGCGTTAAAGATGGTGCTGTGCCGCAGAAAGTGAATGTCCTGGTGTCCGCAGTAGACAGCGGTGTTCTGAATATTACGGATTACGTCACGCCAGATCCGTGGCAGGCGTTCTTCGGGCAAAAACGCTATGGCGCAGACATTTATGATATTTACGGCCAGGTTATAGAAGGGCAGGGGCGCAAGGCTGCCCTTCGCTTTGGTGGGGATGGCGATGAACTGAAGCGTGGCGGTAAACCACCGGTGAACCATGTCACGATTATTGCTCAGCAGGCGCAGCCAGTGGAGCTTGATGCCAACGGTGAAGGCACTATTACCCTGCCAATCGGTGATTTCAACGGCGAATTGCGCCTCATGGCACAGGCCTGGACCGAAGCCGACTTCGGTAGTAGCGAAAGTAAGGTGATTGTGGCTGCGCCGGTCATCACTGAACTCAACACGCCGCGTTTCCTCGCCAGTGGCGATACTTCAAGGTTAACGCTGGATCTGACAAACCTGACGGATCAGCCGCAAACGCTGAGCGTGGCATTAACCGCATCCGGTAAGCTGGCGCTTGCCGGTGCTCAGCCTCAGCCGGTTCAGCTTGCTCCTGGGTCACGCAGTACGATGTTTATCCCGGTGCGGGCGCTTGATGGCTATGGTGACGGCGAGATTAACGCGCAGGTGAGCGAGTTGACTCTTCCCGGCGAAACATTTGTGCCGCAACAGAAGAGCTGGAAAATTGGTGTTCGTCCGGCTTACACGGCGCAGACGGTGAATTCAGGCGCAATGCTGAACCCTGGTGAGTCCTGGCGTGCGCCATCGCAGCATCTCAGCGGATTCTCACCTGCTACGTTGCAGGGCCAGCTGTTGCTCAGCGGCAAGCCGCCGCTGAACCTGGCGCGTTACATCCGAGAGCTTCAGGCCTATCCGTACGGTTGTCTGGAGCAAACCACCAGTGGCCTTTTCCCGTCGCTCTATACCAATGCGGCACAGTTAACCGCGCTTGGTATTAAAGGCGATACGGATGAGAAACGTCGGGCAGCCATTGATATTGGCATTTCCCGCTTACTGCAAATGCAGCGTGAAGATGGCGGTTTCGCCCTCTGGGATAAAAATGGCCCGGAAGAGTACTGGCTGACCGCATACGTGACCGATTTCCTGGTTCGTGCGGGTGAGCAAGGGTATAGCGTGCCTGTAGATGCAGTGAATAACGCCAATAACCGTCTGCTACGCTACCTGCAAGACCCGGGCATGATGTCTATTCGTTACAGTGATGATACGCAGGCCAGTAAGTTTGCGGTCCAGGCTTATGCGGCCCTGGTTCTGGCGCGCCAGCAAAAAGCCCCACTTGGCGCACTGCGTGAAATTTGGGAGCGCCATGCACAGGCGGCTTCCGGATTGCCGTTGATGCAGATGGGGATGGCGTTAAAGCTGATGGGGGATGCACCACGAAGCCAGCAGGCGCTGGATTTAGCCATTAAGACGCCGCGTAACGACAGTAAAAACTGGATGGCGGATTACGGCAGCCAGCTTCGCGACAATGCGTTGATGCTCTCTCTGCTGGAAGAGTACAAATTGCTTCCGGATGCGCAAAATATGCTGCTCAATACCCTCTCTGAGCAGGCTTTCAGTCAGCGCTGGCTCTCTACGCAGGAAAGTAATGCTCTGTTCCTGGCGGGACGTTCACTGCAGACGATTTCCGGAGCATGGCAGGCGACAACCAGCATCTCCGATACCGCGCTTGGTAGTGATAAGGCACAGGTTCAAAATGTGAATGGCGATCAGCTCAGTGCATTGCAGATCACCAATACCGGGACGACGCCGCTGTGGGTTCGTCTTGACAGTACGGGCTACCCGGAATATGCCCCTCAGCCATCGTCTAATGTTTTGCAGGTCGAGCGACATATTCTGGCAACAGATGGCAGCACGAAATCTCTCTCTTCGCTGAAAAGCGGCGAACTGGTACTGGTATGGCTTGAGGTGAGGGCGAGCCAGAATGTACCGGATGCATTGGTGGTTGATCTGCTCCCGGCGGGGCTTGAACTGGAAAACCAAAACCTGGCAAGCAGCAGCGCCAGCTTGCAGGACAGCGGGAGTGAAGTGCAGAACTTACTCAGCCAGATGCAGCAGGCGGATATTCAGCATATGGAGTTTCGTGACGATCGCTTTGTGGCGGCAGTACCTGTCAATGAAGGCCAGCCGGTGACGCTGGTTTATCTGGCTCGTGCCGTAACGCCGGGGACATATCATGTTCCTCTTCCTATGGTGGAATCTATGTATGTTCCGCAGTGGCGGGCTACGGGTGCGGCCAGTGGCCCGCTGATTGTTGTTCCGTAAGATGCGGGTTGCTCGCCTGTTACGCTCCCGCTGGCTGTGGCTTGCGGGAGCGCTTCTCGTTCTGTGGGGGCTGATCTTTATAGCCGATCGCCTGTGGCCATTACCGCTGAAAGAGGTTAACCCTGCGCGGGTGGTCGTGGATGAACAGGGGACGCCGTTGTGGCGATTTGCCGACAGCGAGGGGATTTGGCGTTACCCGGTGACCATTGAAGAGGTTTCACCACGCTATCTTGATGCCTTGATCCAGTATGAAGATCGCTGGTTCTGGGATCACCCAGGCGTGAATCCTTTCTCCGTATTGCGTGCCGCCTGGCAGGATCTCAGTGCCGGGAAAGTGATCTCTGGCGGAAGTACGCTCACCATGCAGGTCGCACGTTTGTTGGATCCGCATCCGCGTACTTTTGGTGGCAAGATCCGCCAGCTCTGGCGGGCGGTGCAACTGGAATGGCATCTCTCGAAACGCGATATTCTCACGCTGTATCTCAATCGCGCCCCATTTGGTGGGACGTTGCAAGGGGTTGGCGCTGCAAGCTGGACCTATCTGGGGAAACCGCCGTCGCAACTGAGTTACTCAGAGGCGGCGCTGCTGGCGGTATTACCGCAAGCCCCCAGCCGGTTGCGCCCCGATCGCTGGCCGGACCGCGCTGAGGCTGCACGAAATAAAGTGCTCGACCGGATGGTGACGCAAGGTATCTGGTCAGAAAAACAGGTGAAAGAATCACGTGAAGAACCGGTGTGGTTAGCGCCGCGACAAATGCCGCAGTTGGCGCCACTTTTTTCGCGCATGATGCTCAGCAAAAGCCGTGACAGTAAAATTGTTACGACGCTGGATGCATCCCTGCAACGACAGCTTGAAGAGCTGGCAATGAACTGGAAATCGCGCCTGCCTGCTCGCAGCTCTTTGGCTATGGTTGTTGTCGATCATACCACGATGAAGGTACGTGGCTGGGTGGGGTCGGTTGATATCAACGATAACAGCCGATTCAGCCATGTTGACATGGTCAATGCGGTCCGCTCGCCGGGTTCGGTTCTGAAGCCCTTCATCTATGGTATGGCACTGGATGACGGTCTGATCCATCCTGCTTCTTTATTGCAGGACGTGCCCCGGAGGACTGGAGATTATCGGCCTGGTAATTTCGACAGCGGCTTTCATGGCCCCGTTAGTATGAGTGAGGCGCTGGTGCGTTCGCTAAACCTTCCGGCAGTGCAGGTTCTGGAAGCTTACGGGCCGAAACGTTTTGCCGGAATGCTGAACAATGTCGGGTTGCCGCTGATCTTGCCTGCGGGGGCCCAGCCTAATTTGTCACTTATTCTGGGCGGTGCAGGTGCAAGGCTTGCAGATATTACGGCGGCGTACAGTGCTTTTGCACGTCATGGCAAAGCGGCCAGATTACGTGTTCAGCCTGGCGACCCGCTTCTTGAGCGTCCTCTGCTTTCTCCCGGTGCGGCGTGGATTATTCGCCGGATCCTGGCCAATGAAGCACAGCCACTACCCGATGGTGCGTTGCCGCAGATTGCCCCACTCGCCTGGAAAACAGGAACCAGTTATGGATATCGGGATGCCTGGGCTGTAGGGCTTAATGCGCGCTACCTCATCGGGATCTGGACTGGGCGACCGGATGGCACGCCGGTCGCAGGCCAGTTTGGTTTTGCGAGTGCAGTTCCACTGCTTAACCAGGTCAACAATATGCTCCAGTCCCGTTCAACGGTTGATGATGCACGTCTGCCACGCGATCCGCGCCCCGCATCCGTTGGACGTGGCGTTATTTGCTGGCCGGGTGGGCAATCTTTGCCGGATGGTAATGAAAACTGCCGCCGTCGCCTTTCGACCTGGCTGCTGGAAGGGAGTGAACCGCCAACGTTATTATTGCCGGAACAAGACGGTATCAGAGGGATCCGTTTCCCTGTCTGGCTGGATAACAACGGTAAACGTGTGGCTGCAGATTGTCCTGGCGCGACAGAGAAGTGGCTGGAGGTGTGGCCATTACCACTGGAACCCTGGTTGCCAGCAGATGAGCGTCGGGCGTCCAGGATCCCTGAGTCGTCAGTCTCGTGCCCTCCGTTGTCACAGGATCCACCTGCGCCGTTGATGTTGTCAGGTATACGGGATGGCGCGGTGATTAAACGTCTTCCTGGCGAGCCGCGCGTGTCGTTACCGCTCCAGGCTAGCGGTAGCAGTGGCGATCGCTGGTGGTTCCTCAATGGTGAGCCTTTGGCAGTAAAGGGCCGTGTTTACACTTTACAGCTTGATAAATCTGGTGATTATCAGTTACTGGTACTGGATGAGGCGGGGCAGGTAGCGACAATTAACTTTACGCTGCAGTAGCGGGAAAATACCTGTAGATGTGACCTGTTGCTAAAACTCGTCTTATTTTAAAAAAATGTTACCTGAATCCATAGGCAATGGCGTTATTGCTCATTATAATCCGCGCCACACCATACTCAGGTATGCAAAACAACAGAACAGATCACAGAGGTAATCATGGCTATTGAACGTACTTTTTCCATCATCAAACCAAACGCGGTGGCAAAAAACGTTATTGGCAGCATCTTTGCTCGCTTTGAATCAGCAGGGTTCAAAATTGTTGGCACGAAAATGCTGCACCTGAGCGTTGAACAGGCTCGCGGCTTCTATGCTGAACACGACGGTAAACCTTTCTTTGATGGCCTGGTCGAGTTCATGACTTCTGGTCCGATCGTGGTTTCTGTTCTGGAAAGCGAAAATGCCGTACAGCGTCACCGTGACCTGCTGGGTGCGACCAACCCGGCTAATGCACTGGCTGGCACACTGCGTGCTGACTATGCTGACAGCTTCACTGAGAACGGTACGCATGGTTCCGACTCTGTAGAATCTGCGGCGCGCGAAATCGCTTACTTCTTCGGCGAAGGCGAAGTGTGCGCACGCACTCGTTAATCCAGCGAGTTCGTTTACACTTTATTTCGTAAATGCCGCGTGCAGACGTGGCATACCTGCGTCAGACTTTGTACAATGCAACGCCCCGGAAGAGCAGACTGCTCACCGGGGCGTTTCTTTTCAACCCTCCACGGGCCATAACGTGTAACAACGAGGCCGGAAAAAATTATGTCTGAATTAGTTAACACCTCCGAAGTCGCCATTGCAGCGGTTCCTAATAAAAATGGAAAAATCAACCTGCTGGATCTGAACCGTCAGCAGATGCGCGAGTTTTTCAAAGAGATGGGCGAAAAGCCGTTTCGTGCCGACCAGGTGATGAAATGGATGTACCACTATTGCAGCGACGACTTTGATGACATGACTGACATCAACAAAGTGCTGCGTAATAAGCTGAAAGAAGTGGCTGAAATTCGGGCCCCGGAAGTGGTAGAAGAACAGCGCTCTTCCGATGGTACGATTAAGTGGGCGATTGCTGTGGGCGATCAGCGCGTTGAAACCGTGTATATCCCGGAGGACGATCGCGCAACGTTGTGCGTTTCATCCCAGGTAGGGTGTGCACTGGAATGTAAGTTCTGCTCCACGGCTCAGCAAGGCTTCAACCGCAACCTGCGCGTTTCTGAGATTATTGGCCAGGTATGGCGCGCGGCGAAAATTGTTGGTGCGGCAAAAGTGACCGGAACTCGCCCAATCACCAATGTGGTGATGATGGGAATGGGAGAGCCTCTGCTCAACCTGACTAACGTGGTTCCGGCGATGGAAATCATGTTGGACGATTTCGGTTTTGGCCTGTCCAAACGTCGCGTGACGCTTTCGACCTCAGGTGTTGTGCCTGCGCTGGATAAACTTGGCGATATGATCGATGTAGCGCTGGCCATTTCTCTGCATGCGCCGAACGATGAAATTCGTGACGAAATTGTACCTATCAACAAGAAGTACAATATCGAAACCTTCCTGGCGGGTGTGCGTCGCTATCTGGAAAAATCCAATGCTAACCAGGGCCGTGTGACAATTGAATATGTCATGCTGGATCATGTGAATGACGGTACTGAGCATGCGCATGAGTTAGCTGAGTTGCTGAAAGATACGCCGTGCAAGATCAACCTCATTCCATGGAACCCGTTCCCTGGCGCGCCGTATGGCCGTAGCTCGAACAGCCGTATTGACCGTTTCTCCAAAGTGCTGATGGAGTACGGATTCACCACTATCGTGCGTAAAACACGTGGTGATGATATCGATGCCGCATGCGGTCAGTTAGCGGGGGATGTCATCGATCGTACTAAACGTACTCTGCGTAAACGCATGCAGGGCGAGACGATTGCGGTGAAAGCTGTTTGATTATTATGCAGTCACGGCGCATTATCTGCGCCGTGACGCATAACCTTACTGAATAATCAGTCATATTCATCATGATTGATTAATAATTACGGTGCGTTTCATATGACTTTCGGGCAGTATGTAGCGACGTAACAACAGTTTAGCTTCGTGGGCAGGGCTGCGCTGTCATCTATGGCCCGACAGTCTTATACTGTCTGTTCAAGGTTAACTGACCAGAAGTTTCGCGGTGCGGGTGGCATTGTGACTCACCGGCATCTGGACCCTAATTTACACGTACCAGTAAGTAGTAGTAGCGAATGAATACTGAAGCCACTCACGACCAAAATGAAGCACTTTCCACTGGCGTTCGTCTTCGCAACGCCCGTGAACAACTCGGACTCAGCCAACAAGCTGTTGCAGAACGCTTGTGTCTGAAAGTTTCCACGGTTCGCGATATTGAAGAAGATAAGGCTCCTGCCGATCTGGCTTCAACATTTCTGCGTGGTTATATCCGCTCTTACGCAAAACTGGTGCATATCCCCGAAAACGAATTGCTGCCAATGATGGAGAAGCAGGCGCCGGTCAGAGCGGCCAAAGTTGCGCCAATGCAAACTTTCTCCCTCGGTAAACGTCGTAAAAAACGTGATGGCTGGTTAATGAGCTTTACGTGGCTGGTGCTGTTTGTGGTTATTGGCTTAACGGGCGCCTGGTGGTGGCAAAACCATAAGGCACAGCAGGAAGAGATCACCACAATGGCCGATCAATCCTCTGCAGAGCTCAATAATTCGGGTAACGACGGCGCGCAAAGCGTGCCGTTAAACACGGATAACACCGCAAGTACCAATGAACCGCAAGTGACGACGGATGCACAGGCAACCGATCCTGCGCAAACGCCAGCCTCAAATGCTAACCCAGCCGTTCAGCCTCAGGCACAAAATACGGTGGTTGCCCCTTCCCAGGCGAATGTTGATACTGCTGCAAACGTACCTGCTGCGACCTCTCCGGCTGACAATTCAGCGCAACCTTTACCAACCGATCAGGCGGCTGTTGCGAATGCAGCGGCCAATCCGAATGCACTGGTGATGAATTTCTCTGCTGATTGCTGGCTGGAAGTCACTGACGCAACGGGTAAAAAATTGTTCAGTGGCTTGCAGCGTAAAGATGGCACACTGAATTTGGTGGGCCAGGCCCCGTATAAGCTTAAGATTGGCGCACCATCAGCGGTGCAGATTCAATATCAGGGCAAACCTGTCGATCTGAGCCGTTTTATCAGAACTAACCAGGTTGCACGTCTTACCGTTAATGCCGAACAATCAGCAGCACAGTAACAGACAGGCAACGCGGGAGATTTTTCATGCATAATCAGGCTCCGATTCAACGTAGAAAATCGAAACGAATTTACGTTGGGAATGTGCCGATTGGCGATGGGGCTCCTATCGCCGTCCAGTCAATGACCAATACGCGTACAACAGATGTTGAAGCGACGGTCAACCAAATCAAAGCATTAGAACGTGTGGGCGCGGATATAGTTCGCGTCTCCGTGCCGACAATGGATGCCGCTGAGGCATTCAAATTGATCAAGCAGCAAGTGAGTGTTCCACTGGTTGCGGATATCCATTTCGACTATCGCATTGCCCTGAAGGTTGCCGAATATGGCGTAGATTGTCTGCGTATTAACCCAGGCAATATCGGTAATGAAGAGCGTATCCGCATGGTCGTGGACTGCGCGCGGGACAACAATATTCCTATCCGTATTGGTGTGAATGCGGGTTCTTTGGAAAAAGACCTGCAGGAAAAATACGGTGAGCCAACGCCGCAAGCGTTACTGGAATCCGCCATGCGTCATGTGGATCATCTGGATCGTCTGAACTTCGATCAGTTTAAAGTCAGCGTAAAAGCCTCTGATGTATTCCTGGCGGTTGAATCTTATCGTCTGCTGGCGAAACAGATTGATCAGCCTCTGCATCTCGGGATCACCGAAGCGGGTGGTTTGCGTAGCGGATCGGTTAAGTCGGCCATCGGGTTGGGATTGCTGCTTTCTGAAGGGATTGGCGACACACTCCGCGTATCGCTGGCAGCCGATCCTGTCGAAGAGATCAAAGTCGGCTTCGATATTCTGAAATCACTGCGTATCCGTGCGCGTGGGATCAACTTTATCGCTTGCCCCACTTGCTCACGTCAGGAATTTGACGTCATCGGTACGGTTAACGCGCTGGAGCAGCGCCTGGAAGATATCATCACCCCGATGGACGTTTCTATCATTGGATGCGTGGTGAATGGGCCGGGAGAAGCGCTGGTGTCAACCCTCGGTGTGACGGGCGGTAACAAGAAAAGTGGTCTCTATGAAGATGGCGTTCGCAAAGATCGTCTGGATAATAGCGACATGATCGACCAGCTCGAAGCCCGTATTCGCGCTAAAGCGACGATGCTGGATGAGACACAGCGCATCAGTGTTCAGCAGGTTGATAAATAACGTGATGGGAAGCCGCGAGCTTCCCATGTATGATTGAACCCATTCTTTGGGTTCTTTTTTGTGTATAGAAAGAGAGTAAACGTGGCAAAAAATATTCAAGCCATCCGCGGCATGAACGATTATCTGCCTGGCGAGACCGCCATCTGGCAGCGCATTGAAGGCACACTGAAACAGGTGCTCGGCAGCTACGGTTACAGCGAAATCCGTTTGCCGATTGTAGAGCAGACCCCGTTATTCAAACGTGCGATCGGCGAAGTGACCGACGTAGTTGAAAAAGAGATGTATACCTTTGAGGACCGCAACGGCGATAGCCTGACCCTGCGCCCTGAAGGTACGGCGGGCTGCGTACGCGCCGGCATCGAACATGGTCTCCTGTACAATCAGGAGCAGCGTCTCTGGTATATCGGCCCGATGTTCCGCCACGAACGTCCGCAGAAAGGTCGTTATCGCCAGTTCAACCAGTTGGGCGTTGAAGTTTTTGGTCTGCAAGGGCCAGATATTGATGCTGAGCTGATTATGTTGACCGCTCGCTGGTGGCGTGCGCTTGGTATTTCCGAACATGTTTCTTTAGAACTGAACTCTATAGGTTCGCTGGAAGCGCGTGCAAACTACCGTGATGCGCTGGTAGCTTTCCTGGAACAGCATAAAGAGAAGCTGGATGAAGATTGCCAGCGTCGCATGTACACAAACCCACTGCGCGTTCTGGACTCCAAGAATCCTGACGTTCAAACACTGTTGAACGATGCGCCAGCACTGGGTGATTATCTTGATGAAGAGTCACGAGAGCACTTCGCGGGTCTGTGCAAACTGCTTGAAGCGGCGGGTATTACCTACACTGTAAACCAGCGTCTGGTTCGCGGTCTGGACTACTATAACCGTACCGTTTTCGAGTGGGTAACATCGAGCCTGGGTTCTCAGGGAACGGTCTGCGCAGGCGGTCGTTACGATGGCCTGGTTGAGCAATTGGGTGGCCGTGCGGCCCCGGCAGTGGGCTTTGCAATGGGTCTTGAACGACTTGTTTTGCTGGTTCAGGCAGTTAATCCGGAATTTAAAGCAGATTCTGTTGTCGATATATACCTGGTCGCTTCAGGCGCGGATACGCAGTCTGTAGCTATGCAGCTTGCTGAGCGCGTGCGTGATGCACTGCCGGGCATTAAGCTGATGACCAACCATGGCGGCGGCAACTTTAAAAAACAGTTTGCGCGTGCTGATAAGTGGGGCGCAAGTATCGCACTGGTGCTGGGTGAGTCCGAAGTGGCTAACGGCGAAGTGGTGGTAAAAGACCTGCGCTCTGGTGAGCAAATAACGGTAACGCAGGATGGCGTTGCAGCGCATTTGCGCACTTTATTGGGCTAAGGAGAAGGACAGCGTGGAAATTTACGAGAACGAAAACGAGCAGGTTGATGCGCTCAAGCGCTTCTTTGCTGAAAACGGCAAAGCCCTGGCTGTTGGGGTAATTATTGGTGTAGGTGCGCTGATGGGCTGGCGCTACTGGAACAATCATCAGGCTGACTCGGCTCGCGGTGCGTCGCAGTCTTATGAAAACACCGTCAGCGCTATTCGTGCCGATCAGCCGCAAACGCTGGCCGCTGCAGAGAAGTTTGCAGCAGAAAACAAAAACACCTACGGCGCGCTGGCTGCGTTGGAAGTCGCTCAACAGTTTGTTGTTCAAAATGAACTGGATAAAGCGGTTGCTCAGCTTACTCAGGGTCTCTCCGCTGCAAGCGATGAAAACCTGAAAGCGGTGATTAATCTGCGTCTGGCACGTATCCAGGTTCAGCAAAATAAAGCCGATGATGCACTGAAAACCCTCGATACCGTCAAAGGTGAAGGTTTTGCGGCGATTGTTGCCGATCTGCGTGGCGAAGCGTTGCTGAGCAAGGGCGACAAGCAGGGTGCGCGCAGTGCGTGGGAAGCGGGTGTGAAAAGCAACGCTTCACCCGCGCTGAGCGAAATGATGCAGATGAAAATAAATAATTTGTCCGTCTGAGAGGGACCCGATGCAATTGCGTAAATTACTTCTGCCAGGACTGCTTTCTGTTACTTTATTGAGTGGCTGTTCACTGTTCAGTGGTGAAGAGGATGTTGTAAAAATGTCCCCGCTGCCGACTGTTGAAAATCAGTTTACCCCATCTACCGCATGGAGCACTTCTGTGGGTGATGGTATTGGCGATTTCTATTCCAACCTGCATCCGGCATTTGCTGACAGCGTTGTCTATGCGGCTGACCGCAAAGGGACAGTGAAAGCCGTGAATTCCGATGACGGGAAAGAAGTGTGGTCTGTTAACCTGGCGGAAAAAGACGGTTGGTTCTCTCGTAAACCTGCATTGCTGTCGGGCGGCCTGACGGTTGCTGGTGGTCATGTGTATGTGGGTAGCGAAAAAGCGCAGGTTTATGCGTTGAACAGCAGTGATGGTTCGATTGCGTGGCAAACCACCGTAGCAGGTGAATCCCTGTCTCGTCCTGTAGTTAGCGATGGTTTGGTGCTGATTCATACCAGCAACGGTCAGTTGCAGGCTCTGAATGAAGCTGACGGTCTGATTAAATGGACAGTAAACCTGGATATGCCTTCACTGTCTCTGCGTGGTGAATCAGCTCCTGCTACTGCGTTTGGCGCTGCCATTGTTGGTGGTGACAACGGCCGTGTAAGCGCGGTGTTGATGCAGCAAGGCCAGATGATTTGGCAGCAGCGTATTTCCCAGGCGACAGGTTCTACAGAAATCGACCGCCTGAGCGACGTAGACACGACGCCGGTTATCGTCAATGGTGTGGTGTACGCGTTGGCATATAATGGAAACCTGACTGCGCTGGATTTGCGTAGTGGTCAGATCATGTGGAAACGTGAACTGGGTTCAGTGAATGATTTTGTTGTTGATGGCAACCGTATTTATATGGTCGATCAGAACGATCGCTTGCTGGCGCTGAACACGGAAGGCGGCGTAACGTTGTGGACACAAAGCGATCTGCTGCATCGTCTGCTGACTGCACCAGTACTGTATAACGGTAGTCTGGTTGTAGGTGATAGCGAAGGTTACATGCACTGGATTGATCCAGAAACGGGTCGCTTCGTTGCGCAGCAAAAAGTCGATAGCTCAGGCTTCCTGACGGACCCTGTCTTAGCTGATGGCAAATTGTTGATCCAGGCAAAAGACGGCACGCTGTACGCGATCACGCGTTAATTACACAGCGGTTGTAGTATACTAAACGGCTCCTGTTAACTCAGGGGCCGTTTTGACATTTTTAAAAACGTCGCAAAAGCGACGTTATTTTGAATTTTATGAGGCTTCAAACATGGTACCTGTGGTCGCGCTTGTCGGGCGCCCGAACGTTGGAAAATCCACTCTTTTTAACCGATTAACACGCACCCGTGATGCGCTGGTTGCGGATTTCCCGGGGCTGACGCGTGACCGTAAGTACGGTCGTGCAGAGGTGGAAGGACGTGAGTTCATCTGTATCGATACCGGTGGTATTGATGGCACAGAGGACGGTGTAGAAACCCGTATGGCCGAGCAGTCTCTGCTGGCAATCGAAGAAGCAGACGTGGTTCTGTTTATGGTCGATGCCCGTGCAGGCCTTATGCCAGCGGATTCTGCCATTGCTAAGCATTTGCGCTCGCGTGAAAAGCCGACGTTCCTCGTCGCTAACAAAACTGACGGCATTGATGCCGATCAGGCTGTCGCTGACTTCTGGTCTTTAGGGCTGGGCGAAATCTATCCTATCGCGGCGTCACATGGTCGCGGTGTGACCAGCCTGCTGGAAACCGTTTTGCTGCCATGGGTTGATGAAGTTAATCCGCCGGAAGACGTCGACGAAGATGCCGAATACTGGGCGCAATTCGAAGAAGGTGAAGAGGGCGCTGAAGAGGAGCCTGAGGACGATTTCAACCCACAGGATCTGCCGATCAAGCTGGCAATTGTGGGCCGTCCTAACGTAGGTAAGTCTACACTTACTAACCGTATTCTCGGTGAAGAACGTGTTGTGGTTTACGACATGCCAGGTACAACCCGCGACAGCATCTACATTCCAATGCAACGTGACGAGCGCGAGTATGTGCTTATCGACACAGCAGGTGTGCGTAAGCGTGGGAAAATCACCGATGTAGTGGAAAAATTCTCCGTTATTAAAACGTTGCAGGCGATTGAAGATGCCAACGTAGTACTGCTGGTTATCGATGCGCGGGAAGGGATCTCCGATCAGGACCTGTCACTCCTGGGCTTCATCCTGAATAGTGGGCGCTCACTGGTTATTGTCGTCAACAAATGGGATGGCCTGAGCAACGAAGTGAGAGAGCAGGTTAAAGAGACCCTGGACTTCCGTCTGGGTTTTATCGACTTCGCGCGCGTACACTTCATCTCTGCACTTCATGGCAGTGGCGTCGGCAACCTGTTCGATTCCGTGCGTGAAGCTTATGACAGCTCGACACGTCGCCAGAGCACCGCGATGCTGACCCGTATCATGAACATGGCCGCAGAAGACCATCAGCCGCCATTGGTGCGTGGTCGTCGCGTGAAGCTGAAATATGCGCATGCTGGTGGTTATAACCCGCCAATCGTGGTGATTCACGGCAACCAGGTAAAAGACCTGCCGGATTCCTACAAACGTTATCTGATGAACTACTTCCGTAAATCACTGGATGTAATGGGTACGCCTATCCGTATTCAGTTCAAGGAAGGGGAAAACCCGTTTGCTAACAAGCGTAACACTCTGACGCCAAACCAGATGCGTAAGCGTAAGCGTTTGATTAAGCACATCAAGAAAAGCAAATAATCGTTGCTAATCATAAGAAAACCCGCACTTGCTGCGGGTTTTTTTTCGTCGATTTATAGCGTATGTTGCTTTGTGTGATGTCAATCACTATTCGTTTTATGCCAAGTTTAAATCTAGGAAAGTAGACAATCGTCGAATTTTCATCTTAAAGTCTCTGGTCTGGTACTAGACAAAACTAGCATCAGGTTATCAAATAGTTAAATAACTCTTCACCGCATGTAGAAAATCGGCCAGATATATAACTGGTCGGCGTGCATTGCGGTGTTTACAAGCACGACGACATACCTTCTCGGGAGAATTATGCAATCCTCTGTTAATCAAAAAGAAAGCCGAACGTTCTTTGGCCATCCTTATCCGCTTGGCTCACTGTTCTTCACCGAAATGTGGGAGCGTTTCTCGTTTTACGGCATTCGTCCGTTACTGATTCTGTTCATGGCCGCTACTGTTTATGACGGTGGTATGGGGCTGGCACGCGAAAACGCTTCGGCGATTGTTGGGATCTTCGCCGGGACGATGTATCTGGCGGCACTGCCGGGTGGCTGGCTTGCAGATAACTGGCTCGGCCAGCAGAAAGCGGTCTGGTATGGTTCAATTCTGATTGCGCTTGGGCATTTATCGATTGCACTTTCCGCAGTGATGGGCGACAACCTGTTCTTTATTGGTCTGATGTTTATCGTGCTTGGCTCCGGGCTGTTTAAGACCTGTATCTCGGTTATGGTGGGGACACTGTATAAAAAAGGCGATGCGCGTCGTGACGGCGGTTTTTCGCTTTTTTACATGGGCATCAATATGGGGTCGTTCATCGCACCTCTGATCTCCGGTTGGTTGATTAAAACTCATGGCTGGCACTGGGGCTTTGGTATTGGTGGCATCGGGATGCTGGTGGCGCTGGTGATTTTCCGCGTCTTTGCTGTTCCGGCCATGCAACGCTACGACAGTGAAGTCGGTCTGGATTCCACGTGGAACAGCCCGGTAGCGAAGAAAAATGGTGTAGGCAGTTGGTTGCTGGCACTGGCGGTGGGCGTCGTGGTAATCGTTACACTGATAGCGCAGGGCGTGATTGTGATTAACCCGGTCGCGGTAGCCAGTGTGCTGGTGTACGTCATTGCGGCATCGGTTGCTCTCTACTTTATCTGGTTGTTTGTGTTTGCTGGCCTGAACCGCAAAGAACGCGCCAGATTGTTGGTCTGTTTTATCCTGCTGGTGTCTGCGGCATTCTTCTGGTCCGCATTTGAGCAAAAGCCAACGTCATTTAACCTGTTTGCTAACGACTATACCAACCGTATGATCGGCGATTTTGAAATCCCGGCCGTGTGGTTCCAGTCGATCAATGCCTTGTTCATCATTATCCTCGCCCCGGTGTTTAGCTGGGCGTGGCCGAAACTGGCAAGCAAGAATATCCGTCCGAGCAGTATTTCGAAATTCGTGATTGGTATTCTGTGCGCAGCTGCAGGCTTTGGTCTGATGATGCTGGCAGCGCAGAACGTTCTGAGTAATGGCGGAGCGGGTGTATCGCCGTTTTGGCTGGTTGGCAGTATTTTGATGCTGACACTTGGCGAGTTGTGCCTGAGCCCGATTGGCCTGGCGACTATGACGCTGCTGGCTCCGGAAAGAATGCGTGGTCAGATGATGGGACTGTGGTTCTGTGCCAGTGCTCTCGGTAACCTGGCTGCAGGTCTGATTGGTGGGCATGTGAAAGCTGACCAGCTTGATATGTTGCCAGATCTCTTCGCACGTTGTTCGATTGCGCTGCTGATATGTGCGGCGGTGCTGATCGCCCTCATTGTTCCGGTGCGTCGCATGCTGGAAAATGCGCAGACGAAACCGGTAACTAACGCCTGATAGCACCTCGACCTGGCCGGGGCATGCGTTATGCCCCGGCAATTAAACATTCGAGGTGGGTATATGTTGTTAGGCTTTGTTGGTCTTGGGGCAGTGGTTGAAACAGCGTATTCACCCGCATTACGAAACCACTTTGGAGACTCGCTACATTGTCTCGGATTTGATGTTCAACCCACAAAACAATCTGAAGGTATAACACACTGCGCATCACTGGCTGAACTTCTTGCTCAGCCTCTGGATACTCTGTTTATTACCACTGCATCTTTGCGCCACCTTGAGGTGCTTGAGCAGGCTCTGGCCTCATCCATTCCGCGTATAGTGGTCGAAAAACCCATCGTTGCCACACTTCCCCAAATCGAAAAACTGAAAATGCTGCTGGCAATGCCTGGTGCAGCGCCTCGGGTACTGGCGCTCGATCACTGGATGGCGCGCATTGAAACGGTGAAACAGAAATTGGTCAGTTCCATTTCCGACATTGTCAGAATGGAGGGTTTCTTGCAGGAGCCGAGCGGATTTAACACGGCAGGAGAGCCCATTGCGCTCAACTTCGCGACCGGTCAACCTGACACGCGAACGCTTCTCCACCCTGATGGTGTGATTCTGGATGTTGGTACGCATGTGCTGGCGATGCTGCGTGAAACGGTGCGTTATCTGGGCGGCAGTGATGATATGGCGTTACGGGTGGTTACTGCCAAAGATCGGCTGGGGCGAGATATCGTGAAAGGGGATTTAAGCACGGCAGAAGGTGAGGCGCATCTCCAGGGAGAGATCAGTCGCATTCCGGTGGATATCTGGCTCAACAAATATGCGGGTCCCTCTGGCGGGCAAAAAGGTTTGCGGATGTATTTACGTGACGGACGAGTCATTAACTACGATCGTCGAGGGGGCGAGGATGTACTGGAAAGCACGGAAGGTAATGCTGTCCATCGATGGCATGTTCCGGGTGCTATTTACGAGCACTGCCTGGTTGAACATATCCTGGGTAAGCAAAGTCTGTTTGCACGCGCTCCGGAAGAGGTCAGTCTCACAACCCGTCGTCGGCTGGATGAAGTTGCGTTACTGCTGCAATTGCAACAGACGCTGCGTGGCCCGCATTAAGCGTATCGTGTTAAAATAGACATAGCGTTGAGAGAAAAGATAAGGAGTTTCAATGTCAGTCATTTGCCCCGATTGCCACGCAGAACTGGAGCCGCAAAATGGAGTGGCGCACTGCGCGCATTGTCATAAGGATATTCAACTGGAAGCGTGTTGCCCGGAGTGTCATCAGCCACTCCAGGTGTTAAAAGCGTGTGGTGCGGTGGATTATTTTTGCCAGAATGGCCACGGGTTGATCTCTAAAAAGCGCGTGGAATTTAAGCCAGTTTAATCCGGCTTTTTCTTGCGCGTTTTTTTCGCGGCGGTAATGCCTTTGACTTCGCTCTCTATCCAGCCATCGGCCAGGCGGGTAGTGAGCACGTCGCCAGCCTTCACCTGTTTCGTTTGTTTCAACACCTTGCCGTCCGTCACTGTCGTCACGCTATAACCACGAGCCAGTGTGGAAAGTGGGCTGACAGCTTCCAGATGGGTGACTGCATTGCCAAAACGTTCGCGGGTATTGCTCAGACGGGCGTGCGCACTCTCCGCAAGACGATACTCAAGCTGCCGGATGCGCGCTTGCGCGCGATAAATCTTCGGCTGTGGATTTTGCTGGTTCAGACGCTGGGTGATGCGCTGCTGGCGCGATATACCACGTTTAAGCTGGTTATCCAGCGCGAAGTTCATGCGCTGGCGCAAACGCTCCAGCACGGTTTGCTGACGCGCGAGACGCAGCTGCGGGTGCTGCTGTTGCAGGCGATGATGGAGCTGCGTGAAGCGGCGAGTCCGGTTCGCAAGATAGTAATCCATCGCCATTTCCAGACGCTGTTGCCCGTTTTGAATCTGTCGCAGCAGTTCCAGCTGATTACGACTCACTACTTCAGCCGCCGCTGATGGTGTGGGGGCGCGTAAATCCGCAACAAAATCGGCAATGGTCACGTCTGTTTCATGCCCGACGGCGCTGACTACGGGGATTTGGCTGGCAAAGATGGCACGTACTACACGTTCGTCGTTAAAGCTCCAGAGATCTTCCAGTGAACCGCCGCCACGCCCGACGATTAAGACGTCGCACTCCTGACGCAAGTTAGCCAGTTCAATGGCGCGGACAATCTGACCTGGTGCGTCATCACCCTGAACGGCGGTAGGGTAGATAATGACGGGCAGGGAAGGATCGCGGCGTTTGAGAACGTGCAGAATATCATGCAGTGCAGCACCGGTTTTCGAGGTAATGACCCCGACACAGTGGGCTGGAGAGGGTAGCGGTTTCTTGAACTGCTGGTCGAACAATCCCTCTTCCGAGAGTTTTGTTTTTAGCTGTTCATATTTTTGCTGCAGTAACCCTTCGCCCGCAGGCTGCATGCTTTCGACGATGATTTGATAATCACCGCGCGGCTCATACAGTGTGATATTGGCGCGAACCAGAACTTGCTGGCCGTGCTGAGGGCGGAATGTCACCCGGCGGTTGCTGTTGCGGAACATTGCGCAGCGTACCTGGGCGGTGTCATCTTTCAACGTAAAATACCAGTGACCGGATGACGGTTGCGTGAAATTAGAAATCTCACCGCTGATCCAGACCTGTCCCATTTCCTGCTCAAGCAGTAAACGAACCGTTTGATTAAGGCGGCTAACAGTAAAAATTGAGGGGGATTGAGAGGATAACATGTGAGCGGGATCAAATTCTAAATCAGCAAGTTATTCAGTCGATAGTAACCTGCTGAGAGGGGAGCGCAAGCATTTTTTATAAAAAAGTGTGGATGCAATCGGTTACGCTCTGTATAATGCCACGGCAATATTTAACCACCCAGGTCAGAGATATTGCCCATGCTACGTATTGCTAAAGAAGCACTGACGTTTGACGACGTCCTCCTCGTTCCCGCTCATTCCACCGTTCTGCCGAATACTGCCGATCTCAGCACGCAGTTAACCAAAACCATTCGCCTGAACATTCCTATGCTCTCTGCGGCAATGGACACCGTGACTGAAGCGCGCCTGGCTATCGCTCTGGCACAGGAAGGTGGCATTGGCTTTATTCACAAAAACATGTCTATCGAGCGTCAGGCTGAAGAAGTTCGCCGCGTGAAGAAACATGAATCCGGTATCGTTTCCGACCCACAGACTGTTCTGCCAACCACCACCCTGCACGAAGTGAAAGCGCTGACCGAGCGCAACGGCTTCGCAGGCTACCCGGTTGTGACCGAAGACAACGAACTGGTCGGTATCATCACTGGTCGTGACGTTCGCTTCGTGACCGATCTGAACCAGCCTGTCAGCGTTTATATGACCCCGAAAGAGCGTCTTGTGACCGTTCGTGAAGGCGAAACCCGCGATGTCGTGTTGGCGAAAATGCACGAAAAACGCGTAGAAAAAGCGCTGGTAGTTGATAGCAACTTCCATCTTCGCGGCATGATAACCGTTAAAGATTTCCAGAAAGCAGAGCGTAAACCTAACGCCTGTAAAGATGAGCATGGCCGTCTGCGTGTAGGTGCTGCGGTTGGCGCGGGTGCTGGCAATGAAGAGCGCGTTGACGCGCTGGTTGCTGCAGGCGTTGACGTACTGTTGATCGACTCCTCTCATGGCCATTCCGAAGGTGTTCTGCAACGTATTCGCGAGACTCGTGCGAAATATCCTGATTTGCAAATCATTGGTGGCAACGTTGCAACCGGCGCAGGGGCTCGTGCTCTGGCTGAAGCGGGTTGTAGCGCAGTGAAAGTGGGTATCGGTCCTGGCTCTATCTGTACTACCCGTATCGTTACTGGTGTGGGTGTTCCACAGATCACTGCAGTATCTGATGCCGTAGAAGCGCTGGAAGGAACGGGTGTTCCGGTTATCGCTGATGGGGGTATTCGTTTCTCTGGTGATATTGCCAAAGCCATTGCAGCGGGTGCTGCGGCGGTCATGGTTGGATCCATGCTGGCAGGGACTGAAGAGTCCCCAGGTGAAATTGAACTCTACCAGGGGCGTTCATATAAATCTTACCGTGGTATGGGTTCTCTGGGTGCGATGTCCAAAGGCTCTTCTGACCGTTACTTCCAGAGCGATAACGCCGCTGACAAACTCGTACCAGAAGGTATCGAAGGTCGCGTTGCTTATAAAGGTCGCCTGAAAGAGATCATTCACCAGCAGATGGGCGGCCTGCGCTCCTGTATGGGTCTGACCGGCTGTGGTACTATCGATCTGCTGCGTACTAAAGCGGAATTTGTACGCATCAGCGGTGCGGGTATTCAGGAAAGTCATGTTCACGATGTGACCATCACCAAAGAGTCCCCGAACTACCGTCTGGGCTCCTGATAAGTTTCCGCGCCCGATCCAGATACTCTATGGATTTCGGGGTGCAGGAAGGCGGCAAGTCCATGAGACCCCTGGAGCATAGTGAAACTATGTAGCCGGGGTGAATGAACGCAGCTAACGCACCTGCAGCCTGAAAGACGACGAGTAAATCGGGCGCTCTGTTTTTGTTTCACTTGCCTCGGAATTAGCGTCAATGACGGAAAACATTCATAAACATCGCATTCTCATCCTCGACTTTGGTTCTCAGTACACTCAACTGGTTGCGCGTCGCGTACGTGAACTGGGCGTTTACTGCGAACTGTGGGCGTGGGATGTCACGGAAGCACAGATTCGCGAATTCAATCCAAGCGGCATCATTCTTTCCGGTGGTCCGGAAAGTACCACTGAAGAAAACAGCCCACGCGCACCGCAGTATGTGTTCGAAGCCGGCGTTCCGGTGTTTGGTGTGTGCTACGGCATGCAGACCATGGCCATGCAGTTGGGCGGCCATGTTGAAGGTTCTAACGAGCGTGAGTTTGGCTACGCGCAGGTTGAAGTGGTTACTGATAGCGCGCTGGTGCGCGGTATTGAGGACTCACTGACCGCAGAAGGCAAACCGCTGCTGGATGTGTGGATGAGCCACGGCGACAAAGTTACCGCTATTCCAGCCGGCTTCGTGACTGTTGCCAGCACCGAAAGCTGCCCGTTCGCGATTATGGCGAACGAAGAAAAACGTTTCTACGGCGTGCAGTTCCACCCGGAAGTGACTCACACCCGTCAGGGTATGCGCATGCTGGAGCGTTTTGTGCGTGACATCTGCCAGTGTGAAGCCCTGTGGACTCCGGCTAAAATCATCGACGACGCTGTTGAGCGTATCCGCCAGCAGGTTGGTGATGACAAAGTGATCCTTGGTCTGTCCGGTGGTGTTGACTCCTCTGTGACGGCAATGCTGCTGCACCGTGCGATTGGCAAAAACCTGACCTGCGTATTCGTGGACAACGGTCTGCTGCGTCTGAACGAAGCCCAGCAGGTTATGGACATGTTTGGCGACCACTTCGGTCTGAACATTGTTCACGTGGAAGGCGAGAAGCGTTTCCTTGATGCGCTGGCTGGCGAAAACGACCCGGAAGCAAAACGTAAAATCATTGGCCGTGTGTTCGTCGAAGTGTTCGATGAGCAAGCACTGCGTCTGGAAGATGTGAAGTGGCTGGCTCAGGGCACGATCTACCCTGATGTCATCGAATCAGCCGCATCTGCGACCGGTAAAGCACACGTCATTAAATCTCACCACAACGTGGGCGGCCTGCCGAAAGAGATGAAAATGGGTCTGGTTGAACCGCTCCGTGAGCTGTTCAAAGATGAAGTGCGTAAGATCGGTCTGGAACTGGGTCTGCCGTACGATATGCTCTACCGTCACCCGTTCCCGGGGCCTGGTCTGGGCGTACGTGTACTGGGCGAAGTGAAGAAAGAGTATTGCGATCTCCTGCGTCGCGCGGACGCTATCTTCATCGAAGAACTGCACAAAGCTGACCTGTACAACAAAGTGAGCCAGGCGTTCACCGTGTTCCTGCCGGTTCGCTCCGTAGGCGTAATGGGCGATGGCCGCAAATACGACTGGGTCGTTTCCCTGCGCGCGGTCGAAACCATCGACTTTATGACCGCACATTGGGCGCACCTGCCGTATGACTTCTTAGGCCGCGTATCTAACCGTATCATCAATGAGGTGAACGGTATTTCCCGTGTGGTGTATGACATCAGTGGTAAACCACCAGCGACGATTGAGTGGGAATGATCCCGTCATAATTGCTAAACAAAACCCTCTGCTTGTTCAGAGGGTTTTTTATTTGTCTTTTGACTGACCACAATCCCCACTGCAAGCCCTGCAATCACTGTCGCTAGCCCCCACGATACCCACAGCGCGCCTGCAATCCCCAGTTCCCGGTTCAGCCAGGCATAGGCAAATGGAGATGCGGCAGCCATCAGTTGTGCAGGGATCAGCAGTAAGCCCGTTTGCTTTGCATAATCCTGTGTTGAGAAAAGCTGCAAAGGCAATGTGGCTTTCACTATCGTCACCAGCCCGTTGATTGCGCCGTAGCCCAGCACAAACCCGACGATGGGCCAGATAAATGTGGTTCCAGCCACGCCCAGTAAAAAACAGAGTGGCATGGCCAGGGCTGTCAGTAGCGTCAGTTTGAGGGGCGTCAGTCTGGAACCTGCCAGCACTTCCATTAATCGAGCACCGGTCTGACCGAATCCCCAAAGCATACCGATCGCAACGGGTAAACCGGTGCTCGTGATAAGTTCAGGTAAGTGTGTGGATGTGCCATTAGAGACAAAAGTGATCAGTGCGATAAATGCGGCATAGAGGATACTGTTGCGGCGGTTCTTTTCCTGATGGGACGTATCCGGCTTTACCGTCATTGCCAGTGTTTGATTGGGAAGGGGATAAATCAGTACCGCGCTGAGGACACCGAATAATGCATAAATCAGCAACGCATGTTGCCAGCTCATTATCTTCAACAGTGCATCTCCTAGCGGCCAAAAGACCGCGGATGCCAGACCTCCAGCCAGCGTCACGCGGGAAATGGTTTGCCGCGCCTGTTGCCCATACAGATTCACCAGCGAGGCGAACAACGCATCATACAACGACAGGCGCATCCCTATCCCGGTGAGTAGCCAGGCGCAGTACCAGCCAGGCAGGGTGGGGGCAAACGCCATGATCGCGCAGCTTGCTGCAATCAGCAATGTTCCGCTCATTACAACATTTTGTCCTCCAAAGTGAGCCAGTAATCTGGCGACAAAAGGGGACACCACTGCCATGACCAGCATGGCAAGGGTCAAACCGAGATAGATTTGCGTCGATGACCATGCCCGATCGGTCGAAATCGCCTGTGCAAATGTACCCGGCATGTAAAAAGAGATCCCCCAGTTGATCAACTGATTACAGCCAGCGGTGAGAGGAAGTTGTCTGGGAATAGCAGGTATTTCCATTGTTTTTCATTCCGTTAATGCAGTTGTCCTTAGCATACTGGGCGCGGTATTGTGCTGGCAGAGCCGTAACCTTATGACCTGCATAAGAGAAACTTTGAATGACGACACTGAATCTGGGACATCTGGCAACTTTCCGCCTGGTGGTACAACGTGGAAGCTTTTCAGCTGCAGCAGATGTGCTCGGGATCTCGCAACCTGCTGTCAGCCTGCAAATACGCCAGCTTGAGCAATTTATTCAGGTGCGTTTAATCGAACGTACAGGTCGTGGTATCAAAGCCACGGAGTCTGGGCTGGCATTACTGACGCACGGTGAGCGTATAGAACAAGCCGTTGCAGAAACGCTACGTTCAGTACATGAGTGCCACCACGAGGTTAGTGGTACGGTGACGTTAGGTACGGGAGCCACGGCCTGCATCCATCTTTTGCCACCGTTGTTACAGCAATTACGCAAAGATTTCCCGTTGCTGAGAGTAGGGGTGACGACTGGAAATACACTCGATATAGTTCGGGCGATTGAAGAAAGTCGTCTTGATATGGGGCTGGTGACGATGCCGGTAAGCGGAAAGGCGCTGGACGTGATGCCGGTAATGGACGAAGAGTTTGTCCTGATTTCCTCACAGGAATGTCAGGGAATGTCGGAACCATTGACACCTGAAGTGTTGCACTCAAAACCGCTGATTGCGTTTGAGTCTGGAAGTGGAACTCGCGCACTGATTGACAGCTGGTTTCAAGCCTGCGGATTGTCGATAGCGCCCGTTATGCAACTTGGTAGTATTGAGGCGATTAAACGGATGGTTCGCGCGGGTTTGGGTTTCAGCATCGTACCGCGAATGGCTGTTGGACACGCGGCAGAGCGGGAGGGTCTAAGCGTGCGTTCTTTAACACCGGTATTACATCGCCGACTGGCGATAGTGATGCGTCAGGACAAGATCCTCAGTAGAGGGATCTCCGGGGTCATTCGGATGCTGCAAAATAATCCAGTTCGTTAGCGATCGGTGGACAAGCTTGATTGCTGAGACTGTATTTTATCCTGGTGGTGATACCAGGCTCCAACCGAAGAATAAACAAAGCGGCCAAAGAAAAAGAGGAAACTGATAAGCAGTATGATGCGGGTCATCCGAGTGTTAAATCGATGTCGTTTATGCATACGAGTGGCCTGACTCACTGTTGTTTTCCTGGGCATACCCATTACGGGCGATGAGGCTATTAAGGCACAGTGGGAAGAAAGGGTCAATTATAGGGGTGTAAAATTCCGTCAATGCATACATTAAGTAATGTTATATAAAGTGATTTAATTATTTATTTAATTGATAAAATGGGAAAAAGATGGAAAAAAAGAATAAGAAATAATTATTCGATTTAATTAGTTTGATTTAAGTCAATTGCTGCGAGTCCCTGACAACTAAAATCTCTCCTCCATTAGCCGGGCCGTGTTGTGGGCTTGAGTGACGACAACGTCAGGTCGGATGCCTGTCTATATTTACCCGTTGGATAATCGGGGTTCGACTGAGCACCTATGAATATTCTGACTTTCCTGAGCAATAATAAAGATCGCTGGTGGGCTCTGCCACTGGTGTTACCGCTGATTCTTTTGCCCCTTCTGAGCTATGCGAATACCTTCACTCAAATTGGCAGTGACAGGGTTGTTCTTTATTACACACCACTGGCAGTGTTATTGACGCTGACGTTATTCTACGAAATTGCGGCGTTTCCGGGCATCAGCCTGGCGCTGTTTATACGTTACTTCCCCTCGTTAGATCTTTACGAAACGATAGGTATTATTGCTCATTTTATTATTCCGCTGACGCTAAGTTGGGGTGGGTATCGCGTGTTTGCCCCCAGACGAAACATGGTTCCCTATGGTGATGTGCGGCTAATGGCACAACGCCTGTTTTGGCAGGTTTTTTTTCCGGCGACACTCTTTTTGCTACTGTTTCAGTTTGCCCTGTATCTGGGCGTTTATGAGAGCAGACAAAGCCTGATGGGGCAAAACCCGATGAGCATACGAACCTTGATCAACTATCAAGGCTTATTGGTCGGGTGTCTCACCGGTATCCCCTTCTGCTATGTGCTTATCCGCTTAATTCGCCATCCTCGTTATGCTAAAGGACTTATTTCTCAGAGCGTTGCGCAGGTGGATAAAAATGTTGGTGTAATTGAGTTGCTGGTCTGGGGCGCGGTATTGGTCGGCTTATTGGTATTACTGCTGTTGCCGATGCATGATGATAGTACAATTTTTAGCACAAACTATACGCTGTCGCTGCTGATGCCCGTGATGCTCTGGGGATCGATGCGCTTTGGCTATCGGTTGATGTCGCTGGTCTGGACACCTGTTCTGGTCATATCTATTCATTATTACTATCGCTATATCCCCGTATATCAGGGCTATGATATTCAGCTTGCGATCACCTCATCCAGCTATCTGGTTTTTTCTTTTGTTGTTATCTACATGGCGATGCTGGCGACGCGCCAGAGAACTGTCAGTTTTCGTGCGCGCAAGCTGGCGTTTCTTGATCCTGTGGTACACATGCCGAACTTGCGCGCACTTTCTCGCGTGCTGGCAAAAAATCCGTGGTCAGCACTGTGTTTATTACGTATCCCGGAGCTGGAAGTGCTGGGGCGCAACTATGGCATGTTGCTTCGCATCCAATATAAACAGCAGCTGGCTGCGTGGATAAATAACATGCTTCAGCCGGGTGAAGGTGTTTTTAATCTCACCGGGCATGATCTTGCTGTGCGCCTGAATAGTGAATCACATCCGTCGCGCATTGAAGGTCTGAATGCGCATATCATGCAGTTTCGTTTAATCTGGGATGGTATGCCACTTCAGCCTCAGGTGGGAGTGAGCTACTGCTGTGTTCGTTCACCGGTAACTCACCTCTATTTACTGTTGGGGGAATTAAGTGTTATTGCGGATCTCTCTCTGTCTACACATAAGCCGGAAAGTTTGCAGCAACGTGGCGCTATTCATTTGCAGCGCAACCTGAAAGATAAAATAGCGATGATGAATCGCCTAAAATACGTGCTGGAACAGAACGCATTTTCCCTGATGGCACAACCGATACGCGGCATTCGTGGAGACCATTATCATGAAGTGTTGCTGCGTATGCCGGGTGAAAATGGTGAATTGATCTCACCCGATTATTTCCTGCCAGTGGCACAAGAGTTTGGTCTTTCGTCACGCATTGATTTATGGGTGCTGGAACATACGTTGCAGTTTTTATCTGCGCACCGTGAGAGCTTGCCCGGTCAGCGTTTCGCCATCAACCTTTCTCCTTCAACGGCCTGTCGCTCACAGCTGCCGCTGGAGGTCAGCCGCTTGTTGCGGCAATACGGTGTTGAAGCCTGGCAACTCATTTTTGAGATCACAGAAAGCAGTAGTTTCGGTAATTCAGGGCTTGCTAGCGAGATCCTTAAGCAGTTGCATCAGATGGGTTGTCGAATCGCGATTGATGATTTTGGTACGGGCTATGCGAGCTATGCCCGGTTGAAAAGTGTTGATGCCGATATCCTGAAAATAGATGGCAGTTTTATCCGCAACATTGTTGATAACAGCCTGGATTATCAGATAGTGGCCTCAATCTGTCATTTGGCACGTATGAAGAAAATGCTGGTGGTGGCTGAATACGTTGAAAATGAAGAGATACGCAGCGCGGTGCACGCGCTGGGTATCGATTATGTTCAGGGCTATTTGATTGGAAAACCAGTCGCGCTTGAAACGTTAATTGAGGCAGAGGCGTCCCGGACAGACGCCTGAGCCGTTACGCCGCGACGTCGGGCGCACTTTCCTCTTCAATTTTTAACAGCCACCCAGTGACGGCTTCCCAGTACTGTTGCTCTTTTTCCAGATCCAGCAGTACCAGCGCATTCTGGCTAAACCAGTCATGCGGGAAACTCAGTGTCCAGTGATGATCATCGGTCTTCAGTTTTAACGTCGGTGGCGTCGTCGTGGCCTGACGCTGGTTATTCAGCAAAACACCCAGACGCAGCAGTTGAATCAGCGGCAGGAACTGTTTTTTCTTAAACAGCGTGAAGCGCGGCAGGTCATCGAGCTTGATGGCTTTACGGTGATAGCGTACCAGCGTCGCCATCATGGTTTGCTGTTCCTGGTTGAAGCCGGGTAAGTCGCTGTTTTGCAGAATATATGCCGAATGGCGATGCATCCCGCTGTGGTTAATATTCAGCCCGACTTCGTGCAGCATGGTTGCCCATTTTAGCAGAGCTTCCAGTTGCGGATGCGCGAGCTTAGGATTCTGCTCTTGCCACTGCTCGTACATGTGAGTCGTTGTTTCCAGTACGCGTTTGGCCTGTTCACGGTCGATATTGTACTGATTTGCCAAACTTTGTGCGGTACGGCTGCGAATATCCTGATGGCGGAAACGGCCTTCCATTTCATACAGTACACCTTCACGCAGTGCCCCATCAGAAAGGCGCAATTCACGGATCGCCAGTGAATCAAATACGCCGCAGAGGATGGCAAGACCCGGTACAAACACCGCTTTACGTTCATCGGACAGACCGGGCAGGCTCAAAGCGTCAAAGCTCTTATGTTTGAGCACCTCTTCGGTTAGCATTTGCAGTCGTTCTGGGGTAATAAAGCCATCTTTTTCACCCATCGCCAGCAACACTTCATGCGCGGCCTTAATGCTGCCAGACGCGCCGAGTGCGACGTTCCAGCCCTGAATGCGATACTGCCAGGCAAGGGATTCCAGCTTTTGTACCGCAGCCATACGTGCACGCTGGAAGTTTTCACGAGTGATGGTTCCGCCTGGGAAATACATCTGTGCGAAGCTGACGCACCCCATTCTGCGGCTCTCGACCAGGCGAGGTTCGAAATCTTCACCAATGACCAGTTCTGTCGACCCACCGCCGATATCAATAACCAGCTTGCGGCCTTTCTCCGGCTGAGTATGTTCCACGCCCATAAAAATCAGACGTGCTTCTTCGTTACCTGAGATGATCTCAATCGGGTAGGGGATCACTTTTTCCGCGCGTTTGAGAAACTCAGGCGCATTCAGTGCCTGGCGCAGCGTATGTGTTCCGACAATACACACGCTGGAGGGCGAAAATCCCTGCAGACGTTCAGCAAAAAGTGACAGGCAATTCAGGCCTCGCTCCATCGCTTCTTCGCTAAGCATGCTGCGTTCATCAAGACCATCGGCCAGATGCACACGCTGTTTCAGACGGCCGATGATTTGCATCGCCCCATCTACCTCACGGGCGATGACCATGTGGAAGCTGTTAGAACCGAGGTCAACCGCAGCGAACTCCTGCGGTCGTGGAGTATTATCATTTATCGGCATAGGTTAATCAGGTTGCTCGAGTGATTTGATGTAGTCGTAAATCGCCAGTTGTGACCGCACTTTGCGGCGATTGCCACGCGGTACATAGCGGTTACTCAGTTCTTTGTCGATATAGCGCGCTTTCACCGTATCGCTTAGCTGGAGCTCGATAATATCGAGAATTTGCTGCTTCAGTCGCGGATCAAGCAGTGGCGTTGCCACTTCTATTCTGTAATCAATATTGCGTGTCATCCAGTCCGCAGAAGAAAGATAAACCTGCTTATCGCCAGCATTGTCGAAAACATATATCCGGTCGTGTTCCAGATAGCGATCAACAATGCTGATCACGCGGATATTATCACTGATGCCTTCCAGTTCCGGGATCAATGAGCACATGCCGCGGATAAGCAGATTAACCGGTACGCCTGAGCTGGATGCTGCATACAGGCGATCCACCAGACCTTTATCGACAAGGTTATTAAGCTTCAGCGTAATGCCGGACGATAAGCCTTTTTGCGCATTGGCGATCTCTTTGTCGATCATCTCGTACAGCAGACGACGTGAGTTTTGCGGAGAAACCAGCAGGTAGTCAAAGCTTACTGGGCGGTATGGATTTTCGATAAAGTTGAAGACCCGGCGAACTTCATTGGTAATACGAGCATCGGCGGTCAGTAACGAGTAGTCGGTGTAAATCCGTGCCGTTTTCTCGTTAAAGTTACCTGTACCGATATGGGCATAACGCACCACGTCCTCACCTTCTTTACGGGAGACCAGGAACAGTTTGGCGTGGATCTTCAATCCAGGGGCAGAGAAGATAACGTGTACGCCAGCTTCCGTTAGACGTCTGGCCCAATGGATATTCGCTTCTTCGTCAAATCGCGCCTGCAGTTCGACCACCACGGTGACTTTCTTGCCGTTGTGCGCGGCATGGATCATGGCGTCGATAATGCGCGAATCTTTTGCTACACGGTAAATGTTGATCTTAATCGCCAACACGTTCGGATCGAACGACGCCTGGCGCAACAACTCCAGCACATGCTCAAAAGTATGATACGGATAATAGAGCAATACATCGCGTTCGCGGATGGCATCGAACCCATTGCGGAATTTATCAAACCAGATATGGCGCAGGCGCGGCAGCGGTTTATTCACCAGATTGGCTTTGCCGACATTTGGGAAACCAATAAAGTCTTTAAAGTTATGATAACGGCCGCCGGGAACAATGGAATCATACCGGGAGATCGTCAGTTTCTCGCGCAGCATTTCCACCATGGCATCTGGCATATCGCGCTGATAAACAAAGCGAACCGGCTCAGCAGTCAGACGCTGTTTCAGGCTGGACGACATCAGCTCCATCAGACTGGCTTCCATCTCGTGCACCAGGTCATATTCGGCGTCACGGGTCATCTTCATGGAATAAGCGTTTAACGCATCGTAATCGAAGAAGCCTTTGAAGATGTCATCCAGACAATAGCGCAGAATGTTATCCAGCAGAATCATTGGTTTGCGTCTGCGTGGCGTTTCTGGTGGCAGATTCACGAAGCGCGGAACCTTATCGGATGGGATCTCCAGCAGCGCGTAGCGAATGGTGTCGCCGCGAATAATCTCCACTGCAAGGTAGGTGTAGTCATCCTTCAGGAACTGCACCAGGTCGGTTTCGCGGTTAATCAGAATAGGGGTAATGTGCTGACGCAGATACTGTTTGAAGTAGTGGCGTAGCCAGTTTTGTTGGTTGACGGAAAGTTGGCGTTCGTTGATCAGGAAGATCTGGTTGCGTGCCATTTCCAGCAGCAGTTCGTTGTACAGACCGTCAAATTCCTGATCGGCTTTCAATACGCGAGCCTGAATTTTTCCAAGCAAATGACGCGAGTGCGAATTTAAGCCCTGCTCTTCGCTGATGATGATTCGCCGCTTCAGTTCCGCAAAGCGAACCTTGTAGAATTCATCCAGGTTATTGGAATAAATACCCAAAAAACGCATACGCTCAATCAGCGGGTTACTTTTATCAGCCGCTTCCTGAAGCACACGTTCGTTGAATGCTAACCAGCTTAGCTCTTTCTCGATGTATAACTTTTCCTGACCCATTACAGCTCACACTCCAGTTCAATCACAGGACGTGGTAAATCCGTCTCGTCCTTATTATGGCGAGCATTTCCACGATATGTCCAACAGTGCCAGAAAAGTATGACAGTAAACCGACTATACAACAGGTAATCAGCCCTAAACAGGCTGATTTTTTACAGTTTTTGTCTTTTGCAGGCATTAAAAAGCCGGCTATCGCCGGCTTGATAAACTACTCGTCTGAAGCATGTCCTTGCGGTGGCAGCTTAACGCCGTCCAGCCAGGCGGCATTGTCGCGCATCTCAAGCCGACCACTAAGGAACCAGTCAACGACCAAAGGATAGATGGCATGTTCTTGTGCCTGAACACGCGCAGTCACATCCTCTTCGTTGTCACCATCGAAAACCGGGACTTTAGCTTGCAGAATGACCGGCCCACCGTCTAACTCGTCGGTAACAAAGTGCACAGACGTACCGTGGACTTCGTCGCCATTTTCCAGCACCTGACGGTGTGTGTGCAGGCCTGGATATTTAGGAAGCAGGGAAGGGTGGATATTAAGCAGACGACCGGAGTAATGCGCCACAAACGTCGGACTCAGAATACGCATGTATCCTGCTAATACCACGACGTCGGGAGCATAGGCATCAATCTCTTGCACCAGTTCGCGGTCAAATGCCTCACGGCCTGAGAACTGACTGGCCTCCAGCACGTGCGCAGGGATATTCGCTTCACGCGCACGTTCAAGGCCGAACGCGTCGGCCTTGTTACTGAAAACAGCGCGTATAGTGCTACTGATCCGCTTCTGTTCGCAGGCATCAATGATGGCCTGCAAATTGCTACCGTTGCCGGAAATCAGCACCACGATGTTTTTCATTCAATGACCACGCGCTGTTCGGAATCAGATGCTTTGATGATACCGATTTTCCACGCGTTTTCACCTTTTGCATTCATCAGGCTGATAGCTTTTTCTGCTTCACTGGCTGGCAATGCGATAAGCATGCCTACGCCACAGTTGAAGGTGCGATACATCTCGTGATCGCTGACGTTACCCGCTGTTTGCAGCCAGTTGAACACGGACGGCCACTGCCAGGAGGACTCGTCGATCACCGCCTGGGTATTATCCGGCAGGACGCGTGGAATGTTTTCCCAGAAACCGCCGCCAGTCAGGTGCGCGATAGCGTGAACATCCACATTCTCGATAAGCTCCAGAATGTTTTTCACATAGATACGGGTCGGGGCCAGCAGGTGGTCGGCAAGTGGTTTGCCATCAAGCTCTGTTGTCAGTGGGTCGCAACCGCTGACTTCGATAATCTTACGTACCAGAGAGTAACCGTTAGAGTGCGGGCCGCTGGAGCCCAGTGCAATCAGGACATCGCCATCGGCAACTTTGCTGCCATCGATAATTTCTGATTTCTCAACCACACCGACGCAGAAACCTGCAACGTCATAATCTTCACCGTGATACATGCCAGGCATTTCAGCGGTTTCACCGCCGACCAGCGAGCATCCTGACTGCAGACACCCTTCGGCAATACCGGTAATCACGCTCGCGGCGGTATCTACATCCAGCTTGCCGGTAGCGTAGTAGTCGAGGAAGAACAGCGGTTCCGCGCCCTGGACCACCAGGTCGTTAACGCACATCGCGACCAGATCGATACCGATGGTGTCGTGACGTTTAAGATCCATTGCCAGGCGCAGTTTTGTTCCTACACCGTCAGTTCCCGAGACCAGAACAGGTTCACGATATTTTTGCGGCAGAGCGCACAGTGCGCCGAATCCACCCAGACCACCCATTACTTCCGGGCGGCGGGTTTTTTTCACCACACCTTTGATTCGGTCAACCAGCGCATTACCTGCGTCAATATCAACACCGGCATCTTTGTAGCTGAGAGAAGTTTTGTTGGTCACGGCTCAAGTCCCCACGCGATTGCATTGCATAGTAAGAAAAATCGGCGCAATTCTAACAGTCCAGGCAAACGTTTGCGAGCCTATTCTGCAAGAGAAATATCCCTGGGGATTTTTTTACGGCTACACCCATCTAACGCCTTCAAACTTGACTCTGTTCACGAAAATGAAACCGGTTTCGGTAATCTGCTTGCAACCCTCTTAGCCTTTGCACATCATCGAACTGAAACCGGTTTCTGTAACTGTTTTTGCAGAAAATAACGCAGAATGAGGGAAAGAGAATGTCAGGATTTAAAGAAGGTTTTCTGTGGGGTGGTGCTGTGGCGGCGCATCAGCTTGAAGGCGGCTGGAAGGAAGGGGGAAAAGGCATCAGCGTGGCGGACGTGATGACTGCGGGGGCGCACGGTGTGCCGCGTGAAATCACTAACGGTGTTCTGCAGGGGAAAAATTACCCTAACCACGAAGCCATTGACTTCTACCATCGCTATAAAGAAGACATCAGACTCTTTGCCGAGATGGGGTTTAAATGTTTTCGTACCTCCATCGCCTGGACGCGCCTTTTCCCAAAAGGTGATGAGCTGGAACCCAATGAAGCCGGTTTGCAGTTTTACGATGACCTGTTCGACGAGTGCCTGAAATACGGTATCGAACCGGTAATTACTTTGTCCCACTTCGAGATGCCTTTCCATCTGGTCACTGAGTACGGTGGCTGGCGTAATCGTAAGCTTATTGACTTCTTTGTCCGTTTTGCAAAAGTCGCGTTCCAGCGCTATCAGCATAAAGTGAAGTACTGGATGACTTTTAACGAGATCAACAACCAGGCTAACTTCCACGAAGATTTTGCGCCGTTTACGAACTCCGGGTTGAAATACGAACCAGGTGAAGATCGTGAGCCGGTGATGTTCCAGGCAGCCCACTATGAGCTGGTGGCCAGTGCTCTGGCTGTGAAAGCAGGGCGCGAAATCAACCCGTCACTGCAGATAGGCTGCATGATTGCCATGTGTCCCATTTATCCGCTAACCTGTGCGCCGGACGATATGATGATGGCGATGAACGCGATGCATCGACGTTACTGGTTTACCGATGTGCATGTTCGCGGAAAGTATCCGCAGCATCTGCTGAACTATTTTAACCGTCGTGGCTTTGCGCTGGATATCACCGACGAAGATAGGGCCGCACTGAAGCAGGGCTGTGTCGATTATATTGGTTTTAGTTATTACATGTCCTTCGCAACGAAAGCGACGGCGGACAACCCGGAGCTGGATTATGACGAAAGCAAGAGCCTGGTATCCAACCCGTATGTACAGAAATCTGACTGGGGCTGGCAGATTGATCCTGTTGGGCTGCGTTACTCCCTGAACTGGTTCTGGGATCACTATCAGTTGCCGCTGTTTATTGTCGAAAACGGTTTTGGTGCTATCGATGTTCAGGAGAGCGACGGTTCGGTGAACGACCAGTACCGTATTGATTACCTGGCAGCGCATATCAGCGAAATGAAAAAAGCGGTGGTGGAAGACGGCGTCGACCTGATGGGCTATACCCCGTGGGGCTGTATTGACCTGGTTTCGGCGGGAACAGGGGAGATGAAAAAGCGTTATGGCTTTATCTTTGTGGATAAAGACAACGAAGGGAACGGGACGCTCAACCGCAGCAAGAAAAAATCTTTTGATTGGTATCAGAAAGTGATTGCCAGCAACGGCGAGAATCTTTGACCACAGCCCGATGTCCTCTTCATAGCTCTCTTGCGCAAAGAGAGACTGTAAAAACAAAAGCCGGGATCCTCTCCGGCTTTTTTGTCTGTTTTATAATCTGTAACGGTGCATTAACCACTTTGCTTGATCGACGTCAAGCAAGACGGGTATGGCGTAATCCGAAAAAAGCGGTATAATCCGGCGATTTTTTTGCGGTTGCCACCTCAGAGGAGAAAGAGAATGAAGATTGTGGAAGTGAAACACCCACTCGTTAAACACAAGCTGGGCCTGATGCGTGAGCATGACATCAGCACGAAGCGTTTTCGCGAACTGGCATCGGAAGTGGGTAGCTTGCTGACTTACGAAGCAACCTCTGACCTGGCAACTGAAAAAGTGACCATCGAAGGCTGGAACGGCCCGGTACAGGTTGAGCAGATTAAAGGTAAGAAAATTACCGTTGTGCCAATCCTGCGAGCAGGTCTGGGTATGATGGAAGGTGTGCTTGAGCACGTACCAAGCGCGCGTATCAGCGTGGTGGGTATCTACCGTAACGAAGAAACTCTCGAACCCGTCCCGTACTTCCAGAAATTGGTGTCCAACATCGACGAGCGCATGGCGCTGGTGGTTGATCCCATGCTGGCAACGGGTGGCTCAATGATTGCCACCATCGATCTGCTGAAAAAAGCAGGTTGTAGCAGCATTAAAGTTCTGGTTCTGGTTGCCGCACCTGAGGGTATTGCTGCGCTGGAAAAAGCACACCCGGACGTTGAGTTGTACACTGCTTCTATCGACCAGGGGCTGAACGAGCACGGGTACATTATCCCGGGGCTTGGCGATGCCGGCGATAAGATTTTTGGTACTAAATAATCGAATAACGAATAAAAAGCCGACTTTGATAGTCGGCTTTTTTTTGAATAAAAACACAACCAACCCACAATACTTAAGGAAAACACTATGACGCGCCGTACTATCGGGGTGAGTGAAAGACCGCCGCTTTTACAGACAATCCCGCTTAGTTTGCAGCACCTGTTCGCCATGTTTGGTGCAACCGTGCTGGTGCCAATCCTGTTTCACATTAACCCGGCCACCGTACTGCTGTTTAATGGCGTCGGGACGCTGCTTTACCTCTTTATCTGTAAGGGGAAAATTCCTGCTTATCTGGGTTCCAGCTTTGCCTTTATCTCGCCCGTTCTGCTGTTGTTGCCGCTGGGTTATGAAGTGGCGCTGGGTGGCTTTATTATGTGTGGTGTGCTGTTCTGCCTGGTCTCCTTCATTGTGAAGAAAGCTGGTACGGGCTGGCTGGATGTGATGTTCCCGCCTGCGGCGATGGGCGCAATCGTTGCCGTCATTGGTCTGGAGTTGGCCGGCGTCGCGGCGAATATGGCTGGCCTGCTGCCTGCCGATGGTCAGTCCCCGGATTCTAAAACCATTATCATCTCGCTGGTCACGCTGGGTGTGACGGTATTTGGTTCAGTGCTGTTCCGTGGTTTTATGGCCATTATTCCTATCCTGATTGGTGTGCTGGCAGGTTATGCGCTCTCCTTCGCGATGGGGGTTGTCGATACTACGCCAATTGCGCAGGCTCACTGGTTTGCGCTGCCAACGTTCTATACGCCACGCTTCGAGTGGTTTGCCATTTTCACCATTCTGCCTGCCGCGCTGGTGGTCATTGCTGAGCACGTAGGCCACCTGGTAGTCACGGCAAACATTGTGAAGCGTGATCTGATTCGCGATCCGGGTCTGCACCGTTCTATGTTTGCGAACGGCCTTTCAACCATCATCTCCGGTTTCTTTGGGTCCACACCAAACACGACCTATGGTGAAAACATCGGTGTTATGGCGATCACCCGCGTGTACAGTACCTGGGTGATCGGTGGGGCGGCAATTTTCGCGATTCTGCTCTCCTGCGTGGGTAAACTGGCGGCGGCTATCCAGATAATCCCTGTTCCGGTGATGGGCGGCGTTTCCTTGCTGCTGTACGGCGTCATCGGCGCATCCGGTATTCGTGTGCTGATCGAATCCAAAGTGGATTACAGCAAAGCGCAGAACCTGATCCTGACCTCCGTTATCCTGATTATTGGGGTGAGTGGCGCGAAGGTGCACATTGGTGCAGCTGAGCTGAAAGGTATGGCGCTGGCGACCATTGTCGGCGTTGGCTTGAGCCTGATCTTCAAACTGATCTCTGTTCTGCGCCCTGAAGAAGATGTTCTGGATGCTGAAGACAGCGAAAACACGTCGCATTGATCGTAAAACCGGGCGGGCGATCCGCCCGGTTCTCTCCTCGCAGGTTCCGTGATAAACTCTTTGCCGATTTTATGTAAGATCTGGTTGAGGTATTTCTGAACGGACCGGCACAGCTCTCTCTGCCACTTTATCTACCTGACGACGAAACTTTTGCGAGTTTCTGGCCGGGTGATAACCCCTCTTTACTGGCTGCGCTGCAAAATGTGCTGCGCCAGGAACACAGCGGATACATCTATATCTGGTCACGCGAAGGCGCTGGGCGGAGTCATCTTTTGCATGCCGCTTGTGCTGAACTCTCTGCCCGTGGCGATGCTGTTGGTTATGTGCCGCTGGATAAACGTACCTGGTTCGTACCGGAAGTTCTGGATGGCATGGAATATCTCTCGCTGGTCTGCATCGATAATATCGAATGTATTGCCGGAGATGAGCCGTGGGAAATGGCGATGTTTAATCTCTATAACCGTATTCTGGAGTCGGGTAAAACCCGCTTACTGATTACCGGCGATCGCCCGCCGCGCCAGCTTAACCTGGGTTTACCAGACCTGGCCTCTCGTCTCGACTGGGGACAAATCTACAAACTGCAGCCATTGTCTGATGAAGATAAACTTCAGGCCTTGCAACTGCGGGCGCGGTTACGTGGTTTTGAGCTTCCGGAAGATGTGGGGCGTTTTTTGCTAAAACGTCTGGATCGCGAGATGCGTACGCTCTTCGATACGCTTGATCAACTCGATCGTGCATCGATTACCGCGCAGCGCAAGCTCACGATCCCGTTTGTTAAAGATACACTGAAACTGTAGCTTGCCGGGTAGTGACTATACTTTTCCCGGCCAGCGATACCCTGAATTAGCTAACAATCTCCAGAACACTTTCCGGTGGGCGTCCAATACGAGCCTGACCGTTAGCCACCACAATAGGGCGTTCGATCAGCTTCGGATGTTTAACCATCGCCTGAATCAGCTCATCTTCCGTAAGATGCATATCATCCAGACTGAGCGACTTATACAACTCATCTTTCTGGCGCATCAAGTCTCTGGCACTCGGCATACCCAGCATACTCACAAGCTGGCGAAGCGTCGCGGCATCTGGCGGTGTTTCAAGATACAGAACCACATCTGGATCGATGCCGTTAGATTTCAGCAGACTCAACGTGTCGCGACTCTTGGAGCAACGAGGGTTGTGATAGATTTTTACCGCCTCAGACATGAACTCTCCTTTTACATCCTTTCATACGGTTTAAAGCGTTGCTGTAGCGAGCGTAACTGATCGATACGCGCATCGTAACGGGCCTGTTGCAGGCTGCCCAGTTTAACTTGTGCACTGGCGCTGCTTAACAAGGAAATCGCCTGGTCAAGACGACCTGTCAGGGCAAAGCCTTCTGCGCGAGCGGCCAGTTCCTGATCGCGATGACCGAGCTGCGATTCAGCTTGTGCCAGCAGATCCCAGCCGTTCGGATCGTCTTTATTGTTGAAGGTGTAGCGATTGAGAAGGGTTGCGGCTTCTGCTGCCTGACCACCTTGTAAGTAAGCATTTGCCAGGTTCAGTTGCAAAACTGGATTAGTGCGCAGATCTTTAGCCGCCTTCAGGCGGTTGATCGCGTCAGTGGTTTTTTTCTGCCCCAGATCGATATCCGTTGAGAGATCGAGATACCACGGGTTGTTCGCATCGGCAGTCAGCAGCGGCTGAAGCGCCTTACGTGCATCATCGTATTTACTGGCTTCCATAGCCTGCAAAGCCTGACCGTATTGTGCCGCGTTTTTTTCACGCACGTTGCCTTTCGACAGCGAATCCAGGATATCGCTGGTGAGCTGGTTACGCCCGGACTTATACATGCCGAGCGTTCTCACTTTTGCCATATAGAAGTCTTGCGATGACTGCACCACTATCGGGCGCATCTGGTTGGCGCGGTTACGTGCATCAGACAAGCGGCTTTCTGGCAGGGGGTGCGTCAGCAAAATTTCAGGTGGCCGCGTTGAGTAACGCGCCTGATCGAGTAATTTCTCAAGGAAGCTTGGCATGGCTTGTGGATCAAAACCTGAGCGTTGTAAGACCTGAATCCCGATTCGGTCCGCTTCCTGTTCGTTTTGCTGGGTAAAACTGATCATACCCTGGCGTGTCCCCGCCAGCGTTCCGGTCAGGGCCGCCATTCCCGCCTGGGGGCTTGCCATAGCCAGCAGAATGGACCCCAGAGCACCAACCCAGGTCAGCGGAGCATTTCGTTTCTGGTCTTCCATGGCACGAGCCAGGTGACGTTGTGTGACGTGTGAAATTTCGTGAGCCATGACCGAAGCCAACTGGCTTTCGTTATCGGAGTAACGGAATAACGCCGAATGCAACACCACATTGCCGCCAAAGAAGGCAAAGGCGTTGATTTCGTCATTATTAATTAAATAGAAATGGAAAGGGGTTTTGACCGAGTCAGCGTGAGCGACAAGGCGCATTCCGAGGCCGTTAATGTATTGCACCAGCAGTGGGTCATTGATCAGCGGCGCACTACCGCGCAACTGACGGACATAATAATCGCCCATCTGCATCTCTTGCCCGATGGAGAGCGTGCTTCCTGCTGATGTACCCATATCCGGCAATGTATCGGCCGAGTCAGCGAAAGCGGGCATCACCTGACCCATGCTCATCGCAGCGATAAGCGTGGCAACCAGAGTTTTTTTCAACTGCCTGAACATAACCTCTGCCCTGTAGTGTGGATGTGCTAATTTGACCAGCGAACCCATGTATCGTTCACCTTAGACTGCTTTGCGAGTGTAGCCGTGTTACGCCCTGAAGAAAATCTTATTCACCGGCCTTTTGCTAAACGTTGCATACATACAAAAAGCGAAAGTCTTTTTTGTGACAGTTAGATACAATTCCCTCTCATCGTCCTGCCATCAGATTCAGGGAAGGGTTGCATGCTTGAAATGTTAATGCAGTGGTATCGGCGTCGTTTTAGCGACCCAGAAGCCATTGCTTTGCTGGTTATTCTGGTTGCCGGGTTCGGTATTTTGTTCTTCTTTAGCGGCCTGCTTGCGCCTCTGCTGGTCGCGATTGTTCTGGCGTATTTGCTGGAGTGGCCAACGGTGCGCCTGGAGCACATCGGCTGTTCCCGACGTTGGGCGACCAGTATTGTGCTGGTGCTATTTGTCGGGATACTACTCCTCATGGCGTTTGTGGTGATGCCTGTTGCCTGGCAGCAGGGGATCTACCTGATTCGCGATATGCCCGGAATGCTCAATAAACTCTCTGATTTTGCCGCCACACTGCCTCGTCGTTATCCTGCCCTCATGGATGCCGGGATCATTGACGCGATGGCGGAAAATATGCGCGCCCGCATAATGACAATGGGTGATTCAGTCGTGAAATATTCCCTGGCATCGTTGGTTGGGCTACTGACGCTGGCGGTGTATCTGGTTCTGGTTCCGCTGATGGTCTTCTTCCTGGTTAAAGACAAAGAGCAGATGCTGAACGCGGTGCGTCGTATCTTGCCACGTAATCGTGGTCTGGCAGGGCAGGTATGGGAAGAGATGAATCAACAGATCACCAATTACATCCGTGGCAAAGTGCTTGAGATGATTGTGGTCGGCGTCGCAACCTGGATTGGATTCCTGATTTTTGGCCTGAACTATTCTTTACTGTTAGCGGTGCTGGTGGGGTTCTCTGTTCTCATTCCGTATATTGGCGCATTCGTTGTCACCCTTCCTGTCATTGGTGTGGCGTTGTTCCAGTTTGGTTTGGGGACTGAGTTCTGGAGCTGTTTTGCGGTTTATCTGATTATCCAGGGGCTGGACGGGAACCTGCTTGTGCCCGTTCTGTTCTCCGAGGCGGTGAATCTGCATCCGCTGGTGATCATCTTGTCGGTGGTCATCTTTGGCGGATTATGGGGATTCTGGGGAGTGTTCTTTGCGATTCCACTGGCGACGCTGATAAAAGCGGTGGTGCATGCGTGGCCTGATGTACCCGCAATAGAAATAGAAGAAAAGTAGAATTAGCCGGGTGACGCGACATTTACCCGGCGTAGGTAGTCTTGGTTGGTCGGGTAAGGCAAAGCCGCCACCCGACACTCACTTTCAGGCGCTCTCTTTCAGCCAGTTCAATACCACATCGTGGTGATTGCTGGTTTTGAAATCATCAAACACATGTTCGACTTTACCGTCAGCGTCCACCAGGAAGCTGATGCGATGAATACCGTCGTAGGTTTTACCCATAAAGGATTTTTCACCCCAGACGCCGAATTGCTCGCATACCTGGTGGTCTTCGTCGGAAAGCAGCGTAAAGTTCAGCAGCTCTTTCTCAGCAAAGCGTGACAGTTTTTCTGATTTGTCGGTGCTGATTCCCAGCACTTCTACGCCCGCTTTTTTCAACTCATCCATGTTATCGCGTAAACCGCAAGCTTGTACGGTACAGCCTGGCGTCATGGCTTTCGGGTAGAAATAGACCAGAACGCGCTGTCCCTGGAAGTCGGTCAAATTTACTTGCTCGCCGTCTTGATCCGGTAAGCTAAATTTCGGTGCGATGTCACCGGCTTTCAGTGGATTCATTAATCAACTCCATCTTGTTCATGCTGCGAATAATTGACGATGCTTATACTGCCTTGCGCGTTTAACTCTGTACAGAGGGCTTTGAACGCTTGCTCGATATTTGATGCATCCTGGGATGCCGGGCTGTGTGCGGTAATCTGAATAAATAATGTAGGAATTGTATCGTCATTGCCGGGTTGAGTGCGGGAAACCAGTTCAGCAATATTCATCTGATGACTGTCAAACAACGCCGTAAACCGCTCAATGAGATGAGGAGAATCAGGAACTTCAACCTGAACCCAAACGGTTGCGGGCATCGCAGGGCGCGGGCGTGCAGTGGTGCGTTTCATGACAATCAGCAAATCCAGCTCTGCGCCTTTTAGCGGCAGGGTCGATTCGATAAGTGTAATGGCATTCCATGTCCCGGACAGTAGCATAATAAACGTGAACTCTTCGCCCAGCATGGCAAGGCGGCTGTCTTCAATATTACAGCCGCAACTGCTTACGTGGCGGGTGATGGTGTTCACTATCCCCGGCCTGTCAGCACCCAGCGCAGTGATAACCAGGTAATGTTGTGATGAGGTTGTCAAACCTGTTCTTCCTTTGCTTGGTTAAGTCTTCCTAAGGAAAGCATAAAAAAAACATGCATACAACCGCCTGAAGGCCTCAGGTCGCTTGCTTTTATTACAGTTCCAAACGTAACATTGGGACTCTTGTTCGCACAGAGGATGGCCCATGTTCACGGGAAGTATTGTCGCGCTTGTTACACCGATGGATGAGAAAGGTAATGTCTGCCGGTCAAGCCTGAAGAAGCTGATTGATTATCATGTCGCCAATGGAACCTCGGCGATCGTTTCGGTAGGGACTACCGGTGAATCTGCAACGCTGAGCCATGAAGAGCACGGTGCTGTGGTCATGCTGACCCTTGAACTGGCTGACGGACGTATTCCGGTCATTGCAGGTACGGGCGCTAATGCAACTGCAGAGGCCATCAGTCTGACGAAGCGTTTTAACGATAGTGGTATTGTGGGTTGCCTGACGGTGACGCCTTATTACAATCGCCCAACGCAGGAAGGCTTGTTCCAGCATTTCAAAGCCATCGCTGAACATACTGACTTGCCACAAATTCTGTATAATGTGCCGTCCCGTACTGGCTGCGATATGCTGCCGGAAACCGTTGGTCGCCTCTCGAAAGTAAAAAATATTATCGGGATTAAAGAGGCAACCGGGAACTTAAGCCGCGTTCATCAGATCAAAGAGCTGGTTTCAGACGACTTTATCTTGTTGAGTGGTGATGATGCGACTGCGCTGGACTTTATGCAGCTCGGTGGTCATGGCGTGATTTCCGTAACGGCGAACGTTGCGGCACGCGATATGGCTGAAATGTGCAAACTGGCGGCGGCCGGTCACTTCGATGAAGCTCGCGTGATTAATCAGCGTCTGATGCCGTTGCACAATAAATTATTTGTCGAACCCAATCCGATCCCAGTGAAATGGGCTTGTAAGGAATTGGGACTTGTAGCAACCGATACGCTGCGTCTGCCGATGACCCCAATTACCGACAACGGTCGTGAAGTGGTCACCTCAGCGCTGAAGCATGCCGGTTTGCTGTAAAGTTTAGGGAGATTTGATGGCTTATTCAGTACAGAAGTCGCGCCTGGCGAAGGTTGCGAGTGTTTCGCTTGTTATGCTGCTCGCTGCCTGTAGTTCAGACTCGCGCTACAAGCGCCAGGTGAGCGGTGATGAATCCTATCTGGATGCAACACCGCTTGCTGAACTTCACGCACCTGCCGGGATGATCCTGCCGATTCAAAACGGCGATTACAACATTCCTGTGACCAATGGCAGCGGTCAGGTCGGTAAAGCGCTCGATATTCGTCCGCCAGCTCAGGCTCTGGCGCTCGTGAGTGGAGCTCGTACCCAGTTTACGGGAGATACGGCGTCACTGATGGTCGAAAACAGCCGTAATAGCACGTTGTGGCCGCAGGTTGTGAGCATTCTTCAGGCGAAGAATTACACCATCGCGAAGCGTGATGATGCCAGCCAGACGCTGACAACCGACTGGGTTGACTGGAACCGTCTGGATGAAGATCAACAGTATCGTGGTCGTTATCAAGTCTCCGTGAAACCGCAGGGTTACCAGCAAGCCGTTATGGTTAAACTGGTGAACCTGGAACAAGCAGGTAAACCTGTTGCTGATCCATCGTCGATGCAACGTTACAGCACTGAAATGCTGAACGTCATTGCGGCAGGTCTGGACAAGAACGCGACGGATTCCGCCAATGCTGCTCAGAGCCGTAATGGTGCAACTTTCGACGTACAGAGTGCTGCGGATGACACCGGTTTGCCGATGCTGGTGGTACGTGCACCGTTTAACCAGACCTGGCAGCGACTGCCGGCAACGCTTGAAAAAGTGGGCATGAAAGTGTCTGACAGCACGCGTTCAACCGGTAGCATCACGGCAACGTACAAACCGCTGTCTGATAGCGCATGGCAAGAACTGGGGGCACATGATCCAAATCTGGCCTCTGGCGACTACAAAATTCAGGTAGGTGATCTCGATAACCGCAGTAGCTTGCAGTTTATCGATCCGAAAGGTCACACGCTGACCCAGTCGCAAAACGATGCGCTGGTTGCCGTCTTCCAGGCAGCATTTAGCAAATAAATAAGAGGGCTGGTTAATCCAGCCCTTTTTATTTTAGTGCTACGCAAACGTGTGCGTGGCATAATATCCCCAGTTTTGAATACAAATCATCACACCAGGAGTAATGAAGATGCAGAAGCAAGCTGAGTTGTATCGTGGCAAAGCGAAGACCGTATACAGCACGGAAAACCCGGATCTGTTGGTGCTCGAGTTCCGCAATGATACGTCAGCAGGGGATGGCGCACGCATTGAGCAGTTCGATCGTAAAGGCATGGTGAACAACAAGTTCAACCACTTCATTATGACTAAGCTGGCCGAAGCGGGTATCCCGACTCAGATGGAAGCGTTGCTGTCCGATACGGAATGTCTGGTGAAAAAACTGGATATGGTTCCGGTTGAATGTGTCGTCCGTAACCGTGCCGCGGGCTCCCTGGTGAAGCGTCTTGGCATTGAAGAAGGCATTGAGCTGAACCCGCCACTGTTTGATCTGTTCCTGAAAAACGATGCAATGCACGATCCTATGGTCAATGAATCTTACTGTGAAACCTTTGGCTGGGTGAGCAAAGAGAACCTGGCACGCATGCAGGAACTGACCTACAAAGCTAACGATGTACTGAAAAAATTGTTTGATGATGCGGGCTTGATCCTGGTCGATTTCAAACTGGAATTTGGTTTGTACAAAGGTGAAGTGGTATTGGGCGATGAGTTTTCTCCGGATGGTAGCCGTCTGTGGGATAAAGAAACGCTGGATAAAATGGACAAAGACCGTTTCCGCCAGAGCCTGGGTGGCCTGATTGAAGCCTATGAAGCGGTTGCTCACCGTTTAGGCGTTAAGCTCGACTAACTCCCTCAGTAGCCAAAGGATGTGCGCATCCTTTGGCGTCTTACCTTTGTTTCCTATGGTAATCTTGTCATTAACCGCCTACGATCATAGCTATTGCTAATGGGATATATTCGAGGTGGTTATGCGCTGGCAAGGGCGTCGTGAAAGTGACAATGTAGAAGACAGGCGCAGTGGTGGCGGTGGCCCGATGATGGGCGGCCCTGGTTTCCGGTTGCCCGGCGGAAAGGGGGGCATTATTTTGCTGCTCATTGTTCTGGTGGCAGGCTACTACGGTGTCGATTTGACCGGTCTCATGACCGGAGAACCGCTTCAACAACAGCAGCAACAATCTCAGCGCTCCATCAGCCCTCATGAAGATGAAGCGGCCAAATTTACCTCCGTTATCCTTGCGACCACAGAAGACACCTGGGGTCAGCTGTTCGATAAAATGGGACGCACTTACCAACAGCCGAAACTGGTGATGTACCGCGGTGCGACCCGCACCGGATGCGGCACTGGGCAATCGGTGATGGGGCCGTTTTATTGTCCTGCTGACAGCACGGTCTACATTGATCTTTCCTTCTACGACGATATGAAACGCAAGCTTGGCGCGGATGGCGATTTTGCACAGGGCTATGTGATCGCTCATGAAGTGGGTCACCATGTGCAAAAATTGCTGGGTATTGAGCCAAAAGTACGTCAGCTTCAGCAAAATGCTTCGCAGGCGGAGGTGAATCGCCTGTCTGTTCGGATGGAGTTACAAGCGGACTGCTTTGCCGGTGTCTGGGGTCATAGTATGCAGCAGCAGGGCGTACTGGAAGCCGGCGATCTCGAAGAAGCGTTAAATGCGGCTCAGGCCATTGGTGACGATCGTCTGCAACAGCAAAGTCAGGGCCGCGTCGTGCCGGACAGTTTCACTCACGGCACATCTGAGCAGCGCTATAGCTGGTTTAAACGCGGCTTTGCCAGTGGCGATCCGGCGCAGTGTAATACCTTTGGCAAAGCTATGTAACGCTGCACATCAGGGATGATACCGGCATGTCCTTTGAACATCTGATAACGGAATTACGTCGTACAGGCCATCGTCGGTTGGTGGTGCTGAGTGGTGAAGCGCACTGGTCTCTGGCACAGGCACTATCCCTCCGAAATACGCTTCCGGGAGACTGGCTGTGGGTTGGGGATGATGCGTCGATTGAGCCATGTAGTGCGCCGCGAGCGCTCAGTGGATTGCTGGGGCGTGAGTTTCGCCATGCCTTTTTCGATGCGCGTAGTGGATTTGATGTTGCGGCATTCGCAGCCCTGAGCGGTACATTGCAGGCGGGAAGCCTGCTGGTATTACTCGTACCGCCTCTGCTGTCCTGGGCAGAAAAACCTGATAGCGACTCCCTGCGCTGGAGTGACAGCCCTGAACCGATTGCCACGCCTCATTTTGTCCGCCATTTTTGCCAGGTTATGTCCGCCGATCCTGATGTGATTTTATGGCAGCAGCACCAGGCCCCACATCTCCATGCTTTTCCGCCCGCGCCTGACTGGCGGCCCGCAAACGGCGAGCCGCAGCGTGAGCAGTCTGACATTCTGACATCACTCCTTACCATGTCTCATGGGCTAGCAGCCGTAACTGCGCCGCGCGGACGTGGAAAATCTGCGCTGGCAGGCATGTTGCTCAACCGGATTCAGGGCCGTGCGGTGGTCACGGCTCCGGCGAAAGCCGCTACAGAGGTCATCGCCCACTTTGCCGGAGATCGTTACTACTTTGTTGCGCCAGATGCACTGGCGGCATCTGACATTCAGGCCGACTGGCTGATCGTTGATGAAGCGGCCGCAATGCCGGGGCCGCTTCTTGAAAAGCTGGTAAGGCGTTTTCCGCGCGTGTTGTTGACCACTACCGTGCAGGGCTACGAAGGGACGGGAAGGGGATTTTTGCTCAAATTCTGCGCCCGTTTCACCGGATTACAGCGTTATACGCTGTTGACCCCGATCCGCTGGGCTGCGGGATGTCCACTTGAACGTGTGGTGGCACAAGCATTGTTATTTAACGATGAGCTGATTGATTCGACCCCGCAAGGTGAGGTGCATTTTACCGCGCTTGAGCCACAGTCATGGGAAAGCCATTCCGCGTTAGCGGCGAATGTGTATGAACTGCTGTGCGCGGCACATTACCGGACTTCTCCACTCGATTTGCGTCGCATGATGGATGCACCGGGTCAGCATTTTTCTGTGGCGAAAACGAATAGCGCCATAGCGGGGGCTTTGTGGCTGGTTGATGAAGGTGGATTGAGTGCAGAACTCAGCCGCGCAGTGTGGGCGGGTTTTCGTCGGCCCAGAGGTAATCTTGTCGCCCAGTCTCTGGCAGCGCACGGGGGAAACCCACTGGCAGCGGTGCTAAAAGGGCGACGCGTAACGCGCGTAGCGGTCCATCCACAGCGCCAGCGCGAGGGGATCGGGCAGCAGCTTATCCGCAGTGTGAGTCAGGTTGCGCAGCAGGATTACGTGTCAGTAAGTTTCGGCTATACCGAGGAGCTGTGGCGCTTCTGGCAGCGATGTGGCTTTGTGCTGGTCCGGATGGGGAGTCATCGTGAGGCCAGCAGTGGTTGTTATACGGCAATGGCGCTATTGCCTCTGAGCGATGCGGGTCAGGCCCTTTGTGAGCAGGAGCATCGGCGTTTGTGCCGGGATGCTCGTGTTCTGGAAGCCTGGAATCGTGAAAAGATCCCTGTAAAAGATAGCTGGGACGCTACCCTTAATGATGACGACTGGCTGGAACTGGCGGGATTTGCCTTTGCTCACCGACCGTTTTCTTCGTCAGTAGCGGCATTGACCCGTTTACTGCTGGTAGTTGATGCGCCACTTGCGGCACTGCGCGGAAAAGCAGAAGGTCATAAAGACGATGCACAGCTTTGCGCTGAACTGGCGCTTTCCGGGCGAAAAGCGTTACTGGCACTGTTTCGCAGTGAAACGGCACATACCCTGGAAGGGCTTGATAAGTCACGTGCTCAGCAGTTGAAACGCGATATTTTGCAATGGCAATTTTTTCAATGACTTCTTCAGTAAAGTGGCATGGTCATTACCCTTCAGAGGCGTAGAATCCAGGTCATCAATTAAGGAGACTGCCATGAAACACGACCATTTTGTTGTTCAAAGCCCTGATAAACCGGCTAAACAGTTACTGCTTCTGTTTCATGGTGTGGGTGATAACGCCGTCAATATGGGCACGATTGGTAGCTGGTTTGCACCTCTTTTCCCCGAGGCGTTGATCGTCAGTGTTGGCGGCGTGGAACCCTGTGGACCCAATGGGCGTCAGTGGTTCTCTGTGCAGGGCGTGACGGAAGAAAATCGTCAGGCGCGCATTGATGCAATTATGCCGACCTTTATCGAAACTGTTCGCTACTGGCAACAGCAGAGTGGCGTTGGAGCTGATGCGACCGCATTGATTGGTTTCTCTCAGGGATCAATCATGGCACTGGAAAGCGTGAAAGCGCAGCCAGGTCTTGTGTCGCGGGTGATCGCGTTTAATGGCCGCTTTGCGACCCTGCCGCAAAGTGCAACGACACAGACCACGATCCATCTGATCCACGGTGGTGAGGATCGGGTGATTGAGCTTTCTCATGCGGTTGCCGCGCAGGAAGCGTTGATCCGGGAAGGTGGAGATGTGACGCTGGATATTGTCGATGAGCTGGGTCATGCGATTGACGACCGCAGTATGCAGTTTGCACTTGATCATTTGCGTTTTACCGTACCAAAACACTACTTTGATGAAGCGCTCAGCGGCGGTAAGCCAAATGACGATGATATCGTAGAGTTTCTCTGAGATAAGACACCCCTCACCCTCTCCCCACAGGGGGAAAAGGTGAGGGGATGCAGGGATCACTTTTTCTGGTCTTTCTTCGGCCAGTTGTCGTCATCGTCCCATTTGTCGTTAAAATCACGGTGTGGCGGGAGTTCGGGCTTGTTGGCGAGAAACTTTTTGTGATCAACACGCTTAAGATCTTTAATCACGTTCAGTATGACACCGACCAAAAACACCAACACCAGAATCCACCAGTACTTCGTCAGCCAATCCATTCGCTATTCCTTTTCAGAGCAACCGTCAGGCGACGAGCTGCTCCATGATACGTTGATACATACGGGCCAGCAGTTGCAAGTCTGCCGCATTTACACACTCATTGATTTTATGAATGGTGGCATTCACTGGACCCAGTTCGACAACCTGCGCTCCCATGCAAGCAATAAAGCGTCCGTCTGACGTTCCGCCAGTCGTTAACAGTTGTGGCTTAATTTCATTATAGTGTGCGATGGCGTTAACGACCGCATCCACCAGTTTTCCACGTTGTGTCAGGAAGGGCTGACCGGAAAGCCACCAGTCCAGGGTATAGCGCAATTCGTATTTTTCCAGCAGCGCCACTACGCGGGCTTTGATCATCTCATCGGTCAGTTCAGTGCTAAAACGGAAGTTGAACTGCACGTGAAAATCGCCGGGAATGACGTTATTGCTGCCTGTACCGGCCTGCACGTTGGCAATCTGCATGCTGGTAGGTGGGAAGAATTCATTACCTTTGTCCCACTCGATGTTGACCAGCTCATTGAGCATCGGTGCAGCACGGTGAACCGGGTTATCGGCCAGATGCGGGTATGCAACGTGGCCCTGAACACCGTGAATGGTCAGGTTGCAGGTCAGTGAACCACGACGACCATTTTTTACGACATCGCCCACCACTTCAGTACTGGAGGGTTCGCCCACCAGACAGTAGTCCAGACGTTCGCTTCGGGCCATCAAGGCTTCAACCACTTTCACTGTACCATTGTGGGCGCTGGCTTCTTCATCAGAGGTGATCAAGAACGCGAGGCGGTTTTTATGGTTTGGGTGCTGGGCAACAAAGCGTTCAGCTGCCACAACCATGGCCGCCAGAGAACCTTTCATATCTGCTGCTCCGCGGCCAAACAACATACCGTCGCGAATAGTCGGTTCAAACGGCGGGTTGATCCAGCGATCGGCATCACCCGCAGGAACGACGTCGGTATGGCCAGCAAACGCCAGCGTTTCCCCCTGACCGCGCCATGCCCAAAAATTCTGCGTATCACCAAAATCCATACGTTCGACGGTAAAACCGATCGCCCGCAGGCGCTCAATCATTAATGCCTGACAACCTGCGTCGTCCGGGCTAAGGGAAGGACGGCGAATAAGCTGCTGAGTCAGCTCAATGACCGGGCATGACATAGACTACACCTCAACGAAAAAAGTCTGATAAAGGGTTTCACTGAAACCCAGCAGCATAGGCTGACCAGGCGCGCAGAGCAATGGGCGTTTGATGATGGCGGGCATTTCAAGCATCAGTGTTGCCGCGCTGGTGGCGTCATTGATGCTGTTTCGATGTGACTCATCCAGCTTGCGCCAGGTCGTCCCTCGGGTATTCAGCAATGCCTCCCAGCCCAGCTCGGCGATGGCGGTATGCAGAAATTCAGCATCAAGACCATCGGCACGGTAGTCATGAAAGCGATACTCCAGGTTATGAGCTTCCAGCCAACGGCGCGCTTTTTTGATGGTGTCACAATTTTTAATGCCGTACATCACAATCATAGTGAATCCTTTTGTTCTTATGGATGTCGAATGTTCAGTTATTTCGACGTTATATTGTTAGGGAAAATATAACACATTCGATATGCCACTTAATTTAATCTACAGGGAATTTAAACTTACATCTGTAAGCTGAATATTCTTTCATCTTTTAAGCATAGATGTCCAGTAGTGGAAAATGTCTAATAAAGTCAGCCAGTAATTTAAAACTCACCCACCTGGGTGGTTATTTCAAAATATTGCTATTGGTCACATAAAAATTAAAGTGTTGCGCCCATATTTAGCGTAAATCCAGACTCGTAGCGAGGGTAATCACAGTAATTGGTTAATTTGTCTTCACAATGATGATAGGTTTCCGTAGAATGCGCATAATAATAAGAGAGGATATTATGATTGAACGTGAACTGGGGAACTGGAAAGATTTTATCGAAGTCATGCTTCGTAAATGACATTCAGTAAGAATTGCAAGAGCACTAAAATAAGTAAAATAACCATAGTGTGAATAGATCACACAGTAAAAAGGCGGCCAGATGGGCCGCCTTTTTTATTATTATCAGTTATTCAGGACGTTCTTTTAACGGGAACCGCCGGCGTACCAGAACAAAGAACAACGGAACAAAGTAGATGGCTAAGAGCGTTGCGGAGATCATGCCGCCCATGACGCCTGTGCCGACGGCATGCTGGCTACTTGAGCCTGCACCTGAACTGGTCGCCATGGGTAAAACACCAAAGACAAACGCCAGGGAGGTCATCAGGATTGGACGTAAACGCTGACGGCATGCATGTAACGTCGCGGACATCAGATCGTGTCCTTTTGCATTCATCTCGTTCGCAAATTCGACGATCAGAATGGCGTTCTTGGCGGATAGCCCGATGACGGTCAGCAGGCCAACCTGGAAGTAAACATCGTTCTCCAGACCGCGCATCCAGGTGGCAAGCAGAGCGCCAATCACCCCAAGTGGAACCACCAGCATGACCGAGAACGGCACTGACCAGCTTTCATAAAGCGCCGCCAGGCAAAGGAAGACCACCAGCAGAGACAAGGCGTACAGTGCCGGAGCCTGCGCGCCGGAGAGACGTTCCTGATATGACATTGCCGTCCACTCCAGGCCAAACCCTGACGGCAGTTGTTGCACCAGTTTTTCCATGGTGTCCATCGCCGTACCGGTACTCACGCCGGGAGCTGCCTCACCAACGATCTCAAGGGCGGAATAGCCGTTGTAACGTTCAAGACGGGGTGAGCCACTTTCCCAGTGCGAAGAGGAAAATGCCGAGAAGGGGACCATCCCGCCGTCTTTATTGCGCACATACCAGCGATTAATATCATCGGGCAGCATCCGGTATTCAGCACCGGACTGCACATAGACCTTCTTCACGCGACCCCGATCCATGAAGTCATTGACGTAGCTTGACCCCCACGCGGTTTGCAGCGTGTCGTTGATGTCGTCAATGGAAACGCCGAGCGCCTGTGCTTTTCGCTGGTCGATATCAACCTGTAACTGCGGGCTATCATCAAGACCATTATGGCGAACGCGGGTTAACGTCGGATCTTTGCTTGCCAGTTCCAGCAACTGGTCGCGGGCCGCCATCAGCGCCGTATGACCTGCGCCAGCGTGGTCCTGAAGTTCCATATCAAAGCCTGCTGAACTGCCAAGGCCGCTGATAGCGGGTGGGCTGCTGGCAAAAACGCGCGCCTCTTTGATGCGGTTAAAGGCTTTGGTTGCACGTTCGATAATGGCAAATGAGGAGCCGGTTTTACTGTCTCGTTCATCCCAGTCTTTTAAACGTACAAACATGCGTGCGACGTTCTGCCCGTTACCGCCAGGCCCGGAGCCGACGGTGGAGAATACAGAGACGACGTTATCTTTCTCTTTGGTGAAGAAGTACTGTTCAACTTTTTCGACAACTTTCAGCGTCTGCTGCTGCGTTGCGCCACTCGGGAGCTGAATAGAGGTAGTGAACATGCCACGATCTTCCATTGGCAGGAATGACGTCGGCAAACGCAGGAACAGGAAAACCATCCCGCCCAACAGCAATACGTAGATCAGCATCCAGCGCAGGCTGCGATGAAGTACCTTGCCAACGCCAGCTTCATAACGCGCTGCATTACGGTTAAACATGCGGTTGAACCAGCCGAAGAACCCTTTTTGACCGTGCTGTTCACCCTTATGCAGAGGTTTAAGGATGGTGGAACACAGGGCTGGTGTCAGGATCATCGCCACCAGTACGGAAAGCACCATTGCGGACACAATGGTTATCGAGAACTGGCGGTAAATTGCCCCGGTTGTTCCGCCGAAAAAGGCCATAGGGATAAAGACTGCGGAGAGAACCATCGCAATACCGACCAGCGCCCCCTGAATTTGCCCCATAGATTTGCGTGTTGCCTCGCGGGGTGAAAGTCCTTCTTCACTCATTATTCGTTCGACGTTCTCGACGACCACAATGGCGTCATCCACCAGCAGGCCTATCGCAAGAACCATGGCAAACATGGTTAAGGTGTTGATGCTGTAACCAAACGAATAGAGGACTGCGAATGTCCCCAGCAGTACCACGGGGACGGCTATGGTCGGAATTAACGTTGCGCGGAAGTTCTGTAAGAACAGATACATCACCAGGAACACCAGCGCGATTGCTTCAAGCAGGGTTTTCACCACGTCCTCAATGGACGCTTTCACGAACGAGGTGGTTTCGTAGGCGACTTTGTATTCGAGCCCGTGGGGGAAATATTGTGACAGCTCATCCAGCCGGTCCAGCACTAACTTCGCTGTCGCCATTTCATTAGCACCAGAGGCCAGTTTAACCCCGAGTCCGGAGGCCTGATTGCCATTAAAACGGCTCAGATAATCATATTTTTCAGCGCCCATTTCCACGGTGGCAACATCGCCCAGCCGCACGTCAGAGCCGTCCTGGTTAACCCTCAACGTAATATTTCTGAACTGTTCGGGGGTCTGGAGCAACGATTGGGAGTTAATGGTGGCGTTGAGTGCCTGCTTATCCACCGAGGGAGTTCCCCCCAACTGGCCTACAGCAATTTGCGCATTCTGTGATTTGATGGCGTTGGTGACATCGGTTGCCGTCATCTGGACGCTGTTCAGCTTGTTTGGGTCCAGCCAGATACGCATGGAATACTGCGAGCCGTAGGCATCAATATCGCCAACACCGTTAATACGGCTAATCGGATCCTGAATGTTACTGGCGACATAGTCAGCAATATCTTGTTTATCCATTGAGCCATCGGTTGAGACAAAGGCGATGGTCAAAATGTTGGTATCCCCGGTTTTACGTACGGTGACCCCCTGGTTTTGTACCGCTTGCGGCAGTTTACGCATCGCCGACTGCAGTTGGTTTTGTACCTGCTGCACTGCTTCATCCGGGTTGGTTCCGGCGATAAAACTTAATGTCACCGTGGCCTGACCCGTGGCGCTACTTTGTGAGGACATATACATGAGGTTATCCAGCCCCGTCATGTTCTGCTCGATGACCTGTGTGACGGTATTTTCCAGCGTTTGCGCTGATGCGCCGGGATAGTTCGCGGTGATGCGCACGTTAGGTGGCGCGAGATCGGGATATTGCTCAACAGGAAGTGAAGTAATGGCCAGAGTGCCTGTCAGACACAACAGGATTGCAAGCACCCAGGCAAAAATGGGGCGATCGATAAAAAAATTCGCCATGAAAATGTGACCTCGTTTTGCTGCACGTCATTATTGTATATTGCCCGCATCACTCTAGCGGTAAGGCAAGGGTCAAACGTGGAGAAATAAAGGAGATAGTGTAAATTATCATGCCCTTTTACAGCGCTCCCCGCGCGAGCGAAAAGAAAGTATCGCGCAGGCAAAAGGCGTGAAGGTGATAATTCTCGTTAATTTATCGTTATTTACCCGTAAGGCTGATGGGCGAACGAAATGTGATACTCACCTGCGTTCCGCCATTTTGCGGTTGAGAAAAGTGCAACGTACCGCCCAGACGCTCTGCGCGCTCGCGCATGATATTTAACCCGTAGTGCCCCGGCGGCTCGCTCGCCTCCCCAATACCGATGCCATTGTCGCGGATCGTCACCGTATGTGCCCCGTCAGGAGAGGTAATACAACTGACGGTTATCTCGCTTGCCTGAGCGTGTTTAATGGCATTCAGTACCGCCTCGCGAACAATTTGCAGGAGGTGTACCTGCTTTTGTGCATCCAGAGCCAGGGATGACAGACGGCAATCGAGGATCAGTTTTGCCTGCGTCTGGTTTTGTAAACCATCAAGTGATTCCTGCATGGCGGCGGGAAGATTGGCGTGGTTGAGGGTCAGACGGAAGGTGGTCAATAGCTCGCGTAACTGCTGCCAGGCATTGTTCAGTTCGCGGGAAAAGTCAGTGATGATGGTTTGCGCCGGCGCATTCTCTTCGGGGACGGCACGCTTGAGCAGTGTGAGCTGGATACGCAGGTAAGAGAGTACCTGAGCCAGTGAATCATGCAGCTCTCTGGCAATAGTGGCGCGCTCTTCCATCAATAACAGTTGCTGGTAATGTTTTTGTGCCTGGTTGAAATAGAGCCCACGGCCCAGCATGGTGGCGACACTTTTCATGAGGGGGGGTGGTACGGTTGCCGCAACGCTTTGCCAGCGCAGTTCTCCGTATCGGGTATCCTGCATCAACACCGGCAGGGTTTGCATGGCGAGTGCGCTATCGACGCTACCTTCGAAGAGCGTCCAGTCGTCACTGGTACGCAGTTCCAGATAATTCATCTGTGTATATTCATGCACAATCTGCAATATATGACGGAAGCAGTGGCTGTCTATCTGGCCGGTATTCAGTGCCTGAGAGCATTTGAACAGCATTTCGAGTTGCTGATGGGCTTCATTCAGATGGCGCGTTTTTTCGGCAACAGAGTGTTCCAGTGAACGGTAAAGCGTATCTAACTGGGCCGACATATGGTTGAACGCGCGGGACAGTTGACCCAGCTCATTCGGGAGTTCGGTGTCCAGTGCCGGGGAGTCAAATTGTCCCTGTTCAATACGCTCACTTGCCGCCACCAGATGAATAAGTGGGGCAACGACCTGACGGCGGATCCGGCGCAGAGTCAGCATTGCCAGTAGCAGAATACCCAGCCCGCCTGCCAGTGAAATCAGGATCACCAGCTTTATTTTATGCTCGGTATAGTGCTGGAGAGCCAGCACAAAGGCATCAATGCGCCCGACAAACCCTTCGATATGATCCTGATACCACAGCATATTACCCTGGGCGATCTGCTGGTCCATCTCCTGCCACGCAATATGCAGTTGTTGATATTTCTGCTTTACATCCTTCGGTACATACCAGCGATCCAGCGTTTGCAGTGCGGGGGCGCTGAGGGTGTGTCGCCAGTCCAGACGGTGCTCCTCAAGACTGGCGCTGTCGCGCTGCATTTGATAACCCAGACGGTAACTTTGCATGCGCAGCGAGCCGGCAATATTAATGGCTTCAGCATCACGCTGGCTACTGGCGAGCGTGAGTAATGCAATCGCGCCTGTCAGTACGGACAAGGCAATAATCGAAAAGAAAGCCCGTGCAAGGCTTGCAGAAACAGGTCGTTTGACGGTCACAAAACAGCTTCCTGAATATAAACGTAACGAAGGGCGGGGCGGTCTAACCCAGCCAGATGAAACACGATTTCATTTGCCATGAAATAAATTGATCTGCCACAGGTTCACTGTAAATAGTTTGGCTTCCTGGGCATTTGAACATTGCCTGATTACGTTGTCGTGGGTAAATACAATATTCATATAAAGAATAAGGTTATTGAAACCAAAAGCAGGTGTCGTTATGAATCGTTTTATTATGGCCAACAGCCAGCAATGTATCGGATGTCGCGCGTGTGAAGTCGCCTGTGTCATGGCGCACAATGACGAACAGCATGTCCTGAGCGAGCGCCATTTTCATCCCCGAATTACGGTTATTAAGTCTGGAGCGACGTGCAGCCCGGTGACCTGCCACCATTGTGAAAATGCGCCGTGTGCCCGAAGCTGCCCTAACGGCGCGATCAGCAAGAACAACGACAGCGTACAGGTGAATCAACAAAAATGCATTGGTTGCAAAGCCTGCGTGGTGGCCTGCCCGTTTGGGACCATGGAAATTATCGTCACGCCGCTGGATAACGGCAGCATCAAAGCGGCGGCACATAAATGCGATCTCTGCGCGCAACGGTCACAAGGACCGGCTTGTATTGAAAACTGTCCCGCGGATGTTCTTGCCCTTGCCACACCAGCAGTTTTAGGCAATCTGGCGAAATCGCGTCGTCTGCATACCGCCCAACAGGAGGCGCAGCCGTGGCACGGGGAAGTCGTTCGCCGTGAATTACCGCAAACAAAACGCCAGCAGATGCAGTCGCTGGTGAAGCGCGGTGAACCGGATAAGCTCAGTCCACAAGAAAGAGCCCGTCACTTTAACGAAATCTATCTGCCATTTACTGCAGGCCAGGCTCATCGGGAGGCCTCGCGTTGCCTGAAATGCGGTGAACACAGCATTTGTGAATGGACTTGCCCGCTGCACAACCACATCCCCCAGTGGATTGAACGCATTAAGGAAGGGGATATTGCGGGTGCAGTCGAGCTGTCTCACCAGACGAACTGTTTACCTGAGATCACCGGGCGTGTCTGCCCACAGGATCGCTTATGTGAAGGGGCGTGTACCGTACGGGATGCATCCGGTGCGGTGACTATTGGCAACATTGAGCGCTACATTTCCGATCAGGCGCTGGCCATGGGCTGGCAACCCGATATGAGCGGAGTTTCTCCGGTGGATAAACGCGTTGCCATTATTGGTGCTGGCCCTGCCGGATTAGCCTGTGCCGATGTGCTGGTGCGTCACGGCATCAGCGTGACGGTGTATGACCGACATCCGGAGATCGGCGGGTTACTGACCTTTGGTATCCCGGCCTTCAAGCTGGATAAATCGCTGCTCGCCCGCCGCCGGGAAATTTTTACTGCGATGGGGGTCCACTTTAAGCTGAGCTGCGAAGTTGGCAAAGACGTGCCGATGTCGCAGTTGCTCAGCAATTATGACGCCCTGTTTATTGGCGTAGGGACATATCGCTCCATGAAAGCGGGCATTCCGCATGAAGATGCGCCTGGTGTTTATGATGCGTTACCGTTTTTAGTCGCCAATACGCGTCATGTGATGGGCCTCGAACCGACGACGAAAGAGCCGTTTATCGATACGCAGGGGTTGAACGTGGTGGTGCTGGGGGGCGGTGATACGGCGATGGATTGCGTGCGCACAGCATTACGTCATGGTGCGGCGAAAGTCACCTGCGCCTATCGCCGGGATGAAGCCAACATGCCCGGTTCGAAAAAAGAGGTGAAGAACGCGAAGGACGAAGGGGCCGAATTTGAGTTTAACGTCCAGCCGGTAGAGCTGGTGCTGGCGGCAGATGGGCAGGTAAAAGGTATCCGGATGCTACGCACCATTTTGGGTGAGCCGGATGCGCAAGGACGTCGTCGGCCTGTGCCTGTTGAGGGAAGTGAATTCGTCATGCCAGCTGATGCAGTGATCATGGCGTTTGGTTTTAATCCGCATGCAATGCCCTGGTTACAGGTACAGGGTGTCAACACCGACGACTGGGGACGCATCATCGCCTCCGTTGACAGCCGTTATCGCTACCAAACCAGCAACCCAAAAATTTTCGCGGGTGGCGATGCGGTGCGCGGGGCCGATCTGGTGGTGACTGCAATGGCAGAAGGACGTCATGCCGCGCAGGGAATGATGGACTGGTTGCAGGTTGCATTACCCAAAACACACTAGATCCGACGGGCGACAAAGCGGGTTTCACGGCGTAGTATATGAAAACTCATTGTGTCGTGGAGCCCGTATGACCCTGAAAATAGACGTGATAAAAGATAAAATCCTGTCTGAAAATTACTTTGTCCTGCGTAACATCACTTATGATTTGACGCGTAAAAACGGTGAAGTGATCCGTCACAAACGCGAGGTCTACGACCGCGGTAACGGGGCAACCATCCTGTTGTACAACCGTGAGAAGCAAAGTGTGGTTCTGATTCGCCAGTTCCGGGTCGCGACATGGGTGAATGGCAATCCTGACGGACGCTTGATCGAAACCTGTGCCGGCCTACTGGACGACGATGAACCGGAAGTGTGCATCCGTAAGGAAGCGGTTGAAGAAACCGGCTTTGAAGTGGGCGAGGTGCAAAAAGTTTTCGAACTCTATATGTCGCCGGGTGGGGTGACCGAAATTGTGCACTTCTTTATTGCTGAATACAGCGATGCCCAGCGTACCCACCGTGGCGGTGGCGTGGGCGATGAAGATATTGATGTGCTGGAAATACCCTTTACCCAGGCTCTGGCGATGGTGAAGTCAGGGGAAATAAGGGACGGTAAGGCAGTGATATTGTTGCAGTATTTACAAACAACCGGGCTTATGTATGCCGATTTCGAACGGTAGTCGGCTCTGTTTCGGATAAATCTATCCGATAAATCCGATTGAGCAAGCCCGGTTGGGACACGAAGATACTGCCCAGTTTTTTGCGTTTTCGTTTCCGGGATTGTGCCTTCCATGCGCTACTGCGTTTTTATTATTGTCATATTTTGCGCGTTGCCTGTACCTCTGGTATGGGCCGCACCTGCACAACAGTCTTTCTCTGACTGGCAGGTGACCTGTAACAACCAGAATTTTTGCGTTGCACGTAATACCGGCGAACACCACGGTCTGGTCATGACACTCAGCCGCAGCGCCGGGGCAAAAGCAGATGCCACACTGCGTATCGATTTAGGCGGATTATCGTCCCCGCCTGTCAAAGAGCCTGATATCGCCCCCCGATTGTTGCTTGATAACGTGCCATTAAAACTGAATCCACCGCACTGGCACTTAACACCCTGGCATTTGATCACTAACGATGCGACCACCATTACTGCGTTTTTGAAGACCATTCAGGAAGGGAAAGCGCTCGTCCTGCGTAACGGCCAGCAGGTGATTTCCCTGGATGGTCTGAAAGCCGCTTTACTGTTCATTGATGCCCAACAAAAACGTGTGGGTAGCGAAACAGCATGGATTAAAAAAGGGGATGAACCACCTTTGAGTGTACCGCCCGCACCTGCGTTAAAAGAGGTCACCCAAAAAGATTCCCCTCCAGTGCCGTTGTCGCATGAAGAGCTAAACGATCTGCTGGATTACGGTACGTGGCGAATGAACAGCAGCCAGTGTTCACTTGACCCTAATCGCCGGGAAGTTCGTGTCACCGCATTAACCGATGATAAAGCATTACTGATGATCAGTTGTGAAGCGGGAGCTTACAACACGGTCGACCTGGCGTGGCTGGTGTCGCGCAAAAAGCCGTTTGCGGCCAGAAGCGTGCGGTTACGCTTGCCGTTTACGCCGTCCAGTGACAGCAGCGAAATGGAGCTGATGAATGCCCGTTTTGATGAGAAAACCCGTGAGCTGAGCACACTGGCATTAGGGCGTGGAATTGCTGACTGCGGTATTCAGACACGCTGGCGTTTTGATGGTCAGCGTTTTCGTCTGGTACGTTACGCCGAAGAACCAAGCTGCGATAACTGGCATGGGCCAGATGCCTGGCCCACGCTGTGGATCACGCGCTAAAGCACACTCAGTGCCTTCTCTACGACATTCTCAACGGTAAAGCCGAAATACGGGAACAGCTTGTCGGCAGGGGCAGATTCACCGTAGCCCGTCATGCCGACAATAGCGCCTTTTAGCCCCACGTATTTGTACCAGTAGTCGGCAATCCCGGCTTCCACCGCCACGCGTGCGTTCACGCTGGAAGGCAAGACCGACTCGCGGTACGCCTCGTCCTGGGCATCAAAGATATCGGTCGAGGGCAGAGAGACCACACGCACCGCATGCCCTTCGGCGGTCAGTTTTTCCGCGGCTTTCACTGTGATCTCAATCTCTGACCCTGTCGCAATCAAAATGACATCTGGCTTGCCCCCGCTGTCTTTTAAGATATAGCCTCCACGCGCGATATTTTTGACCTGATCCGGGGTCCGCTCCATTTGCGCAAGGTTCTGACGCGACAGGATCAGTGCCGTCGGGCCGTTGTGGCGTTCAACGGCCAGCTTCCAGCCTACCGCAGCCTCAACCTGATCGCAGGGACGCCAGGTGCTGAAATTTGGTGTCAGACGCAGGCTGGCCAGCTGTTCGACGGCCTGGTGTGTCGGCCCATCTTCGCCAAGCCCGATAGAGTCATGGGTATAGACCATAATCTGCCGGGCTTTCATCAGGGCTGCCATGCGCGCGGCGTTACGCGCGTATTCGACAAACATCAGGAAGGTGGCGGTGTAAGGTACAAAGCCGCCATGATGGGCAATGCCATTGGCGATTGCGGTCATCCCGAATTCACGCACGCCGTAGTGGATGTAGTTTCCGGCGATATCTTCCTTCAGCGATTTGGAGCCAGACCATATAGTGAGGTTGCTGGGAGCCAGATCCGCTGATCCCCCCAGAAGCTCAGGCAGAACAGGGCCGATTGCGTTGAGGGTATTTTGTGATGCCTTACGGGTGGCGATTTTGGCCGGGTTGGATTGCAGATTGTCGATAAGAGCCTGTGTTTTCGCCTCCCACTCTTTTGGCAGCCCGCCACTCATTCGACGGGTAAACTCGTCGGCCAGTTCGGGATAGGCTTTTTTGTACGCAGCAAACTTCTCGTTCCACGCGTGTTGTGCTTTTTCGCCTGATTCCCGGGCATCCCAGGCTTTGTAGATCTCTTTCGGGATCTCAAATGCCGGGTATTTCCAGCCCAGTTTCTGGCGAGTCAGGGCGACCTCTTCTTCACCCAACGCTGCCCCGTGAGCCTCTTCTTTGCCCGCTTTGTTGGGGGAGCCAAAACCGATCACTGTCCGGCAGATAATCAGGGATGGTTTGTCTTTCACGCTCTGGGCTTCCTGAATGGCTTTTTTCACGGCTTGCGGATCGTGACCATCAATGTCATGTACCACGTGCCAGTGGTAGGCCTCGAACCGTTTTGCCGTATCGTCGGTAAACCAGCCTTTCGTTTCACCGTCAATCGAGATGCCGTTGTGATCATAAAAGCCAATTAACTTGCCTAAGCCTAGCGTACCCGCCAGAGAACAGGCTTCGTGAGAGATGCCTTCCATCAGGCAACCATCCCCCATAAAGACATAGGTAAAGTGGTCGACAATCTCATGGTCCGGCTGATTAAACTGCGCCCCCAGCGTGCGTTCGGCTACCGCCATGCCCACGGCATTTGCTAAACCCTGGCCGAGTGGACCGGTGGTGGTTTCAACGCCAGGCGTGTAGCCAATTTCCGGGTGTCCAGGTGTTTTGGAATGGAGCTGGCGGAAGTTTTTAAGCTCCTCCAGCGGCAGGTTGTAGCCGGATAAATGCAGCAGGCTGTAGAGCAGCATAGAAGCGTGGCCGTTGGAGAGAATAAAGCGGTCACGGTCAGACCAGGTCGGATCGTTCGGATTGTGTTTCAGGAAATCATTCCACAACACTTCGGCAATATCAGCCATGCCCATTGGTGCGCCAGGATGGCCGGAGTTGGCTTTTTGTACGGCATCCATGCTGAGGGCGCGAATGGCATTGGCGAGCTCTTTACGGGACATAATTCACTCCATGGCAAGGTTAACGTTTGGCGGCGAGAAGATCTTCGAGTTTGCGCTGGTCAATGGCGAACAGCCGGATGCCTTCTGCCAGCTTATCGACAGCCATGGCATCCTGATTGTGCTCCCAGCGGAGTTCGGCTTCCGTCATGGGTTTTGGTGCAGGTAGCACAGTGGATGAAGGGATCAGTTTGCGAATGACGGGTTCTTCTTTTTCCTGAAGCGCTTTCAGTAGATTGGGGGAAATGGTGAGTCGATCGCAGCCCGCCAGGGCGAGGATCTGTTCTGTTCGGCGAAAACTGGCTCCCATGACAATGGTTTCGTAGCGGTGCTGTTTGAAATAGTCGTAGATATTGCGAACGGACTTCACGCCGGGGTCTTCATCCACCACGTACGGGTCCATTGGCTGTTTAGCCTGATACCAGTCGTAGATACGTCCTACAAAGGGCGACACCAAAAAGACGCCTGCTTCGGCGCAGGCGCGCGCCTGTGCAAACGAAAACAGCAATGTCAGGTTACAGTTGATTCCCTCTTTTTCCAGCACCTCGGCGGCGCGAATGCCTTCCCAGGTTGACGCGAGTTTAATCAGAATGCGTGACGTATCAATGCCTTGCTCCTGGTAGAGCTCAACCAGTTTACGGGCTTTGGCGATACTCTTTTCTTTGTCAAAAGAGAGTCGCGCATCGACTTCGGTTGAAACACGGCCCGGAATGCTTTTCAGAATTTCCACCCCAAAGTTAACCGCCAGCTTGTCGCAGGCTTCGACAACCTGCTGCTCCTGGTTTTTCCCCCGTTGTTTACCGTAGGCGATGGCGTCGTCAATCAAGTGCGCGTAGTGCTCAAGCTCTGCCGCTTTTAGCAGCAGTGAGGGGTTGGTGGTTGCATCTTCAGGCTGATAGTGGCGGATGGATTCGATATCACCACTGTCGGCAACCACGGTGGTGAATTGTTTGATGCCGTCTAATTGGTTCATTAACGATTACTCCTTTGGAATAAAAGAGTTAGGTGAGTGCGTTGGTTCACACTTCTGCGAAATACATGACGTACTTAACAAAAAAGCATAGCAGACGGGGGAGGCATTGCTTTCTGCGGCAGGTAACATGGCTGTTATAAATTGATAACAATTTTTGCGTTGTGATAGTGAGAGTTTGGCAGCCTTCAAAGTTTGTACTGTGGGCTGGGGCGATACTATCCGGCATTCCTGGGTGAGCATCAGGAGAGTGAGTACGCCACCCTTTTTGAACGATACGTGAAAGGAACGATAAGATGGATGATCAGTTGAAGCAGAGTGCCCTCGATTTTCATGAATTTCCTGTTCCGGGCAAAATCCAGGTTTCCCCGACTAAACCGTTGGCCACACAACGCGATCTCGCCCTGGCCTACTCGCCAGGTGTAGCCGCACCTTGCCTTGAGATCGAGAAAGATCCGCTGGCGGCGTACAAATATACTGCGCGTGGCAACCTTGTAGCCGTTATCTCTAACGGTACAGCCGTACTGGGCTTAGGCAATATCGGTGCGCTGGCAGGTAAACCGGTAATGGAAGGGAAGGGCGTACTGTTCAAGAAATTTGCCGGGATTGACGTATTTGATATCGAAGTCGATGAGCTTGATCCCGATAAATTCATCAACGTAGTGGCCGCGCTGGAACCGACATTTGGCGGCATTAACCTTGAAGATATCAAAGCGCCGGAATGTTTCTACATCGAGCAGAAATTGCGTGAGCGTATGAACATTCCCGTGTTTCATGATGACCAGCACGGCACAGCAATTATCAGTACTGCGGCGATCCTGAACGGTTTACGCGTAGTGGAGAAAAATCTTTCTGACGTGCGCATGGTGGTGTCCGGTGCGGGTGCAGCGGCCATCGCCTGTATGAACCTGCTGGTGGCGCTGGGAATGCAGAAGCGCAATATTGTGGTTTGCGACTCCAAAGGCGTGATCTACAAAGATCGTGAGCCAAACATGGCTGCAACCAAAGCGGCTTATGCGGTGGAAGACGACGGCAAGCGTACGCTGGACGATGTGATCGACGGGGCTGATATTTTCCTCGGGTGCTCGGGGCCGAAAGTGCTGACTCCGGAAATGGTGCAGAAAATGGCGCGTGCACCGATGATTCTGGCGCTGGCAAACCCTGAGCCGGAAATCCTGCCGCCGCTGGCAAAAGCGGTGCGTGAAGACGCAATTATTTGTACAGGCCGTTCAGACTATCCAAACCAGGTGAACAACGTGCTGTGTTTCCCGTTCATCTTCCGTGGTGCGCTGGACGTTGGCGCAACGGCCATCAATGAAGAGATGAAACTGGCCGCGGTTCATGCCATTGCCGAACTGGCGCATGCTGAACAAAGCGAAGTAGTGGCTTCTGCCTATGGCGATCAGGATCTGAGTTTTGGCCCGGATTACATTATTCCTAAGCCGTTCGATCCGCGCTTGATTGTCAAAATTGCCCCGGCGGTCGCGAAAGCGGCGATGGATTCCGGTGTGGCGACGCGTCCGATTAATGATTTTGATGCTTATGTGGATAAACTCACCGAGTTTGTCTACAAAACCAATTTGTTCATGAAGCCTATTTTCTCTCAGGCTCGCGCAGACGCAAAACGCGTGGTGCTGGCGGAGGGGGAAGAGGCCCGTGTGCTGCATGCAACACAGGAGCTGATCACGTTAGGGCTGGCGAAACCGATCCTGATCGGGCGTCCGAGCGTGATTGAGATGCGCATTCAGAAGCTGGGCCTGCAAATCAAACCGGGTGTCGATTTCGAGATTGTGAACAACGAATCCGATCCGCGTTTTAAGGAGTACTGGAACGAATACTACGCGATCATGAAACGCCGTGGGATCACCCAGGAGCAGGCTCAGAGAGCGGTGATCAGCAATACCACAGTGATTGGGGCAATCATGGTGCATCGCGGTGAAGCCGATGCGTTGATCTGCGGAACCATTGGTGATTATCACGAGCATTTCAGCGTGGTGCAGGAGATCTTTGGCTACCGTGAGGGTGTCCATACTGCCGGGGCGATGAATGCGTTGCTGTTACCAAGCGGGAACACCTTTATTGCTGATACTTACGTCAATGACGATCCAACTCCTGAGCAACTCGCAGAGATTACCGTCATGGCGGCGGAAACGGTGCGCCGCTTTGGTATTGAGCCAAAAGTGGCCCTGTTGTCGCATTCCAACTTTGGTTCGTCTAAATCACCTGCGGCCTGCAAGATGCGTCAGACCCTGGAGCTGGTGCGCGAGCGTGCCCCGGAGTTGATGATTGACGGTGAGATGCACGGAGATGCCGCCCTGGTAGAAAGCATTCGTAATGAACGTATGCCGGACAGCCCGCTGAAAGGGTCTGCGAATGTGCTGATTATGCCAAATGTAGAAGCGGCACGTATCAGCTACAACCTGTTGCGCGTTTCCAGCTCTGAAGGGGTAACCGTGGGGCCGGTTCTGATGGGCGTGGCGAAGCCGGTACATGTATTAACGCCGATTGCATCCGTACGCCGTATTGTGAACATGGTGGCACTGGCGGTAGTTGAAGCACAGACACAGCCGCTATAAGCGAATTCCCCTCACCTTGGCCTCACGCCAAAAGGGAGAGCGTTAGGGGGAGGGGAAAACAGTTTGCTTAAACCCAGTTCCGGACCTTAATAAACTCACTCAAGGCAGCCTCCGGGCTGCCTTCTTTTGGATCGTAGCCGTACTCCCAGCGCACCAGTGGCGGCATCGACATCAGAATAGATTCTGTTCGTCCACCCGTCTGTAGACCGAACAGCGTGCCGCGATCCCACACCAGATTGAACTCTACATAACGCCCGCGACGGTAGAGCTGGAACTCACGCTCACGAACGCCGTAATCGGTGTGTTTACGCCGTTCGATTATTGGCAGATAAGCGTCGGTATAACCGTTACCCACCGCCTGCATAAAGCTGAAGGCGGTATCAAAATCAGGCGTGTTCAAATCATCGAAGAACAGGCCGCCAATACCGCGCTGTTCGTCACGGTGCTTGAGGTAAAAGTAATCGTCACACCATTTCTTGTATTTCGGGTACACCTCTTCGCCAAAGGGCAAACAGAGGTCACGCGCGGTGGTGTGCCAGTGTACGGCGTCCTCTTCAAACCCGTAGTAGGGGGTTAAATCGAAACCGCCGCCAAACCACCATACCGGTTCAGCACCCGGTTTTTCAGCAATAAAAAAGCGCACATTGGCATGGCTGGTAGGGACAAAGGGGTTATGCGGATGCACGACCAGAGAGACCCCCATGGCCTCAAAACTCCGTCCTGCCAGTTCCGGGCGGTGCGCTGTGGCTGAGGCGGGCATTGCATCACCATGAACATGGGAGAAGTTAACCCCGGCCTGCTCAAAGATACCGCCGTTACGTAACACACGGCTGCGACCGCCGCCGCCGGCTTCGCGCTGCCAGTTATCTTCCTGGAATTCGCCGCCATCGGCCGCGGCCAGTTTCTGGCAAATCTCATCCTGTAACTGCAGCAGGAATGTTTTTACCAGTTGTGCATTGGGTTTCATCTAGCGTTTCCTGGAGTGCGCTTTCTGGTTATCAAACCAGTTAAAGTAACTGATTATCCCGGAGGCGATGGCATTTGCAATTTTTTGGCGGAACGCGGTTGTGCCAAGCAGACGCTCTTCTTCCGGGTTAGTAATAAATGAGGTTTCAACCAGCACGGAGGGGATCGACGGTGATTTCAGCACCACGAACGCCGCCTGTTCTGTGCCTCTGCTGTGCAGTCGATGTACGGGCTTAATCTTCTTCAGAATATGTGAGCCAAGCGTCAGGCTGTTTTTGATGGTGTCCGTCTGGACAAGATCAAACAGAACCTGCTGCAGCAAGTGGTCTTTGTCCGTCGCTTTTTTACCTGCAACTTCATCCGCTCGGTTTTCGCGATCGGAGAGGTACTTCGCCATGGCGCTACTTGCCCCACGGTTAGAGAGCGCAAAAACGGATGCGCCCGCCGCACTGGGGTTAGTGAAACCGTCAGCGTGAATCGACATAAACAGATCAGCGCCGTGCTGATGGGCAATTTCCACGCGGTCGTAGAGCGGAATAAACGTGTCACCGCTGCGTGTCAGGCGGGCGTCAATCCCGTTGCTGCGTAAAATCGACCGGACATTTTTTGCAATCGCCAGCACGACATGTTTTTCTTTCGAACCGTTTTTACCAATAGCGCCGGTGTCGATGCCACCGTGACCGGGGTCGAGCATCACCACGCGTTTCGCCCCTGGTTTTTTGGCTTTCGGTTTGCTGTGTCCGTTACTGGTTTTGAGCGTGCTCTCTTCTTTTGCCTGAGCCTGCTTTGCGATGCCTGTTAACGTTAAGGCCGCCAGCCCCGCTTTAAGAACCTGACGACGCGATGTGAGTGCTTTTAATGGTTTGAATGTGCTCATGCGGCCTGAATTGTAAAAAATTGGAGTCCTGGTGTTATATCGTATCGTGATTAGCGTTACGACAGTCCTTATTGGGAATTGTTTTACTTTTCATTTCAATACGTGACAAAGTGACATTATGCCAAATTTTGGCGAGATTTTCCCCGGTTATTGGCTTAACACTGCGTTAAGGCCATAATCACTGTTTTTAAACCCGAAAAGGCGGTAATACCATGGAGATACGCGTTTTTCGCCAGGCAGATTTCGAAGAGGTGATCACCCTTTGGGAGCGCTGCGATTTACTTCGCCCGTGGAACGATCCGGAAATGGATATTGAGCGTAAAGTGCATCACGACGTCAGTCTGTTTCTGGTTGCCGAAGTTAACGGTGAAGTTGTGGGGACGGTGATGGGCGGTTATGACGGTCATCGTGGCTCTGCTTACTATCTGGGCGTACACCCCGAATACCGTGGTCGGGGCATTGCCAATGCACTGCTTAATCGTCTGGAAAAGAAACTGATCGCCCGTGGCTGCCCCAAAATTCAGATCATGGTTCGGGAAGATAACGACGTGGTGCTGGGAATGTATGAACGTCTGGGTTATGAGCACTCTGACGTGCTGAGTCTGGGTAAGCGTCTGATAGAAGATGAAGAGTACTGAATTTCACCCAGGCGATTACGATAGTCATGGTCGCCTGCGCTTACCCTTTTTATTCTGGTGTGTGTTGTTGCTCCAGGCGAGAACCTGGGTGTTGTTTGTGATGGCGGGTGCGTCTCGCGGTCAGGGAGATACACTGCTCACGCTCTTTTATCCTGACCACGATGCTTTTTGGCTGGGATTACTGCCGGGTGTTCCTGCGGTAATGGCGTTTTTGTGCAGCGGACGACGACATTTTATTCCGCGCCTGTGGTCGGCAATACGCTGGCTGCTTATTGCCGCGCAGATGGTACTGCTGTGCTGGCAACCGCTGTTATGGCTGTTCGGTGAGCCGCTTACAGGCGTGGGGATTGGGCTGGTTGTCGCCGATATCGTGGCATTAATATGGCTGTTCACCAATCCCCGTTTACGTGTCTGTTTTACACCTGAGAAAGATTAATCGGCACTTTTTGCCGATGTCGCACTCCAACATGCGTTGATTTAATACGTAAGGACGTTTCAATGAAATCGCTGCGTTTACTTTTATGCGCTCTCCCGCTGGCGTTAACAGGCTGTTCAACGCTCTCCTCAATAAACTGGTCAGCCGCCTATCCGTGGAACTGGTTTGGATCTTCAACGGAGGTCACCGAGCAGGGGGTTGGTAACATTACCGCCGCGACGGCGCTGAATCAGGACGCCATTCAGTCGGCATTGAGCAGTGATTATCGCCTGCGTAGCGGTATGAAAACGGAAAATGGCACTATCGTGCATTATTTCGAAGCGCTGAAAGGCGAAACCCTGGCGCTGGTGATTAACGGAGATAAAGGGACCGTCAATCGTGTTGAGGTGCTGGACAGTGAGATCCCGACGGCGAGCGGCGTAAAGGTGGGAACGCCATTTAGCGATCTCTACAAACAGGCGTTTGGTCACTGCACCAGCGCGACGGCTGATGAGCATGTCGCGGTGGAATGTAAAGCCGAGGGAAGCCAGCATATTAGCTATCTTTTTACCGGAACCTGGAGTGGTCCGGAAGGGTTAATGCCTTCAGACGATACGCTGAAAAACTGGAAAATCAGTCAAATTATCTGGAAGCAGTAAATTGCGTCCGGACAATCTGTCTTCCTGAAAAACGGGTATAATGCTCGCCAACAATGCCACGGTGTCGTGGCGTTTTTTTTCAGGAGGAGCGATGTCTCAGGTTCAGAGTGGCATTTTGCCAGAACATTGCCGCGCGGCGATTTGGATTGAAGCCAATGTTAAAGGGGATGTGGATGCCCTGCGTGCGGCCAGCAAGGTTTTCGTCGATAAACTGGCCTCCTTCCAGGCCAAATTCCCTGACGCCCATCTTGGTGCAGTTGTCGCTTTTGGCAACAACGTCTGGCGTCAACTCAGTGGTGGTATGGGAGCCGAAGAGCTGAAAGACTTTATCCCTTACGGTAAAGGTCTGGCCCCTGCGACCCAGTACGATGTGCTGATTCATATTCTCTCTCTGCGTCACGATGTGAACTTCTCTGTCGCGCAGGCGGCGATGGAAGCCTTTGGTGACAACATCGACGTGCAGGAAGAGGTCCACGGTTTCCGTTGGGTAGAAGAGCGCGATCTGAGCGGGTTTGTGGATGGCACTGAAAACCCGGCCGGGGAAGAGACTCGTCGCGACGTTGCCGTGATTAAAGACGGTGTGGATGCGGGGGGGAGCTATGTCTTCGTTCAGCGCTGGGAGCACAACCTTAAGCAACTAAACCGCATGAGCGTGCATGACCAGGAGATGATGATTGGCCGTACCAAAGACGCCAACGAAGAGATCGACGGTGATGATCGCCCGGTGACGTCTCACCTGACCCGCGTCGACCTCAAGGAAGAGGGCAAAGGCCTGAAGATTGTTCGCCAAAGCCTGCCGTATGGCACAGCAAGCGGTACGCATGGTCTTTACTTCTGTGCCTACTGCGCGCGCCTGTACAACATCGAACAACAGTTACTGAGTATGTTTGGTGATACCGACGGTAAACGTGATGCTATGTTACGCTTCACCAAACCGGTGACGGGTGGCTACTACTTCGCGCCGTCTGTTGAGCGTCTGCTGGCGCTGTAATGGTTTTTCGCCCTCTCCCTGCGGGGGAGGGTTGGGGTGAGGGCATCAGTCCGCACCCTTATTCTCTTTTCTGCTTCCAAATCACTAAACGGTATATAAAACCGTTACTCCTTTCGTACTCGTTATAAATATTATGACCATAAGATAGTCATCACATTTATAAGGGTGCGCAATGACCGTAACTGTACTGAAAAAAGGATATCTGGCGCTGGCTGCGTCGATGCTGTTGGTCGCGCAGGCGCAGGCAACAGAGCTGCTTAACAGCTCCTATGATGTCTCCCGCGAGTTATTCGCCGCCCTGAACCCGCCTTTTGAACAGCAGTGGGCGCAAGAAAATGGTGGCGACAAGCTGACCATCAAGCAATCTCACGCAGGTTCTTCCAAGCAGGCGTTAGCGATTCTGCAAGGATTGAAAGCGGATGTGGTGACGTACAACCAGGTCACGGATGTGCAGATCCTGCATGACAAAGGCAAGCTGCTCCCGGCTGACTGGCAGAGCCGATTGCCAAATAACAGTTCACCCTTTTACTCCACGATGGCCTTCCTGGTGCGCAAAGGGAATCCGAAAAACATCCACGACTGGAACGATCTGGTTCGTAGCGATGTGAAGCTGATTTTCCCGAACCCGAAAACCTCCGGTAACGCGCGTTATACCTATCTGGCGGCGTGGGGAGCGGCGGACAAAGCTGACGGTAACGATAAAGCGAAAACTGAGCAGTTCATGACTCAGTTCCTGAAAAATGTCGAAGTGTTCGATACCGGTGGTCGCGGAGCAACCACGACCTTTGCGGAGCGTGGTCTGGGTGATGTGCTGATCAGCTTCGAATCGGAAGTGAATAACATCCGTAAGCAGTATGAAGCGCAGGGCTTTGAAGTCGTCATCCCGAAAACCAATATTCTGGCGGAATTCCCGGTGGCGTGGGTCGATAAAAACGTCCAGGCAAACGGGACAGAGAAAGCGGCGAAGGCTTATCTCAACTACCTGTACAGCCCGCAGGCGCAAACCATCATCACCGATTATTACTACCGCGTGAATAACCCAGACGTGATGAACAAACTGAAAGACAAATTCCCGCAGACAGACCTGTTCCGTGTGGAAGACCATTTCGGCTCCTGGCCTGATGTGATGAAAGCGCATTTTGTCAGCGGCGGTGAGTTAGACAAATTGCTGGCGGCGGGGCGTAAGTAATGTTTGCTGTTTCCTCCAGACGTGTGCTGCCGGGCTTCACCTTAAGCCTCGGGACCAGCCTGTTGTTCGTCTGTCTGATTTTGCTGTTACCTCTGAGCGCGCTGGTAATGCAGCTCGCTCAGATGAGCTGGTCGCAGTACTGGGACGTTGTTACCAACCCTCAGGTTGTCGCCGCGTATAAAGTTACATTGCTGTCGGCGTTTGTGGCCTCGATTTTCAACGGTGTGTTCGGCCTGCTGATGGCCTGGATCTTAACCCGTTACCGTTTCCCGGGACGCACGCTGCTGGATGCGTTGATGGACTTGCCATTTGCGTTGCCAACGGCGGTTGCTGGCCTGACGCTGGCCTCGCTGTTTTCCGTGAACGGTTTTTACGGTGAGTGGCTGGCGAAGTTTGATATCAAAGTAACCTATACCTGGCTGGGTATTGCGGTGGCGATGGCCTTTACCAGCATCCCGTTTGTGGTGCGTACGGTGCAGCCGGTACTGGAAGAATTAGGCCCGGAATACGAAGAAGCGGCGGAAACGCTGGGGGCGACGCGCTGGCAGAGTTTTCGCAAAGTGGTGCTGCCTGAGCTTTCTCCGGCCTTGCTGGCAGGGGTTGCGCTGTCGTTCACCCGTAGCCTCGGTGAGTTTGGCGCGGTGATTTTTATCGCGGGGAATATCGCGTGGAAGACGGAAGTGACCTCGCTGATGATTTTTGTTCGCTTGCAGGAGTTTGATTATCCGGCAGCCAGTGCAATTGCTTCGGTGATTCTGGCCGCATCGCTGCTGCTGTTGTTCTCCATCAATACGCTGCAAAGTCGCTTTGGTCGACGAGTGGTAGGTCACTAATGGCGGAAGTTACTCAATTGAAGCGTTACGACGCGCCCCGCATTAACTGGGGAAAATGGTTTCTGATTGGCACAGGCGTACTGGTTTCAGCCTTTATTCTCGTTGTACCGATGGTCTACATCTTTGTTCAGGCCTTCAGTAAGGGGCTAATGCCGGCCCTGGAAAACCTGGCGAACCCGGATATGTTGCACGCTATCTGGCTGACCGTGCTGATTGCGTTGATCACCGTACCGGTGAACCTGGTGTTTGGGACGTTGCTGGCCTGGCTGGTGACGCGTTTTAACTTCCCGGGTCGCCAGTTATTGCTGACGCTGCTGGATATTCCGTTTGCGGTTTCCCCGGTTGTGGCAGGTCTGGTTTATCTGTTGTTTTACGGTTCGAATGGTCCATTGGGCGGTTGGCTGGATGAACACAACCTGCAAATCATGTTCGCATGGCCGGGCATGGTGCTGGTGACGATTTTCGTGACGTGTCCGTTTGTTGTGCGTGAACTGGTTCCGGTGATGTTGAGCCAGGGGAGTCATGAAGATGAAGCGGCTGTTTTGCTGGGGGCTTCCGGCTGGCAGATGTTCAGACGCGTGACGCTGCCGAACATTCGTTGGGCGTTGCTCTACGGCGTGGTGCTGACCAATGCCCGTGCGATTGGCGAATTTGGCGCTGTGTCAGTGGTATCCGGCTCCATTCGCGGCGAAACCTTATCGCTGCCGTTACAGATTGAATTACTGGAACAGGACTACAACACCGTCGGTTCCTTTACCGCCGCTGCGTTACTGACGCTGATGGCTATTTTGACCCTGTTTTTGAAGAGTGTGGTGCAATGGCGTTTAGAGAATCAGGAAAAACGTCTGCACCAGGAGGGAAATCATGAGCATTGAGATTGCCAATATTAAGAAGTCTTTTGGTCGCACCCAGGTGCTGAATGATATCTCGCTGGATATCCCTTCCGGACAAATGGTGGCGTTGCTGGGCCCTTCGGGTTCAGGCAAGACTACGTTGCTGCGTATTATCGCGGGGCTTGAACACCAGACCAGCGGGCATATTCGCTTTCACGGGACGGACGTGAGCCGTCTGCACGCTCGCGATCGTAAGGTTGGTTTTGTATTCCAGCATTATGCGTTGTTCCGCCATATGACGGTGTTCGATAACATCGCCTTTGGCCTGACCGTATTGCCACGTCGCGAGCGCCCTGATGCTGCGACAATCAAAGCGAAAGTGACCAAATTGCTGGAAATGGTGCAGTTGTCCCATCTGGCCGAACGCTTCCCTGCTCAGCTTTCTGGTGGGCAAAAGCAACGTGTGGCCCTGGCCCGCGCGCTGGCAGTTGAACCGCAGATTTTGTTGCTCGATGAGCCGTTCGGTGCGCTGGATGCGCAGGTGCGTAAAGAGCTGCGCCGTTGGCTGCGTCAGCTCCATGAAGAGCTTAAATTCACCAGCGTCTTTGTGACCCACGATCAGGAAGAGGCGATGGAAGTGGCCGATCGCGTGGTGGTCATGAGCCAGGGGAACATTGAACAGGTTGACGAGCCGGAGCAATTGTGGCGCGAGCCTGCAACCCGCTTCGTGCTGGAGTTTATGGGCGAAGTTAACCGTTTGCAGGGGACCATTCGCGGTGGACAGTTCCACGTTGGTGCGCACCGCTGGCCACTTGGGTATACGTCTGCACATCAGGGGCCTGTGGATCTGTTCTTGCGTCCATGGGAAGTGGATGTGAGCCGTCGCACCAGCCTTGATTCACCGCTTCCGGTTCAGGTTCTGGAGGCTAGCCCTAAAGGTCACTACACCCAATTAGTGGTACAGCCATTGGGCTGGTATACCGATCCTCTCACCGTCGTCATGCGTGATGAAGAGCCGCCGTATCGCGGTGAACGCCTGTTTGTGGGCTTACAGCATGCTCGTATTTATCACGGTAATGAGCGCATTGAGACACGCGAGGATATTGCTCTGGCGGAGTCAGCCTGATAGGTTAAGGTTACGTAGTTTTGCCGGGTGGCGCTGCGCTTACCCGGCTTACAATAGCGATCTCTGTAGGCCCGGTAAGCGAATGCGTTGCCGGGCTTTTTATTGGGCAGCGAGTATGAACACATTAGAACAAACCATCGGCAACACGCCTCTGGTTAAGCTTCAGCGCATGGGGCCAGACAACGGCAGCGAAATTTGGGTCAAACTTGAAGGCAATAACCCGGCAGGCTCGGTTAAAGATCGCGCGGCGTTGTCGATGATTGTCCAGGCCGAAATACGCGGTGAAATTAAACCTGGCGATGTGCTGATCGAAGCCACCAGTGGCAACACCGGCATTGCACTGGCAATGATTGCTGCGTTGAAAGGCTACCGCATGAAACTGCTCATGCCGGACAACATGAGCCAGGAGCGCCGTGCCGCGATGCGTGCCTATGGTGCAGAGCTTATTCTGGTGACCAAAGAGCAGGGGATGGAAGGCGCGCGCGACCTGGCTCTTGAGATGGCCGAGCGTGGAGAAGGCAAGCTACTCGATCAGTTCAACAATCCTGATAATCCTTATGCACACTACACCACCACCGGCCCGGAAATCTGGCAACAAACAGAAGGGCGAATTACCCATTTTGTTTCCAGTATGGGAACCACTGGCACAATTACCGGTGTTTCCCGCTTCCTGCGTGAGCAGGAGCAAGCCGTGACCATCGTGGGCCTGCAACCGGAAGAGGGCAGCAGTATTCCGGGCATTCGTCGCTGGCCTGCCGAATACATGCCGGGCATTTTCAATGTGCAACTTGTGGATCAGGTACTGGATATTCACCAGCGTGAAGCGGAGAATACGATGCGCGAACTGGCGGTACGCGAAGGTATATTCTGCGGCGTGAGTTCGGGTGGTGCGGTAGCGGGAGCGATCAGGGTTGCACAGTCAACACCGGGAGCCATCGTGGTGGCGATTATCTGCGATCGTGGCGATCGTTATCTTTCTACCGGTGTCTTTGGTGAAGAGAGTTATTCGCAGGGGGCGGGGATTTAAGCGTCATGGAGATGATTTTATTTCGGGATACCTCCCGAGCGCAGCAAACCGATATCGTCGCAGTGCAGTCCCAGGTGGTGTATGGCAGCGTGGGTAACAGTATTGCTGTACCCAACATCAGAACACACCAGTTGAACGTAACGGCCATTCCAACGGTATTGTTCAGTAACACGCCTCACTACGATACGTTCTATGGCGGCGTGATCCCCGATGAGTGGTTCAGCGGCTATCTACAGGCCCTGGAAGAGCGTGATATTCTGCGCGAGTTAAAAGCTGTCACAACCGGGTATATGGGCAGCGCCAGCCAGATTACCCTTCTTGCGCAGTGGCTTAAATCCATCAAGGAAAAGCATCCTGATTTGCTGGTGCTGGTTGATCCGGTGATTGGCGATACCGACAGCGGGATCTACGTTAAGCCTGAGATACCTGATGCATACCGACAACATTTACTGCCGCTGGCGCAGGGGATCACACCAAACGTGTTCGAGCTTGAAGTGTTAAGTGGTAAACCGTGTCGTTCACCAGAGCGCGCCATTGCGGCGGCGCAAGGATTGCTATCGGATACGCTAAAATGGGTTGCAATTACCAGTGCACCCGTTGTGGACGACCCTGAAAACATTCATGTGGTGCTTGTTACTGCAGAGGGAGTGACGATCAGCGCACATCCTCGTGTAGCGACTGACCTGAAAGGGACGGGCGACCTGTTTTGTTCGGAGCTGGTTAGCGGCATTATTAAAGGTAAAACGGTGGCGGATGCTATTTGCCGTGCGGGCGATCGTGTTGCGGAAGTGATGACGTATACGCAAGCCAGAGGTTATGACGAACTTATCTTACCGGCATAAACAAAAATGGCGCCCGAAGGCGCCATTTTTCTGTGCGGCAAGAATTACTTCTTGATGCGGATAACTGGGGTTTCACCCACAGTCACGCTGCCAGACAGTTTGATCAGTTCTTTGATTTCATCCATGTTGGAGATAACAACCGGAGTCAGGGTAGACTTGGCTTTCTCTTCCAGCAGTGGCAGATCGAATTCAATGACCGGGTCGCCAACTTTAACGCGCTGACCTTCTTCCGCGATACGTTTGAAGCCTTCGCCTTTCAGTTCAACAGTGTCGATACCGAAGTGAACGAACAGTTCGATACCGCTATCAGATTCGATAGAGAACGCATGGTTGGTTTCAAAGATTTTACCGATAGTGCCATCAACTGGAGCAACCATTTTGTTGCCAGTTGGTTTGATAGCAATACCATCACCAACGATTTTCTCTGCAAACACTACATCCGGCACGTCTTCAATGTTGACGATCTCACCAGAGAGCGGAGCAACAATCTCAATAGTTCCGGAGTCTTTCTTATCATCAGAAACCAGAGATTTCAGTTTATCGAACAAACCCATGATCTTCTCCTAAGCAGTAATTTGGGCCGCATCTCGTGGATTAGCAGATTGTTTTTTCTTCAATGAACTTGTTAACCAGCGTCATTAACTCGTCCGTCGTCGGTTGAGCAAGAGCCTGCTCTGCTAACACCTTCGCATCTTCGAAGTTCGTGTTACGGATAATCTTCTTAATGCGCGGGATGGAAATGGCGCTCATAGAGAATTCGTCCAGACCCATACCCAGCAACAGAAGTGTAGCACGTTCGTCGCCTGCAAGCTCACCACACATGCCAGTCCATTTACCTTCTGCATGAGAAGCATCAATAACTTGCTTAATAAGCGTCAGTACGGACGGTGACATTGGTTGGTAGAGATGTGAAATCATATCATTACCACGGTCAACTGCCAGGGTGTACTGCGTTAAATCATTGGTACCGATACTAAAGAAATCAACTTCCTTGGCTAAATGACGCGCAATTGTTGCTGCAGCAGGTGTTTCCACCATCACGCCAACTTCGATTGTCTCGTCAAAGGCTTTACCTTCGTCGCGCAGTTCCTGTTTGTAGATTTCAATCTCTTTCTTCAGTGCACGCACTTCTTCAACAGAGATGATCATTGGGAACATGATGCGCAGTTTACCGAAAGCAGAAGCACGCAGGATTGCACGAACCTGGTCACGCAGGATCTCTTTACGATCCATCGCGATACGCACGGCACGCCAGCCCAGGAATGGGTTCTCTTCTTTCGGGAAGTTCATGTACGGCAGCTCTTTGTCGCCACCGATATCCATGGTACGGACGATCACCGCCTGAGAGCCACAGGCTTCAGCAACAGCTTTGTACGCAGCAAACTGTTCTTCTTCAGTTGGCAGCGCGTCACGGTCCATGAACAGGAATTCAGTACGATACAGACCTACACCTTCCGCGCCGTTGCGCTCAGCACCATCAACGTCACGCACAGTACCGATGTTCGCACAAACTTCTACCTGATGGCCGTCCAGCGTAATAGCAGGCAGGTCTTTCAGCTTAGCGAGTTCGGCTTTCTCGGAGGCAACTTGTTCCTGAACGGCACGCAGCTGCTCGATCTCTTCGTTGGTCGGGTTGACGTAAACCAGGTTGTTTACGGCATCCAGAATCAGATAGTCGTCATTTTTCACCTGAGCAGTGACGCTACCGGTTCCCACGATGGCTGGCAGTTCAAGAGAACGCGCCATGATTGAAGTATGGGAAGTACGGCCGCCAGCATCAGTGATGAAGCCCAGCACCTTGTTCAGGTTCAGCTGTGCGGTTTCTGACGGGGTCAGGTCAGCAGCCACCAGGATAACTTCATCCTGAATAGCACTTAAATCAATGATGGCCAGACCCAGGATGTTGCGCAGCAGGCGCTTACCGATATCACGTACGTCAGCCGCACGTTCCTTCAGGTATTCGTCATCCAGTTCTTCCAGGGCAGTTGCCTGACCTTCGATAACTTCATGTGCAGCCGCATCGGCCGTCATGCCTTTATCTTTAATCAGGGCTATGATTTCCTGCTCCAGCTCCTCATCTTCGAGCAGCATGATGTGCCCTTCGAAGATGGCTTCTTTTTCTTCACCGAAAGTTTCGCCAGCTTTAGTTTTGATTGTTTCCAGTTGCGCTGATGCCTTGGCACGACCGCTCAGAAAACGTTCAACTTCCTGATCAACCTTGTCGGCAGAAATTTTTTTCCGGTCAATGACGATTTCGTCTTCTTTCAGCAGCAGTGCTTTGCCGAAAGCGATACCCGGGGATGCTAAAATGCCTGAAATCATAACCCTACCTTACTTGTGACTGATATTAAAAAGAACCCGTAAACTTACTCGAGCTCAGCCATCAGTTTAACCAGATGCTCAACTGCTTTTTGTTCGTCTTCACCTTCTGCAGAGATGGTGACAACAGTGCCCTGAGTCAGGCCCAGAGTCTGCAGTTTGAACAGGCTTTTTGCGCTAGCGCTTTTGCCGTTGGAAGTCACAGTGATTTCAGAAGTGAAGCCTTTCGCTTCTTTAACAAACTGAGCAGCAGGGCGAGTGTGCAGACCGTTCGGAGCGGTAATGGTAACTTCTTGCTGGAACATTGTATTTCCCCAACTTATAGGTTTAGTGTTGTGGAACTAAAGTCTAGCCTGGCGACTTAACTTTAGCCTGTATTGTTAGCGCTGACGTTTCAATCGTCATTAAACATTATGCAGTGAAAGCAAGACTTGAACCAAATCATAAAATCGATTCAGCAATCGTATTTCATTCACTGATTAATTTCGCGCATCAAAATAATTGCTGGTTTAAATACCAGACCCAACGGGGTGAATCAATGCCAGGAGGGGTAAAAGTTTGAAGCAGGCCACAAAAAAGCACCCAAAAGGGTGCTTTTTTACGCGTTTTTAACATGCTGGCACTACTGTTGCAGCTCTTTTTCAGTAAACAGATCGGCAAACAGTGCAGTGCTTAAGTAACGCTCACCCGAGGAAGGTAGGATAACCACTATATTCTTATTGGTAAAGGTTTCATCTTCCTGAAGTTTGAGTGCTGCGGCAACGGCAGCACCAGAAGAGATACCTGCCAGAATACCCTCTTCATCCATCAGACGACGCGCGGTCGAGATGGCTTCTTCGTTGGTGATTGCTACCACTTTATCAATCAGTTTTAGATCCAGGTTACCAGGGATGAAGCCTGCGCCGATCCCCTGAATTTTGTGTGGACCTGGTTTGATCTCTTCACCCGCCAGTGCCTGGGCAATAACTGGTGAATCTGTTGGCTCAACGGCGACCGTAATGAGGTCTTTTTTACCTTTTGTGCCTTTAATATAGCGGGTAACACCCGTCAGCGTGCCGCCAGTACCAACACCCGCGATAAACACGTCAACCTGACCGTCAGTATCTTCCCAGATTTCAGGGCCGGTGGTTTTTTCGTGGATTTCCGGGTTGGCAGGGTTGCTGAATTGTTGAAGCAGCAGGTATTTAGCCGGATCGCTGGCAACAATCTCCTCTGCTTTCTGGATCGCGCCTTTCATCCCTTTTGCGCCTTCGGTCAGTACCAGGTTTGCACCCAGCGCTTTCAGCAGCTTACGACGCTCGATGCTCATGGTTTCAGGCATGGTAAGTGTCAGCTTATAACCCCGTGCAGCAGCAACATAAGCCAGCGCAATACCGGTGTTACCACTGGTTGGCTCGACCAGTTCAACACCAGGCTTCAGAACGCCACGTTTTTCGGCATCCCAAATCATGTTTGCACCGATGCGGCATTTCACGCTGAAGCTTGGGTTACGTGATTCGACCTTCGCCAGAATGCGTCCATTACCGATACGGTTCAGTCGAACCAGGGGCGTATGACCGATAGTCAGCGAGTTGTCTTCATAAATCTTACTCATGGCCTGTCCTTAACTGTATGAAATTGGGATACCGACCCAGCATACCTGTTGAATAAGTATGGGGAAGTAAGGAATTCGCATATCTATATGCTGCAAGGAAATAATGGGGATCAGTATGGAATAAGGGGCGGCATAAGCCACCCCTGTTTTACACATTTTTGCATTACTTCCATAACGCGTGCTTAGCACGGTAGCAGTCCACCCACATGGCGGTAGCACCACAAACAGCGACTGGCATGATGAACAGGTTGAGCACGGGAATCATAGTGAACAGACTTGTCAGTGCACCGAACTGCATATTGGCTACTTTCTGCGTGCGCAGGGCTGTGCGCATCTCTTTAAACGGTACTTTGTGGTTGTCAAACGGGTAGTCGCAATACTGGATAGCCAGCATCCAGGCGCTGAACAGGAACCACAAAACGGGGGCGACCGTCTGACCGATGCCTGGGACAAAATAAAGAATCAGCAGGACAACGGCGCGGGGCAAATACCATGCGAATTTCTGCCACTCGCGTTTCATGATGCGAGGAATATCTTTCATTAGCCCGAGAACACCGGTATCAGGCGGTGTAGCACCGGTCAGGCGCGCTTCTAATTGTTCTGCCAGCAGGCCGTTAAACGGGGCGGCGATCCAGTTGGCAATCGTCGAGAAGAAATACCCGAACACCAGTAAAACAGAGAGCACCATAATGGGCCACAACACGTAGCTCAACCATTGCAACCAGTCAGGCACATGGCTCATTAAGGAAGGAACCCAACTTTCCAGTTTTGTGAAAAGCCACCAGAAAGCGCCACCCATGAGGAGAATATTGATCAGCAGAGGCAAAATGACGAAGCGTCGGATGCCTGGCAGGGAAACGAGTTTCCAGCCCTGAGAGAAATAATGGAACCCGCTACGAGGGGCCGATGTTGATGTTGAAACCATAACCAGGCTGTACTCCTTTTTTCACAACCAGTGGAATTGCCCGACTATATTATCCAGTTATGGACCAATCACCAGTTCGGAAATGTTCGAAAAAACAGCAAAAAGCACGATTTAGTTCATCTTTATGCTGTGAATGCTCCGCCTGCACTTGCGCTTGACGTAATCGACAAATACTCTTAGGGAGTAAATGTTTGCCGTGGTGGCAAGGTGTTAGAACAACAGAGAATATAATGATGCAGGATTTGCGTCTGATATTAATCATTGTTGGCGCGATCGCCATAATCGCTTTACTGGTACATGGTTTCTGGACCAGCCGTAAAGAGCGTTCCTCTATGTTTCGCGATCGCCCACTGAAGCGCATGAAGTCTAGTCGTGACGATGATGACGGTGACGACGACATCGACGATAGCGAAGACGACGGCGTGGGTGAAGTGCGTGTTCATCGGGTCAATACTGCGCCCGGCGCAGGTCATGGGGAGCATGAAGCACCTCGTCAGCCTCCGCAGCACCAGTATCAACCGCCGTATGCTTCTGCACAGCCTCGCCATCCGGCGTCGCAGCCTGTGGAAGAACCGGTACGCCAACCGCCGCCGCAACCCGTGCACCATCAGCCTGTCGTGCAGCAACCTGTGCAACAGCAGCCTGCACAACAACCCGCAGTGCAACAACCACAGCCGCAACCTGCGCAGGTACAACCTGTACAACAGCCAACACCAGCTCCGCATATTGAGCCGGAACCGGTCATCGTTGAAGAAGCGCCTGTTGTTGAAAAGCCGCAGCGTAAAGAAGCGGTTATTATCATGAACGTGGCCGCACACCATGGCAGCCACCTCAATGGTGATGTGCTTCTTAACAGCATTCAACAGGCAGGCTTTAAGTTTGGCGATATGAATATTTTCCATCGTCACTTGAGCCCGGACGGTAGCGGTCCTGCGTTGTTTAGCCTGGCAAATATGGTCAACCCAGGGACGTTTGATCCGGAAATGACCGGTGATTTTGTCACACCTGGCATCACTATCTTTATGCAAGTGCCGTCCTATGGTGACGAACTGCAGAACTTTAAGCTGATGCTGCAGTCTGCTCAGCACATCGCTGATGAAGTCGGTGGCGTGGTACTTGACGATCAGCGTCGTATGATGACGCCGCAGAAACTGCGCGAGTATCAGGACCGCATCCGCGAAGTTAAGGAAGCCAACGCGTAACTGTTGCGTTTTCTTCGACTCCCTCTCAACCCCCGCATGTCGGGGGTTTTTGCTCATTGATGGTGCGATATGGACTCAATCGAACAACAACTGACTCAACTGCGAACCACGCTTCGCCATCATGAATATCTGTATCATGTTATGGATGCACCGGAGATCCCGGATGCCGAGTACGATCGCCTGATGCGCGAGCTACGCGAGCTGGAAACCCGACATCCAGATTTGATAACTCCTGATTCACCTACTCAGCGTGTTGGCGCAGAACCGCTTGGAGCATTCAGCCAGGTACGCCACGAAGTTCCAATGCTCTCGCTGGACAACGTATTTGATGAAGAGAGCTTTCTGGCGTTTAACAAACGCGTACAAGACCGGCTGAAAAGCAGTGAGACGCTGAGCTGGTGTTGTGAGCTAAAACTTGATGGCCTGGCCGTCAGTATTCTCTATGAAAATGGTGTCCTGGTGCGTGCCGCCACACGTGGCGATGGCACGACAGGTGAAGACATCACGACCAACGTCAGGACTATCCGTGCTATTCCGCTGAAGCTGCAAGGTGAGAACATCCCTGCGCGTCTGGAAGTTCGTGGAGAAGTGTTCCTGCCGCAAGCGGGATTCGAGAAAATCAACGAAGAGGCGCGACGTACCGGTGGGAAAGTGTTTGCTAATCCGCGTAACGCGGCGGCAGGCTCTTTACGTCAACTGGACCCACGTATTACAGCGAAGCGACCGCTTACTTTCTTTTGCTACGGCGTGGGTATTTTGGACGGTGGCGAGCTTCCGGACACCCACCTGGGGCGTTTGTTGCAGTTTAAGGCGTGGGGCTTGCCGGTAAGTAACCGTGTACAGCTTTGCGACTCTCCGGAAGCCGTCCTGGCGTTTTACCACAAAGTTGAAGAAGACCGTCCGATATTGGGTTTTGATATTGATGGTGTCGTCATCAAGGTGAATTCGCTTGAATTGCAGGAGCAGCTAGGGTTTGTGGCACGCGCACCGCGCTGGGCTGTTGCCTTCAAATTCCCGGCGCAGGAGCAAATGACGTTTGTGCGTGACGTGGAGTTCCAGGTTGGCCGCACCGGGGCCATTACTCCAGTTGCTCGTCTGGAGCCTGTGCAGGTTGCGGGTGTGCTGGTGAGTAATGCCACACTGCACAATGCCGATGAGATTGAACGTCTGGGCCTGCGGATTGGCGATAAAGTGGTGATTCGCCGCGCGGGTGATGTGATTCCACAGGTAGTGAATGTCGTCGAATCAGAACGCCCGGACGATACGCGCGCCATTGAGTTTCCAACCCATTGCCCGGTTTGCGGCTCGGACGTTGAGCGCGTTGAAGGCGAAGCCGTTGCGCGCTGTACGGGGGGATTAATCTGCGGTGCGCAGCGTAAGGAGTCGCTGAAGCACTTTGTCTCGCGTCGGGCGATGGATGTTGATGGCATGGGGGACAAAATTATCGATCAACTGGTCGAGAAGGAGTACGTCCATACCCCAGCCGATCTGTTCAAACTCACGGCAGGTAAACTCACCGGGCTCGACCGCATGGGACCAAAGTCAGCGCAGAATGTTGTCAATGCGTTGGATAAAGCGAAGGAAACCACATTCGCCCGTTTCCTCTATGCACTGGGAATTCGCGAAGTAGGCGAGGCGACGGCGGCAGGACTGGCAGCCCATTTCGGTACGCTTGATGCGCTGGAAAAGGCGAGCCTTGACGAATTACAGCGTGTTCCAGATGTCGGCATTGTTGTTGCTACACATGTCTTCAACTTCTTTGCGGAAGAGAGTAATCGTGAGGTGATTGGTAAGCTGCTGGAAGAGGGGATCCACTGGCCTGCGCCTGTGGTGGTGAATGCAGAAGAGATCGACAGCCCGTTTGCGGGTAAAACCGTTGTGCTGACAGGCAGCCTTAGCCAGCTTTCCCGTGATGACGCTAAAGCGCGTCTGGTTGCGCTAGGGGCAAAAGTTGCGGGCAGTGTATCGAAGAAAACCGATCTGGTGATTGCTGGCGAGGCCGCGGGCTCCAAACTTGCCAAAGCGCAGGAACTGGGCATCGCGGTGATAGACGAAGCAGAAATGCTGCGTCTGTTAGGAGAGTAACGTGGAGAAAGAACAGCTCATCGAAATCGCCAATACGGAAATGCCTTTCGGTAAATACAAAGGTCGCAGGCTGATTGACGTACCAGAAGAGTATCTGCTGTGGTTTGCCCGTAAGGATGGATTTCCGGCCGGGCATCTTGGTGAACTGATGGCGTTAACGTTACTGATTAAAACTGAGGGGCTGACGCAACTGGTTCAGCCCCTGAAACGACCTTAAGCTTTGGCGGCGCGGGTCTCTTCCTGCGCCTGCTTTTCTGTCTGGCGTTTATAGCGACGAGCCAGCACCGCGCACACCATGAGCTGGATCTGATGGAAAATCATCAGCGGCAATACCATCATCCCAATTACCGAGGTCGGAAACAGAATGTTGGCCATCGGGATGCCGTTTGCCAGGCTCTTTTTCGACCCGCAGAAGACGATGGTGATTTCATCGGCTTTGTTAAAGCCGCATCTGCGTGCCACAAAGATGTTCACCGCAATTACAATTGCCAGCAGGATGAGACTGACCACGACAATAAACAGCAGTGAGCCTGCGCCGACCTTATGCCAGATCCCATTCACCACAGCTTCACTAAACGCGGAGTAAACCACCAGCAGAATCGATGTCTGGTCCGTTTTTGAGATCCACTTCTTGTGTTTTGCCACGAATGCCCCGGTCCAGGGACGAGAAAGGTGTCCAAGCACGAATGGCAGCAGCAACTGTAGACAAATTTTACCCACCTGCTCCAGATTGCCTTCTGCACCGTGCATATTCATCAACAGGCCTACCAGCAGCGGTGAGACGAAAATGCCCAACAGACTGGAGGCTGATGCCGAACAGACCGCAGCAGCCACATTCCCACCAGCCAGTGATGTGAATGCAATTGCAGACTGAACGGTGGCCGGCAGAATGCATAAATAGAGGAAACCAGTATAGAGAGCAGGATCAACGTTGACGGGCGCCCACCAGGCAAAGAGCACACCCAGTATTGGGAATAAAATGAAGGTGCTGCACATTACCCACAGGTGCAACCGCCAGTGGCCGCCGCCAGCGATAATGGCTTCGCGGGAGAGCTTGGCTCCGTGCATAAAGAACAACAGGGCAATTGCCGCGGTCGTCAGGCCTTCAAAAAAAGGCACAAAACTGCCACGAGCCGGGAAGAAGGAAGCCAATAAAACGGTGATAACCAGGGTAAGCGTAAAAGGATCAAGGATGCGAAAGAGTTTCATAGTGACTCCTGAAAGCAGAGATCGCTATTGTGCTTTTTTCCATTTGAGAAATAAAATAGATTTATTGCATCCATTCATGAATAAAACAGATGAATTATTCACTCCGTCAGCTTCGTGTTTTTGTCACCGTTGCTCATGCCCGCAGTTTTAGCCGGGCAGGGGAGATGATCGGATTAAGTCAGTCAGCCGTCAGCCACAGCGTTAAAGAGCTGGAGAGCCAAACCGGTGTGCGATTGCTGGACAGAACAACACGCGAAGTCGTGCTCACCGATGCCGGGCAGCAGTTGGCTATACGTCTGGAAAGACTTCTTGATGAGCTTAACAGTACGCTGCGGGATGTGGGGCGGCTCGGACAACAACTGTCGGGAACTGTGCGAGTGGCGGCGAGCCAAACGATATCGGCACATCTCATCCCGCAATGTATTGCGGTAGGTGGTCATCTTTATCCTGATATTGAGTTTGTGCTGCATGACAGACCTCAGCAATGGGTTCTGGAAAGTATCCGTCAGGGGGATGTGGATTTTGGGATCGTTATTGATCCGGGAAGGGTAAGCGATCTCGAAACAGAGGTTGTGCTATCGGAACCTTTCCTGCTGCTTTGCAGGGACGACGATCCACTCGCGAAGTTATCGCAAGTGTCCTGGCAGGCGCTGCAAGGTGCGAACCTGGTGCTTCAGGATTATGCCTCCGGTAGCCGCCCGCTGATCGATGCTGCATTGGTTAGCCAGAAAGTGGATGCCACAATTGTTCAGGAGATTGGCCATCCGGCAACGCTTTTCCCGATGGTTGAAGCGGGGATCGGGATAAGTGTTTTACCTGCGCTCGCGCTTCCCCTGCCTCAGGGGAGTCGCTTAGCAGTAAAACGTTTTGTGCCCACTATCGAACGTAAATTGATGCTGGCGAGACGGAAAAACCGCTCTCTGTCTGGTGCGGCTCAGGCGATCTGGGAAGTGGTGCGTATACAGGCCCAGAAATTAACTGAGGCCCGCATACGCGACCCACTCTTTAATCCAACTGACTATCAGATATAGATATCAATTTGATTGCCATCAGTGGGTTTGTTAACCCCTTCGGCTTTAGTGTGGTTCTGTTCTTGTTTCTTTTGTGCTTCTTCGGCCTGCTGGCGCTGTAACTGCGCCAGTTGCGCCTGGAGCATTTTTATTTGCGCCTGAATCAGATCCTGCTGCTTTTTCTTGTCTTCCGCGCTACCGCTACCGTTTGCAACATCTTTCAACTGCTGAGTCAGCTTGGTGATCTGTGAGGTGATACGGCTGATTTGCGATGAAATGCTGTTGCCACTTGAACTACTGCTCCCACTGCTGTTGGTCTGAATTGAGGGAGTTGATGCCTGAATTGTCGTCATGTTGTTTCCTCTCGCCATAAAATAGAGGTATCGGCATATCAATGATTAGCTTGAGTAATACTGCTATTTCTGGCAGGTGAAACATCAAAAATTAAATTTAACCGAGTAGATCAGACCATCCTGGTACAATGCTTCTCCTAATTTGTCATCGGCATAGCGATACTGAATCCCCGCGGTCAGATGTGGGGTGGCGTTCCACCAGAAGGCCACAGCACCATTAAGACCTTCTTTGCCACCATTTCCTGCACCATAGTGTGCATCACGATCAAATTCATATTCGTTCCAGTTAGTTAGCGTAAATTTCTCGCTGCCGAGCGAGAAGGTGTAACCTGAAACCCAGCCCAGAACGTAGCCATTATTCCCGGTGTAATAGGTTTGATCAGTATAACGTTTTGCAAAGAATGGCTTGAACCAGTATCCGTTACCCGTGAAGTTATAGCCTATGCCATAAAGAAACATATCATCATGGAAATTTGAACGATTGGGTGAGCCATACGTACCGTATGCATGAAGGTAGAGATTAAGCCCGGTATCACCAAGATAAATACGATTTGTATTTTTAAAGGTGTATCGCTGCTCACTTCCTGGTTTATCGTGACGGCCGTTATAAAAGTTTTCCCAGTCGAAAAAACCGTAAGTTTCGCCCCAGCTAAAGTTTGCCCCACCTTCCAGTTCGAGATAACCGAAATCATCTTTATGTGATTTTGTTGATGTGCTTTCTGTTGTTCGGTTGGACCAGTCAAGATAATGAATCCCAATGTCAGCAAAACCTCTAATAAACTCTGCCTGGCTCATGCCAGGAAACGTAACAAGGGAAACGATACCTAAGGCTTTTAATGTTTTATTCATTATAAATATCCATATTGATTTTTTTACAATAAGAGGTAATTGATTTGTTAGGGTGTAATAAAATTCATGTTCTTTTTTATTAAATGACTGATAAATGATTTTCACCAATATTTATTTTTAACGGATTGATATTGTAAAAATATCAAATGGTAGTTATTTAAGACAATGGGATTGATACTTAAATGATATGGATTAAAAGAGCAAAGTGTATTGGTCACGCAGGGGGCTATGTCGGTATAAATCAGTAACATTACGATCGAATGATCGCGTGTTACACCTGAAAGGAACCCTTATGACTTACTCTAATAATCCATCATATTGCGTCGATATTATTCGTGCCCATAAACCTGATTTTACTCCACGAGTCGCTTTTATCCTCGGCTCTGGCCTCGGCGCATTAGCCAGCCAGATTGAAGATGCGGTTGCCATCTCTTACGAAAAATTACCGGGCTTCCCTGTTAGCACGGTACACGGACATGCTGGTGAGTTGGTTTTGGGTCATCTGGCTGGTGTTCCTGTCGCGTGCATGAAAGGTCGCGGTCATTTTTATGAAGGGCGTGGCATGACCATCATGACCGATACTATTCGCACCTTCAAACTGCTGGGCTGTGAACTGTTGTTTTGCACAAATGCTGCGGGATCTCTGCGCCCGGAGGTAGGCCCAGGGAACCTTGTGGCACTGAAAGATCATATTAATACGATGCCGGGCACGCCGATGGTCGGTCTGAATGATGAACGGTTTGGTGAGCGCTTTTTCACGCTTGCTAATGCTTATGACGTTGATTATCGAGATGTTTTACAGGTCGTTGCTACGGAAGAGGGATTCCCGTTAAGTGAAGGTGTATTCGTTTCCTACCCGGGTCCTAATTTCGAAACCGCGGCCGAGATCCGCATGATGCAGATTATTGGAGGTGATGTCGTCGGCATGTCTGTTGTGCCGGAAGTTATCTCTGCTCGTCATTGCGGTTTGAAAGTGGTGGCTGTTTCGGCGATCACTAACCTGGCTGAAGGTTTAGGTGACGTGAAACTCTCGCATGAACAGACCCTGGCTGCAGCGGAACTGTCACGGCAGAACTTCATCAACCTGATTTGTGGTTTCTTACGCAAAATTGCCTGATTAAAAAACAACAATAAGGTGGCTTCTGTAGGGGCCACAATATCCGATGAGGGATGAAGTATGGGCATCACGACCCGATTAAAAATTATGTCCTTTATGCAATATTTTATCTGGGGAAGTTGGCTGGTTACCCTGGGTTCTTACATGATCAATACGCTTCATTTTACCGGGGCGAATGTTGGCATGGTCTATAGCTCAAAGGGTCTGGCTGCGATTATTATGCCGTCTCTGGTGGGTATCATTGCAGATAAATGGCTGAGGGCCGATCGTGCTTACATGATCTGCCATCTCGTGTGTGCAGGAGCATTATTTTACGCCGCTCAGGTCAATGAACCTGATCTGATGTTCTGGGTTATGCTGGTTAATGCAATGGCATTTATGCCGACCATTGCCTTGTCTAATACCATCTCATACTCCTGTCTTGAGCAGGCGAAGATGGACACGGTTACAAATTTTCCACCAGTCCGTGTTTACGGGACGGTTGGCTTTATTGTGGCAATGTGGGCCATCAGTCTGTTGGGCGTTGAACTCAGTAATATGCAACTCTACATTGCCTCGGGTTCTTCGCTTGTACTGGCGATCTATGCGCTGACATTACCTTCTATTCCGGTTGCTAAAAATAAATGTGCACAAACGCTGACCAGCAAACTTGGGCTGGATGCTTTTGTTCTGTTTAAGCAACCTCGCATGGCTATTTTCTTTCTGTTTGCGATGCTCCTGGGGGCGGTGTTGCAAATAACGAATACATTTGGTAGTCCATTCCTGCATGATTTTGCACGTAACCCGCTGTATGCAGAAAGCTTTATCGTTAAATATCCATCGATTTTACTGTCCGTCTCGCAGATGTCAGAGGTGTTCTTTATTCTGACAATACCCTTCTTCCTGAAGCGATTTGGCATAAAAACTGTAATGTTGATGAGCATGATTGCATGGATGCTACGTTTTGGTCTTTTTGCCTTTGGGGATCCTTCTGCATCAGGTTTTGTCCTGCTTTTATTGTCGATGATCGTCTATGGCTGCGCATTTGACTTCTTTAATATCTCTGGTTCTGTGTTCGTCGAGCAGGAAGTCAGTGCAGATATTCGAGCCAGTGCGCAGGGATTATTTATGACGATGGTTAATGGCGTAGGGGCGTATGTCGGTTCGATTCTTAGCGGAATGGCAGTGGACTATTTCTCTGTCGACGGTGTTAAGGATTGGCAGACTATCTGGTTATTATTTGCCGCTTATGCTCTGGGGCTCGCGGTAGTGTTTTTACTTTGTTTTAAATATAAACACCAGCGGACAAATGTTTCTTCTGGCGTTGTTGCTCATTAATTTATTGCGGGCTCATTGTGGGCCTGCATTTTTGGGGGTTATATGAAAGATATATTATTGTCATCGGGTATTGGCTTTGGCATCGGTGCATTATTTACATTCTGTCGCTTACCTATTCCTGCGCCAAATGTTTTGCCGGGTGTGTTATCTATTGTGTTTATGTATGTGGGATATCTTACCGTCAAATTTTTCCTTTCCTGATGATGTATGCTACGTTCCGTAGCGCAAATAAAATCAACAGGGCTCTTATTTATGGAACGAGTTTACCGGACCGATCTTAAACTACTACGTTATTTTCTTGCCGTAGCAGAAGAGCTCCATTTTGGACGAGCTGCAGCTCGTCTGAATATGTCTCAACCCCCTCTAAGCATTCATATTAAAGAGCTGGAAAATCAGCTTGGTACGCTTCTTTTTGTCCGTCATTCCCGCAGTGTTGTACTTACCTATGCGGGGAAAATTTTGATGGAAGAGTCCCGGCGGTTGCTGGAAAGCACAAATCAGGCTCTGGCCAGAGTTGAGCAAATTGGCAGGGGAGAAGCAGGTAAGATTGAACTGGGGGTTGTTGGTACGGCAATGTGGGGGCGTATGCGGCCCATGTTATATCGTTTTCTGAAGGAACACCCGAACGTTGATGTCACGTTTCGGGAAAAATCGCCGGTTATGCAAATGGCATTACTTGAGCGGCGTGAACTGGACGCGGGGATTTGGCGAATGGCCATCGAACCGAGCGTAGGGTTCACCAGTATTCGCCTGCACGAGGCTTCATTTTTGGTGGCTTTACCAGAAGACCACCATCTGGTTCATGAAAAGGCTATTTCACTCCGTGCACTGCAAAATGAGTATTTTGTAACGTTGCCTTCGGCACATTCGGACTGGGCTTTTTTACAACGTGTGTGCCAGCAGGCAGGTTTTTCTCCATTAATTGTCCGCGAGGCTGTTGAACCGCAGACGGTGTTAGCGATGATCAGTATGGGAATCGGTATTACACTGATCGCGGATAGTTACGCGCAGATGCAATGGCCTGGTGTTGTCTTTCGTCCGTTGGTGGAGAGAATTCCGGCTGATCTGTATGTGGTATATGACAGCCAGCAGGCAACACCTGCAGTGAAGTGTCTTATTGAGGTATTAACGCAGAAGTAATCAGAAAAGCCTTGATAGCAAAAAAGCGCCTTTAGGGCGCTTTTTTACATTGGTGGGTCGTGCAGGATTCGAACCTGCGACCAATTGATTAAAAGTCAACTGCTCTACCAACTGAGCTAACGACCCGAAATGGTGGGCGATGACGGGCTCGAACCGCCGACCCCCTCCGTGTAAAGGAGATGCTCTACCAACTGAGCTAATCGCCCATTTCGGAACTGCTATGATAAGGTGAGAATGGTGGGCGATGACGGGCTCGAACCGCCGACCCCCTCCGTGTAAAGGAGATGCTCTACCAACTGAGCTAATCGCCCAATCTCAATTCTTATCCACACTGCGAGTCTACCGAAGTAGATGGTGGGTGATGACGGGCTCGAACCGCCGACCCCCTCCGTGTAAAGGAGATGCTCTACCAACTGAGCTAATCACCCCCGCTGTGTGGAGTCGCATTATAGGGAGAGTTGAAAATGAGTCAACGCCTTTTCTAAAGTTTTTAATCGTTCGTCGTAAAATTAAACAAAACGATCGTGAAATGGACTGTGGCGCATGATTTCTAAACAAAAATAGCAAACGACACTCCGATAAAGGGAACAACATTGAGGAATTGCCTCACAGTGATAGAATATTGCCCATTGTTTTTCCCCCAGGATTTGCCGGTTATCGGCATCTTTATAACGTAAGGCCATTTCATGAAAATCAAAACTCGCTTCGCACCCAGCCCGACAGGCTATCTGCACGTCGGTGGTGCGCGCACTGCTCTCTACTCCTGGCTTTTTGCACGTAATCACGGCGGTGAGTTTGTGCTGCGTATTGAAGACACCGATCTTGAGCGCTCAACGCCAGAAGCAATCGAAGCCATCATGGATGGGATGAACTGGCTGAATCTGGAGTGGGATGAAGGTCCGTACTTCCAGACGAAACGTTTTGACCGTTACAACGCAGTAATCGATGAAATGCTGGATGCGGGTACGGCATATAAATGCTATTGCTCGAAAGAACGTCTGGATGCGCTGCGTGAAGAGCAGATGGCGACCGGTGAAAAACCGCGTTATGACGGACGTTGCCGCCATGATCACAGCGAGCATGCTGCCGATGAGCCTTGCGTTGTACGTTTTGCTAACCCGCAAGACGGCTCTGTTATCTTTGATGACCAGATCCGTGGCCCGATCGAGTTCAGCAACCAGGAGCTGGACGATCTGATCATCCGCCGTACCGACGGTTCCCCAACCTATAACTTCTGTGTGGTTGTTGACGACTGGGATATGGAAATCACTCACGTAATTCGTGGTGAAGACCATATCAATAACACTCCACGTCAGATCAACATCCTGAAAGCACTGAATGCTCCAGTTCCGGTCTATGCACACGTTTCTATGATCAACGGTGATGATGGCAAAAAACTGTCCAAGCGTCATGGTGCTGTCAGCGTAATGCAGTACCGCGACGATGGCTATCTGCCAGAAGCGCTGTTGAACTATCTGGTGCGTCTGGGCTGGTCCAGCGGTGATCAAGAGATCTTCAGTCGTGAAGAGATGATCAAACTGTTCTCCCTGAATGCTGTCAGCAAATCAGCCAGCGCGTTTAATACCGATAAACTCCTGTGGTTGAACCACCATTACATTAACACCATGCCCCCAGAGTATGTTGCGACGTACCTGCAATGGCATATTGAACAGGCAAATATCGATACCCGCAATGGTCCGCAACTGGCTGATCTGGTGAAACTGCTTGGTGAACGTTGCAAAACGCTGAAAGAGATTGCAGAAAGCTGTCGCTATTTCTATGAAGAGTTTGATGAATTTGATGCCGACGCGGCGAAGAAACATCTGCGTCCAGTCGCACGTCAACCGCTGGAAGTGGTGCGCGACAAAATTGCGGGAGTGGCAGACTGGACTGCTGAAAATGTTCACCAGGCAATTCAGGCAACAGCAGATGAACTGGAAGTTGGGATGGGCAAGGTTGGTATGCCTCTGCGCGTCGCGGTGACAGGCGCTGGTCAATCACCAGCCCTTGATGTCACCGTGCATGCTATTGGAAAATCCCGCAGCATTGAGCGTATTAATAAAGCACTGAACTTTATTGCTGAGCGCGAAAGCCAACAGCAATAAGCTGATAAAAAAACGGCAGGGTAACCTGCCGTTTTTTATACTGTAGTTTCAGCAATCCCTAAACGGGATAAAAATCCCTGGATCCCCTCTCGTGCCAGTAAAATGGCAAGCCGTTCTTGCTCTACCGGGGTCATGTTCTCCAGAGCGTCGGTAATCTGACGTAGTACGTTTACAGGTTTGGCATCTCCATACCGATTTGGCGTTTCTGCAATCTGATGATAGACAGCCTGACGACTGCGAATGGCCGGTAGATTAATTATATGCTCACGAACACGCGCATCAATGTGGATTAATCGTGCTCGTCCACCTTTGACACCATTAATACCTTCTGTTTTCCATCCTTTTTGCCGTATCCATCGATTAACGGTTTGTTTGACAACACCCAGGCAATCAGCCAGTTCTTCCGTGGTCATTTTGCTGCGTAATCTATTCATATCAATTCTGGTCGCGAATCCCTAAACGTTGCAACAATCCGGTTATCCCTTCCCGCACTATCAGAGATGCCAGCTGTTTTTGCTCATCCGGCGTCATTTCATTCGCCAGCGTCTGGAGTAAAGTATGAAGTGAGCTGCCATGGCAGGTGCTTTCTGGTATGTCTGGTGCATCTGATACCTTGCGAGCGCTGTGAATAAATTCTCTGACTTTTTCATTCACATGAACCAGGCGTGCTTTGCCTCCCTGTACTCCAGGTTTTGGCGATGTTACCCAACCCTCTTTGCGTACCCATTTATTGATGGTCTGGCGGCTATAGCCAGTGAGCAGAGAGAGCTCTTCTGGCGTCATTCGTTCCTTGATCATTCAATTACCTGAATATCCGTAGGGTTAATTAGTGGTTCATTTTATAGCACCGTTTTACGTGAAAACGTGACAGGCTTAACTCCTGGCTGCGAGCAGCCTCGCAAAGTGTTTTATTTGCCTGATTTTTCGGCAATTGAAAGAGAGTGTTCGAATTTGCCGTTGACACGTAGCGGTGGAATTCATATTATGCCGCCCGTCAACATGACAGCTTTACGATGGGGCTATAGCTCAGCTGGGAGAGCGCTTGCATGGCATGCAAGAGGTCAGCGGTTCGATCCCGCTTAGCTCCACCAAACTCTGAACCCAACAGAGAGTGGTATGTAAAGTGATTGTGGGGCTATAGCTCAGCTGGGAGAGCGCTTGCATGGCATGCAAGAGGTCAGCGGTTCGATCCCGCTTAGCTCCACCAAAATTCTAAACCTCGTCGAAAGACGGGGTTTTTTTATATCTATGTAACACTCATCGGTATATTTTGTTACGAGAAAGGTTTTTTTCTACACCTCACCTAAATCTAAATCAATAAAGCGGTCTCTTTATTGACTTGAACTTGATTCGCGCAATTAATAAACATATTATCCATTCGGTCAATGAATTGTATGGAAAATTTTTTATTTATCTTAATGAAAAGTAAACTCATCAATAATGTAAAAATATTTATGCTTGCCCTGCTGTTATGCCTGCTCACAATTCCATTTTCTCGTTATATTTCTCCGCGTGCAATTGTGAATGGTTATGATGTTTATCTGGCATGGTTACCGTTAAGTGTAATGCTGGCGGTTATTTTATTGTTTGGTCGCCGTGCCATCATTCCTGTTCTGTTGAGCCTTTTTGCCACGAATGTCTATAATTTGCAATTAACCGTTCTTCAGCATGCTGTGTTGTTGTTTTGTCAGACATTTTCTGTTTTTGCTACCGCTGGTATCATGCGAGCCATCCTGGGGCGTCGATGGCGTCATAGTCTCCCAAATAAATACATTGGAATTCGCATTTTCTGGCTTGGTTTTATCGTGCCTATAGGTATCAAGGTATCGATGTATCTCGCTGGGTATTTTTTTGATTTTCCTGTTTCTCTCTCTACATTCTTTGGTGATGGTACTGCCATTTATAACGTTGTTGATATTCAGAGTCTGATTTGTGCAGCCCTTATATTTACAATGATGTTCTATTATCCATTAAGAATGATAATTAATCCCTGCTACGCCAGAACGTTTTGGCGACGAAGTCTGAAACCTATTTTTTATAATAAAAAACCGCTATTTATATTAGTCTGGCTGATATTTTTGGTGTCCATCATTGCACTTTTGTGTACGCCTCTGGAATCACCCATCATTGCGGGTTACCTGATGCCGGGGATTTTTATTCTCTTTACCCTCGGTATCAGTCGGCTTAGCTATGCGCTAATTTCGTTACTGTGGGCTGCCTCCGCATTCTTGTTGCTAACGTACAACTATAACTTTCTCAATGGTGTTGAGACGGGGTATTCGCTGTCCTTTATCTTGTCTGTGCTGATCTCGTTCGCCATCTGCTTGCTTTATATGTCCAGGATCTACCGACGAAGCGAGTGGTTGAAGCAAGGTTGGCAGGAGAGGGCTTTAACCGATCCGTTAACAGGGTTGCCCAACATTCGTGCGCTGGAAGACTTTCTGTCCATTCATTCCGATGCAAAGGTCTGTTGTCTGAGGATGGATAATCTGGAATTTTTAAGCCGTCATTATGGCATCCTCATGCGTGTGCATTGCAAGCGGGTGATTACCGCATCTCTTCAACCTCTGCTGCAAAAAGATGAAAAGCTCTTCCAGTTGCCAGGTAGTGAACTGGTGCTGGTACTGTTAGGCCCTGAAACGGCCGAGCGCTTACAGCATATGGTTGATCAACTGAACAGTCGTAAAATTTTCTGGAACAATACCGGACTGGATATTGAATTTGGAGCATCCTGGGGCGAGGTCGATGGCGGCGAACATTTGCACCATATGCTTGGGCAATTAAGCTGGTTGTCTGAGCAATCATGTGCTGCACATAATGTGCTTGCATTAACCAATAGCCTTGACACGGTCTCAGGACAAACGACGGAAAGAGTTCTGATGTTAGGACGAATCAAGCGTGCACTCGACGCCAGAGGGCTTCTCTTGTATGCCCAGCCGATTCAGAACGCCAAAGGTGAAAGGTACTACGAGATTCTGACGCGACTGGAAAGCGAGGGTGAGATTATCACGCCCGATCGCTTTATCCCGCTGATTGCCCAATTCAACCTGAGCCACCGGTTCGACTTGAGTGTGGTTGAGCATTTACTGAAATGGTTACGTGATAATCCAGCGCCTCATGCCGGAACCCGTTTTTCAGTAAATTTGATGCCACTCACGTTGATGCAGAAAGAGGTTGCTTCCGAGATTATCTCCCTGTTCGAACGCTATTCGGTTGCACCGCACGCAGTCGTGATTGAGGTAACCGAAGAGCAGGCATTCTCCAATTCCGAAACCAGTATTAAAAACATCCATCAGCTACGGGAATACGGTTTCCGTATCGCGATTGATGACTTTGGGACAGGGTATGCGAATTATGAGCGGCTTAAGCGTTTGCAGGCGGATATCATCAAGATTGATGGTTGCTTTGTAAAAGATATCGCCACTGACAGTATGGATGCGATGATTGTCCAGTCGATTTGTAATCTGGCTAAAACGAAGTCGCTTAGTGTGGTTGCCGAGTTTGTGGAAACTGCAGAACAACGCGAAATGCTACTCCGTTTCGGCGTGGATTATCTGCAAGGTTATTTGGTAGGCAAGCCGACACCACTGGCTGAATTGCAGGCATAAAAAACCGGGAGCCAGACTCCTAATGCCGATCAGTTAAGGTCGGTTGACCGATCCAGTGGCTGTGTAAGAATCCGGAAATGCTCACCCGTTTCCGGATTTTTTATGCACATTGGACAGGCTCTTGATCTGGTATCCCGTTACGATTCCCTGCATAACCCTCTGACTTCTCTGGGCGAATATCTGGACCCGGAACTGATTTCCCGCTGTCTTGAGGAATCCGGTATCGCCACGCCGCACCCGAACTGGTGCGTGCTGACCCTGCTGGCCATTGATGGTGTGTTCTGGGGCACACCGGACACACCAGAGAACGATGCAGCCTTCGCCCGCCAGACGCATGGCTGGAACCCTGCACTCTATCCGCAGGCCAAAATGGTCTGTCAGATAGAACTGACCAGCCATTTGCTGACGGCAGCGGCCTTCGGCACAATGAAAAACAGCGAAAATGAGCTTGCAGAGCAACTTATAGAGCAAACCTGCGGTAACACCCTGACGTTAATGGATAAAGGTTATTACTCACTGGAGTTATTGAATGCCTGGAACCCGGCGGGAGAACACCGGCACTGGATGACCCTGCTCAGAAAAGGGGCACAGTATGAAGAGATCAGAAAACTGGGTAAAGGCGACCATCTGGTAACGCTGAAAACCAGTCCACAGGCACGAAAAAAGTAGCCGGGTCTGGGGAACGAAATGACAGCCCGCCTGCTGACCGTGACGCGCAAAGGGAAAGTCTGTCATCTGCTGACATCAATGACGGATGCCATGCGTTGCCCTGGTGGAGAAATGGCAGACCTGTACAGTCATCGCTGGGAGATTGAACGGGGATACGGGGAGATAAAACAGACGATGCAGCTGAGCAGACTGACGCTGAGAAGTAAAAAGCCGGAGCTTGTGGAGCAGGGGCTGTGGGGCGTCTTGCTGGTTTATAATCTGGTGAGATATCAGATGATTAAGATGGCGATGCACCTGAAAGGATGCTGGCCGAATCAGTTGAGCTTCTCAGAATCATGCGGAATGCTGATGACCCTGCAGGGCGCTTCACCGAGGAGAATCCCGGAGCTGAGGCGTGATCTTGAAAGTATGGGGCAATTGGCAACGTTACCGCCCCGGAGGGAAAGAGCCTTCCCGAGAGGGGTAAAGGAGAGGCTCTGGAGGTATACCACAGCCCCGAAAAAGGGCCAGTCAGTTGTTTAACTGACTGGCATTAGGAGCCTGGCTCCCGGTTTTTTATTGTCTGGATTAGAGTACCAGTGCTGCGATGGATGCAGACAGTACGCTCACCAGCGTAGAACCGTATACCAGTTTCAGACCGAAGCGAGAAACCACGTTACCTTGTTCTTCGTTCAGGCCCTTAATCGCACCGGCGATGATCCCGATGGAAGAGAAGTTAGCGAAGGAGACCAGGAACACGGAGAGAATGCCTTCTGCGCGCGGGGAGAGCGTGCTGGCGATTTTCTGCAGATCCATCATGGCTACGAATTCGTTGGAAACCAGTTTAGTCGCCATAATACTGCCGACCTGCAGTGCTTCGTGAGCCGGGACACCCATTACCCATGCAATTGGGTAGAAGATGTAGCCAAGAATTCCCTGGAAGGAGATGCCCAGTACGGCGGCGAACAGGGCGTTCAGTGCAGAGATTAGTGCGATAAAACCAATCAGCATTGCGGCAACGATAATCGCAACTTTGAAACCTGCCAGAATGTATTCGCCGAGCATTTCGAAGAAGCTCTGGCCTTCATGCAGGTTAGACATCTGGATGTTTTCTTCGCTGGCATCAACACGGTATGGGTTGATCAGCGACAGCACGATAAAGGTGCTGAACATGTTCAGAACCAGCGCTGCAACAACGTACTTTGGCTCCAGCATTGTCATATACGCGCCCACGATAGACATGGAAACGGTGGACATTGCGGTTGCCGCCATGGTGTACATGCGGTTACGGGACATCTTGCCCAGGATATCTTTATACGCGATGAAGTTCTCAGACTGACCGAGGATCAGGGAACTTACGGCGTTGAAAGATTCCAGTTTACCCATGCCGTTCACTTTGGATAGCAGGAAACCGATCGCACGGATAACAACAGGCAGAACACGGATGTGCTGCAGGATACCGATGAGTGCGGAGATGAAGACGATAGGGCAAAGCACTTTCAGGAAGAAGAATGCCAGGCCTTGATCATTCATGCTGCCGAAGACGAAGTTGGTTCCTTCGTTAGCGAATCCGAGCAGTTTTTCGAACATTTCGGAGAAGCCTTTCACGAAGCCCAGGCCTACGTTGGAGTTCAGGAAGAACCACGCAAGTAAAACTTCAATAACCAGCAGTTGAACAACATAGCGAATACGAATTTTTTTGCGGTCATGGCTGACCAGCAATGCAAGTGCAGTAACGACAACAAGTGCCAGGACAAAATGAAGGACGCGGTCCATATTTGCTCCAAATATGAGGCAGGTTTAATTTCCGTGCACATTCTATGTAACAAGCACAAAGAAAACGAGATCAAGGGCACACTATAGTTACATCCTGTGACGAGTCTCAAAAATAGTGATCAACTATACATTTCTGTTATGTTGAGTAAATGAGTGAAAAGTTACGTTTGTGTGTTACGCTTTAAATTGACTGTGCGATTGCATCGCCTGTGACAACCCTTCACATCTTTCAGCCCTTCTATCGTTTTTAGCTATCAGAGATATCACGTTAAACATTATAAATGAACTTGATAATCATTCTCATTTTGATAGCATGAAACATAGCAAAGGCTATATTTCTGAGGCAGAGATGACAAACAGTCGCGTTGAGAGTAGCAGTGGCAGAGCGGCACGCAAGTTGCGCTTTGCATTAATGGGACCGGCATTCATTGCCGCCATTGGCTACATCGATCCGGGTAATTTTGCGACCAACATTCAGGCCGGGGCCAGTTACGGCTATAAACTGCTGTGGGTGGTTGTCTGGGCAAACCTGATGGCCATGCTGATTCAGATGCTCTCCGCGAAGCTAGGTATCGCAACAGGTAAAAACCTGGCGGAACAAATTCGCGATCATTATCCTCGTCCTGCTGTCTGGCTTTACTGGGTTCAGGCCGAAATTATTGCCATGGCGACTGACCTTGCTGAATTTATCGGCGCAGCAATTGGTTTCAAGCTGATTCTTGGCGTTTCTCTGTTGCAGGGCGCTGTGCTGACCGGGATAGCGACCTTCCTTATTCTTATGTTGCAGCGCCGCGGGCAAAAACCGCTTGAGAAAGTGATCGGTGGCCTGCTGCTGTTTGTTGCGGCCGCATATATTGTCGAGCTGATTTTCTCGCAACCTGACCTGGCGCAGTTAAGTAAAGGGATGATAATTCCTGATTTACCGACCTCAGAGGCGGTGTTTCTCGCAGCTGGTGTGCTTGGGGCCACGATCATGCCACATGTGATTTATCTGCACTCTTCGTTAACGCAGCACTTGCATGGTGGCACACGGCAGCAGCGCTATTCTGCGACGAAATGGGATGTGGCGATTGCCATGACCATCGCCGGTTTTGTCAATCTGGCGATGATGGCAACAGCTGCTGCGGCATTTCATTTCAACGGGCATACAGGTATTGCCGATCTCGATCAGGCATATCTGACGCTCGAACCATTACTCAGCCATGCCGCAGCAACTATTTTTGGTCTGAGCCTGGTTGCGGCAGGCCTTTCATCAACGGTGGTGGGGACCCTGGCTGGTCAGGTCGTTATGCAGGGGTTTGTTCGCTTTCATATTCCCCTGTGGGTTCGTCGTGCGGTCACCATGCTGCCATCGTTTATTGTGATTTTGATGGGGCTGGATCCGACGCGTATCTTGGTAATGAGCCAGGTATTACTGAGTTTTGGTATTGCCCTTGCGCTGGTTCCTCTGCTTATCTTTACCAGCAATAAATCGCTGATGGGCGATCTGGTTAATACCACTCTTGTGAAACGGGCAGGGTGGGCTATCGTGGTAGTGGTGGTGGCGTTGAATCTGTGGTTGCTGGTGGGGACTGCATTAGGGTTATAAAAAAGGAGCCGCAAGGCCTGACGGCTCCCCATAAATAAAGACAGGCATAGAAGGTTGTGATCTACTTAGTGTTCCACCAAAAAGTAAGGTCACTCCTCTATGCCTGCTTCACAAGTTTGCCATAAATTTTTCAGCCAGTCCCTGAACTCCATTCATCAGTACCGTAAAAACGCCCTGCTCGATATGACCGTGGCCCTGACACGTGGTGCTTCGCTTTCTCTTACCAGCATCGGCAGATACCTGCCAGGCCCCGCACGTGTTAAGCACAAGATTAAGCGTGTTGATCGGCACCTCAACAGCGACCTGATGTTCAGTGATATTCCCTCCGTCTACCAGCAGCCTGTATCCCGCCTCACGCACAGCCTTTCAGTTTGTGTCATTGCCGTGGACTGGAGTGGCTATCCTTCATCAGAACTCAGTGTTTTGCGGGCAAGCTTATTGTGTGATGGCAGGGCTATCCCACTGATGAGTAAGGTCATTTCCTCCCGCTACCAGAACAACTCTGCCATCCAGAACGCGTTTCTTGACCAGATGGCAACGGCTGTCGGTAAAGATAAACAGGTCATCATTGTGACGGATGCCGGGTTTCGCAGTAGCTGGTTTCATCACATCCGCTCTCTGGGCTGGGATTTTGTTGGACGAGTCAGGGACAGCCTCTGTTTTCAGGTCATCGGGGATGAAGAGTGGCTGATGGCGCGGGATGTTGCGTCATCAACAACGGCGCGTTATCCGGGATTCGGGCGACTGGCACGCAACGCCAGTCGTGCCTGCCCGGGACATTTCTACACCGTGCATAAGCGGGCGACGGGCAGGAAAAGCAGTCAGCATTACCCCAAAACAGACAGGATGTACCGTAAAAACGCGCGTGAACCGTGGCTGCTTTTTACCAGCCTGATGGAATATAAGCCACGCGAGATAGTTAAACTTTATAGTCGCCGTATGCAGATAGAACAGAACTTCAGAGATGAAAAAAGCGAGCGCTATGGGCTGGGACTGCGGGCAAGTAAAAGTCGGGGAGAAAAAAGACTATCCGTGCTTTGCCTGGTTGCAGTTCTCTACAGCATCATCCTATGGCTGACGGGATATTACCTTGAAAGTAAGGGAATAAATCGATGGTTCCAGGCGAATAGTGAGAAATCACGCAGGGTGCTGTCGTATCTGACATTGAGTGAAAATGTCATCCGGCAGTCACCGGGGCTCCTGTCGGGGATGAACCCCGACAGGGTATATGCAGATATGGCAAGGGCCTATCGAAACATCATCATGGTGTATTGATGATGTTTCTGGGGATCCCTCAGGCCGTAAGGCTCCTTTTTTAATCATCAGTGGTGGCCGTGACCATGACCACGCCCGCGACCCCAATCACCACGACGGTCATCGCGATCGCTCCAGCCTTCACGATAACCTCGCTCATAGGCTCTGCGATCGTCCCAGCCGCGATGACGGCCATTATCATGCCTCCACCAGCGGTTTTTACGCCATTCATAATTACGATGCCAGTAATCACGGTCGCGCCAACCGCCACCGTCCCAGTAGTTACCGTAATTATCACGATCGCCAATTTGTAATTTTACGGATGGCAACAGGGTGATCTCGCCTGCATTAGCAACCAGCGGCGCTGCAGCCAGTAATACTGCAGCCAGAATCAGTGACCTGAACATACTCTTCTCCTTCACGATCGGGGCCTTTATGCGGCCTGTTAACGCAATATTACGGGGCGGTAAAGCCCCGTTTCATCGCCTCAACTCCGAATTCACAAAAGGGAGCACGTTTTGCTAAAAGAGCTCTTATTCTGTACAGGTCAAAATCGTTTCAATGGCAGCGAGTTCTTCTTCAGAAAGGTGACGATTTTCGAGCATGCCAACCGCATCATCAATTTGCGCAGTCTTACTAGCCCCAATCAGCACAGAGGTCACGGTATCGTGGCGTAAAATCCATGCCAGCGCCATTTGCGATAATTTTTGACCACGATGTTCGGCCAGTTCATTGAGTCGGCGAACTTTTGCCAGTTTTTCTTCCGTAATTTGGTCAGGATTAAGAAATTTGCTGCCGCTGGCCGCACGTGAATCCGCCGGAATGCCGTTCAGATAACGGTTGGTCAGTTGGCCTCCCGCCAGTGGAGAGAAGGGGATACACCCCACGCCCTTATCCTGCAGGACGCCGAGTAATCCTTTTTCGGGGGCACGTTCAAACATGGAATATTTGGGCTGATGGATAAGGCAGGGCGTTCCAAGATCGTCAAGTATCTCTATCGCCTGGCGTGTCAGTTCCGCAGGGTAATTAGAGAGTCCGACATAGAGCGCTTTCCCCTGGCGTACCACATGGTCTAGCGCTTTCATTGTCTCTTGCAGCGGCGTTTCCGGATCAGGGCGATGGTGATAGAAGATATCGACATACTCCAGCCCTAAACGCTTCAGGCTCTGATCCAGGCTGGAGATGAGGTATTTACGTGAACCCCAGTCACCGTAAGGGCCATCCCACATGGTGTAACCCGCTTTGGTTGAGATAATCAACTCATCGCGCCAGGGTTGAAAATCCTCCTGGAAAATACGTCCGAAGTTACATTCTGCTGAGCCAGGAGGTGGGCCATAGTTATTGGCGAGATCAAAATGGGTTATCCCCAGGTCGAAGGCGCGTTGTAAAAGCTGGCGGCTATTCTCAATTAGCGTGGCATCGCCAAAGTTGTGCCAAAGCCCGAGAGAAATGGCGGGTAATTTGAGACCGCTCTGTCCGCAACGGCGATATTGCATTGTCTGATAACGATTTTTGTCAGGCTGAAAAACCATACTCGTAACCTCAGGCGCAGAAAAGAAAAGCCAGTGTATGCGTTTACACTAACGTGAAGAAAAGGAGAATAACGCACCCTTTTTTGTAAAGCATTCTTTCCATACGCTTCTTTCTGCCATTTCTGGACAGCCATCACGCTTCTTTAATACTCAAAGTGAGGTCAACGTCAGAAGGACACCTGTTATGCGAACCCCGTATTGCGTCGCTGATTATCTGCTGGACCGGCTTACAGATTGCGGTGCTGATCATCTGTTTGGTGTGCCCGGTGATTATAACCTGCAGTTTCTCGACCATGTGATCGACAGCCCCGATATCTGCTGGGTGGGCTGCGCTAACGAACTGAATGCATCTTATGCCGCAGATGGTTATGCCCGGTGTAAGGGCTTTGCCGCACTGCTGACAACATTTGGTGTTGGGGAATTAAGTGCCATGAACGGTATTGCTGGCAGCTTCGCTGAATATGTGCCGGTATTGCATATTGTGGGGGCTCCGGGTATGGCGGTACAGCAAAAAGGTGAGCTTTTGCATCACACTCTGGGTGATGGAAACTTTCGCCATTTCTATCAGATGAGCGAGCCGATCACGGTCGCTCAGGCGGTACTCACCGAGCAAAATGCCTGCTATGAAATTGACCGTGTCCTCTCCATCATGATGCGTGAACGTCGGCCCGGCTATTTAATGCTACCTGCCGATGTGGCAAAAAAAGCCGCCACGCCCCCTGTAAGCGCTCTCACTGTGAAGCCCATACTTGCCGATCATGCCTGCCTGAAAGCATTTCGCGATGCCGCGCAGTTCCGTCTGGAAGTCAGTAACCGTACCGCGCTGCTGGCGGATTTCCTGGTTCTTCGCCATGGCTTAAAACCTGCGCTACAGAAATGGGTGAACGACGTCCCTATGGCGCACGCCACGATGCTGATGGGAAAAGGGATTTTTGATGAGCGTCAGGCGGGGTTTTATGGCACATACAGTGGTTCGGCAAGTACGGATGCTGTCAGAGAGGCTATTGAGGGTGCTGATACCGTATTGTGCATCGGGACTCGTTTTACGGATACGCTGACTGCCGGTTTTACACATCAACTTACGGCAGCGCAAACCATTGAAGTCCAGCCTCATGCTTCGCGCGTCGGGGATGTCTGGTTTACCGGTATTCCCATGCAGCAAGCGATCGATGTCTTATCTGAACTTTGCAGGCAGTACGTGGCGAAGCCCATTGCTGCGACTCCTCCGCGGGTGTTTCCGCACGCGTCATCCGAAGGAATGCTCACGCAGGAAAACTTCTGGGGCACGCTACAAACCTTTATTCGTCCTGGTGACATTATCCTTGCTGACCAGGGGACATCTGCATTTGGGGCATTTGCCCTTCGCTTACCTGCTGATGTGAATTTTATCGTTCAGCCTCTCTGGGGTTCGATTGGTTACACGCTGGCAGCCGCGTTTGGTGCGCAAACGGCGTGCCCACAGCGTAGAGTTGTTGTGATTACGGGCGATGGTGCGGCGCAACTCACTATCCAGGAGTTGGGGTCAATGCTACGCGATCATCAGCATCCTGTTATTCTGGTGCTTAACAACGAAGGGTACACGGTTGAAAGGGCGATCCACGGGCCAGAGCAGCGATACAACGATATTGCACTCTGGAACTGGACGCAGATACCGCAGGCACTCAGCCTGGAATCTCAGGCTGAGTGTTGGCGTGTCAGTGAAACTGAGGTGCTGGCAGATGTGCTGGATAAAGTCGCACACCACGAGAGGTTGTCTCTCATTGAGGTCATGCTGCCAAAAACAGACATTCCGCCGCTACTGGGGGCGATAACAAAAGCGCTTGAGGCGCGTAATAGCGCCTGATTACTTATCTTGCCTCCAGGCCATCATCATCGGTTTACCCGCCAGCAGAAGCCAGGCGGGTAACATCACGATACAGAGCAAGGGCAGCAGGTTGGTATCAGGAACCACCACTGCTGCCATAAACAGGCTCAGCCATGCATCGCGGGTGACAACCAGGACCAGGCCCAGAATGGAGCAGGAGACGGTAATGGCCAGCGGTACAGCATCCACATGCTCATGTAACATCAGGCCCAATGCGACGCCAATAAATACCGCGGGGAAGATGCGCCCGCCACGGAAGCCGCAGGCTGCTGCAACCACAACGGCCGCCAGTTTGACGAGGGCGAACAGCATATAGTCTGATGTGCTAAAGACCTGACTAAATGCCATCTGCTGCATCTCATCCAGCCCTTTGAATAAGGTGATATGTCCTCCAATGACCCCCAGAATTCCAAGAAGGAATCCCCCGACACCCAGAATCAGGACCGGATGCCTGAGTTTATGCATCAAGCGGTGCAGGCGTGGTAGACACCATACGGCAACCATACCCAGTGCGATAGCGATAGCCGCTACAATCGCACCACTGAAGATATCGGCGATTTGCATTTGCCCGTAATGAGGGATCGGGAGCGAAAAGTGGGGATGGAAAAACAGGCTGGTGGTTAGTGCACCTGCCGCAGCCGCCATTAAGGGGGCAAAAAGCCTGTCCCAGAGAGGAATATCGTTGTTATTCCCGCTCAGCGTCTGGGAGAAAATCAGTGCCGCGGCAACGGGTGTACCAAACAGTGCACCGATAGTCCCGGCAGAGGCGAGAATAGTCCAGTCCAGTGCGCCTACTCGCGGAAAAATACGTGAGCCGAGATAAACTGCCAGTGCAATATTGACTGCCATAATTGGATGCTCTGGACCCAGGCTCACACCTCCCGCAAGACCAATAATCAGCGCCAGGATTAATCCTGGCAGTGCTGAAGGCGTGACGGGGGCGCCAATCAGTGGCTCCTGGGCGGGATCAGGACCTGCATGCCCAGGGCTAAATCGAATCACCAGGCCTACCGCAATACCTGTCAGTGTCAGCATCAGCAGAGTCCACACTGAAGAATCAGGCGCGAAACCAAATGTGGTCGGTAGCGATGCCCACAGCATCGTTTGCAGTACCGATGCCACTTTCATGACGACAATTAAAATCAGGCTGGACACAATACCGATAATCAGCGCGGGTGGCGCCAGCAGCAGCATAGTTCTGGCTCGCGGGTGGAGCATGATGATTTCCTTGTACAAAACGGTATGACGTTACTTTGCACAATCAGTTTGGTCGCAATAGTGCAAAAGGTGCTGAAACGGTAAAGTGATTCTGTGACGTGGATCGACAATCCTGGGGCGACTCCCTTTAGAACATTGTTGTTATCCAGCCTTGAATTTACAGTGTCCCAAAGATTTATTCTGACTTTAGCGGAGCCGTAGAAGAATGACAAAGTATGCTTTGGTAGGTGATGTTGGGGGCACGAATGCGCGCCTTGCCCTGTGCGATGTGAATACGGGGGAAATCTCTCAGGCGAAAACCTATTCAGGACTGGATTACCCAAGCCTGGAGGCCGTTGTGCGTGTCTATCTGGATGAACATCAGATTAGCGTTGAGGATGGTTGTATCGCCATTGCATGCCCTATTACCGGTGACTGGGTGGCCATGACAAACCATACATGGGCGTTTTCTATTGCTGAGATGAAAAAAAATCTGGGATTCTCGCATCTTGAAATCATCAACGACTTCACGGCGGTATCCATGGCGATCCCGATGCTGAAGCCTGAACATCTCATCCAGTTTGGCGGTACTGCACCGGTTGAAGGTAAGCCGATTGCCGTCTATGGCGCAGGAACCGGCTTAGGGGTGGCGCATCTGGTGCATGTGGATAAGCGCTGGGTAAGCCTGCCAGGGGAGGGGGGACATGTTGATTTTGCACCAAACAGCGAAGAAGAAGGCATTATCCTTGAGGAGTTGCGTGCGGAAATTGGTCATGTTTCAGCCGAACGAGTGCTCTCAGGTCCTGGGCTGGTGAATCTTTACCGCGCCATCGTCAAATCTGACGGTCGTTTGCCGGAAAATCTGCAGCCGAAAGACGTGACCGAGCGTGCTCTGGCGGACAGCTGCACCGACTGTCGCCGCGCACTGTCGTTGTTCTGTGTCATCATGGGGCGTTTTGGCGGCAACCTGGCTCTGAATCTTAGCACCTTTGGTGGTGTGTTTATCGCTGGCGGGATTGTGCCGCGATTCCTGGAATTTTTTAAGTCATCCGGTTTTCGCGGTGGGTTTGAAGATAAAGGACGTTTTAAACCCTATGTACAGGATATTCCGGTCTATCTGATTGTTCACGATAACCCAGGATTACTGGGCTCTGGTGCACACCTGCGTCAGGTTCTTGGTCAGGTTCTCTAGTCTTCGTCACCCTCTCTTCAGGGAGAGGGTGAAATCATCATAAGTGCATCAACTGGCGAAACTCTTTCACTTTGCTTCGGCTTACCGGAACCTGAAAATCGAGATCTTTCAGGCGCAAAATGTAGGTATTGTTAAACCAGGGTTCGATCTCTCGGATCTTATTCAGATTGACGCAGAACGAGCGGTGGCAGCGGAAAAAGTGCGCCGCAGGCAGCTTGTTACAAAACTCGGTAATGTTCATCGCCATCACATACGACTCGCGTCGCGTGTAGACGAAAGTCATTTTCTCATGCGCTTCGGCATAATAAATATCATCAATCGGCGTAACGATAATTCGCTCATCTTTGACCAGATTAATGGTGTCATTCTCCCGAGCGGCTGGGTTAGCGTTGACGGTTGCTGTACCAGCCTGTTGCTGCCAGGCCATCTCCAGCTTTTGCAACATGCTGACGATGCGTGATTCCTGGTAAGGCTTAAGAATGTAGTCAAATGCTTCCAGTTCGAATGCCTCAACGGCATGCTCTTTCCATGCAGTGACAAACACAATGAACGGCTTGTGAGCAAACTGGTTGATGTTCTGCGCCAGCAGAACCCCATCCAGCGAAGGAATATTGATATCCAGAAAAATGGCATCAACACGGTTATGCTGCAAAAATTTCAGCACATCCAGACCGTCCTCAAATGTACCAACGATCTCCATTTGACTATGGGTTTTGATCAGCCAGCTCAGTTCCTGTTGAGCCAGAAATTCATCTTCCACGATGATGACTTTCATGTATTACTCCGGCCTAAGGCAACAGTGATATCGGTACGTGAACGGGGGTCCGTTCATTCGGGACGTAAAAGGCGATTTCAGTGCCTGGCTCAAGGCGTCGAATATGTAACCCGTCCCCATACAGCAGTTTGACGCGATGATGTACATTCAGCAGGCCAATTTTATTTCCCGGCATTTCATTTGCTTCAACGCGTTCAATGACTTTCGGATCGATACCATGACCCGTATCACGTACCGAAATGCGCACGCGATTACCGCTTTCGGTCACACTGATGGTCACGACGCCTTTACCTTTGCAGGGCTGGATGCCGTGAACAATTGCATTTTCAACCAGCGGCTGAATGAGCAGGCTAGGGATCACACAGTTAACCTCTTCATCAATATCGTAAATGACTGTGAGTTTATCGCCAAAGCGAGCCTGCTCGATCGCGATATAGTCTTTAATCTGGTAGAGCTCTTTTTTAATATCAATTTGCTCGTCATCTTTCAGTTCAATGTTGTAGCGAAGATAGCGCGAGAGATTGAAAATCAGCTGGCGAGCGGTGTCCGGATTAAGGCGAATGGAGGAGGAGATGGCGTTCAGGGCGTTAAACAAGAAATGAGGATTGATTTTGCTTTGCAGCGCGCGGAGCTCTGCCTTATTTGCCATTTCACGTAACTGCTCTGCGCGCGAGACTTCCAGTTGGGTGGAAATAATCTGCGACAGGCCGATTGCCATCTCCTGTAATGAGGAGGTGATCTGATGTGCATGGCAGTAATAAATCTTCAATGTGCCCGTTACCACTCCCTTTTCCCAAAGTGGGATCACCAGCATGGAGTGAATTTCAGGCGTCCGGTATGCCTCATCATTGTTTTTAATAATGATTTTACCGTAGTTAATGGCCTGGCGGGTGGTGGGGCTGACGGTGTCATCATTGTCACGGTAGTTGTGTTCACCTACGCCGACATAGGCCAGCACATGATCGATGTTGGTAATGGCGACGGCATCGGCGTGAATATCGCGGCGGATAATCTCACACACCTGACGGAGTGATTCGGCGTTAACGTGGCGAAACAGCGGCAGCGTTTTGTTCGCGATATCCAGCGCCAGCTTGGCCTGGCGAGCTGCACTGGCTTCCTTTTCGCCCTCCACACTTTGTACCAACAACACGATAAACCCGATACAGACGCTGCCTAAAATCATGGGAATACCGATTTTAGACACGATATCCAGCCCTAGTGCAGTTGTTGGAGCCCAGACGACGACCAGGATCATCGTCAGCGTTTCGCACACCATGCCGGCGACAATCCCTGCCCGCCAGTGCTGCTTTTTCGGAATTTTGCGGTTAATCCACCCGGAAAGGATCCCGGCAATGATACTGGTGATAAAGCAGGGGATTGCCGTCACGCCGCCAATATCAATTAAGTAGCGATGTGTTCCGGCAATAATCCCGGTGATGATCCCCACCCATGGGCCAAATAAAATCCCTCCCGACATCACGGCGATAATACGCACGTTGACCAGCGAACCCTCGACGGGAACACCAGACCAGGTGCTGAACAGGGCAAACATCGAGAAGATTGCCGTAACGGCCAGCAGCTCTTTTGGCGAGTGGGCGGATTTATGCAAAAGCTCGCGAAACAGGCGGATGCGAATTAAGAAGAACAGGCAGATGAGCATTAACGCCGCGCGGTCGTAAACCGCCAGCAGCATATCGAATATTTCGTGCACGAGTAGACCTGGGATATCGGGAAAAAACCATGATAAAAAACCTGGCGCGTAATGACCAGCTATCCGTCTGCTTTATCAAATGAGGAAAAACCATAATTTACAAAGGGGATTATTTGTGTCTTGTTGAATAAACCTGATTTTCTATCACAGTGCTAATGATGAGTAACGTTTTTGATATCATTGTGTTAAGTAAATAGTATAAAAATAAGGTCTGCCTCAGAAGGCTTCCGCTTTTATACTCAGCACGATTCCGGTTTTAACACGATGACTTTTTTTTCATTTCCCTCTCGACAGCAGGTTTTTTTTCAGGTTATTTTCTAAACACGCCACATACGTGGCAGCGTCGCTCGGACGGTCCGGGCGCTAACGTGAATCTGAGGAATCTATGGCTGAATTCAGTCCCGAACGCCGTTTTACGCGTATTGATCGTCTCCCTCCTTATGTTTTTAATATCACTGCTGAACTGAAAATGGCTGCGCGTCGGCGCGGCGAAGACATTATTGATTTCAGCATGGGTAACCCCGACGGTCCAACTCCCCCGCATATTGTTGAGAAATTATGCACTGTGGCTCAACGCCCTGATACGCATGGTTACTCTACATCGCGCGGTATTCCTCGTTTACGTCGGGCGATCTCTCGCTGGTATCAGGATCGTTACCAGGTGGATATCGATCCTGAAAGCGAAGCGATTGTGACTATCGGCTCGAAAGAAGGGCTGGCGCACCTGATGTTGGCAACGCTTGATCACGGTGATACGGTACTTGTGCCCAATCCTAGCTACCCGATTCATATCTATGGCGCGGTCATTGCCGGTGCTCAGGTTCGTTCTGTGCCGCTGGTGGAAGGGGTAGATTTTTTTGGTGAACTGGAACGTGCGATACGTGAAAGTTACCCAAAACCAAAGATGATGATTCTCGGTTTTCCGTCAAACCCAACCGCGCAGTGTGTTGAACTGGATTTCTTTGAAAAAGTCGTGGCGCTGGCAAAACGTTACGATGTTCTGGTTGTCCATGATTTAGCCTATGCCGATATCGTTTATGACGGCTGGAAGGCTCCCTCAATCATGCAGGTTCCAGGTGCGCGTGATGTGGCTGTCGAGTTTTTCACACTTTCCAAAAGCTACAATATGGCGGGCTGGCGCATTGGTTTCATGGTCGGCAACAAGACGCTGGTGAATGCGCTGGCGCGCATCAAGAGTTATCACGACTACGGGACGTTTACACCGCTTCAGGTGGCCGCTATCGCGGCGCTGGAGGGCGATCAGCAATGTGTGCATGACATTGCCGCGCAGTATAAACGCCGTCGTGATGTGTTGGTTAAAGGCTTACACGAGGCTGGCTGGATGGTAGAAATGCCGAAAGCGTCGATGTATGTCTGGGCGAAGATCCCCGAGCCTTATGCGGCGATGGGGTCACTGGAGTTTGCGAAGAAGATGCTGCATGACGCGAAGGTGTGTGTCTCTCCAGGCATCGGTTTCGGTGATTATGGCGACACTCACGTGCGATTTGCCCTCATCGAAAACAGCGATCGTATCCGCCAGGCGGTCAGAGGTATTAAAAGTATGTTCCGTGCGGATGGGTTGCTCTCATCATCAGGTTCAAAAAGTACAACGGAATAACACGGGTCGAAGAATGATAAAAAGACAGGAGCCTTTGGCTCCTGTCTTTTTTAATGCATTTTCTTCGCTCAGATCATCAGGGCAAAGGTTCCGGCCCAGACTAATACAATCACCGAAATGCCCATAAAGAAATATTTCACGTTTCATCGCTCCGCGTACCGTGTGATACGCATTTAAAAACAGAGTCCACCTGAGTATAGAGTGCTGAAATCGGGCTTAAACGCCGCTGACTCCAGCTCAGAATTCTGTGCTTTCCTATTGCCAGACGGCGCTAATGTACGCCTAAATCAGAGGGGTGACAAGAGGCATTTTTTTAAATAATTTCCTACACTTACGAGTGTCGTGGAACGGCGACAGTTTGATTTCGATGCGCAATAAATTCGGATTGAGCGACGACGGAAAGAGAACGAAACGAGAGGGAATAGCAGGTGATTGAAAAGGTTAGTTTCTTAGCGAAACTAACCTTAGGCAAGGTGTCAGATATAGAGAGAAGATTCGCCAATAGGGCGAGTTTTAAAGCGGCGATGCACCCACAGATATTGTTCCGGCGCGCGCATGATTTCTTTCTCGATAACCTTATTGATAAATGCCGCAGCGTCGCACTCTTTATCTGGGTAGTTCATCATTTCAGGTGAAATATGCAGACGGTAGCCAGAGTTGTCTGCTTTTCTGACCATGGTGACGGTCAGCATTGCAGCCCCGGACAGGCGTGAAATCACGAATGTACCGTTTGTTGTTGCCACGTCTTTAACGGCGAAGAAAGGCGCAAAGCTACTGCCTTTCCGTCCATAATCCTGATCGGGCGCAAACCAGACGGCCTCGCCTTTTTTCAATGCACCAACCATGCCGCGTAAGTTATTACGGCTGATCATTGCTTTATTGGAACGCATACGACCACGTGTTTGCACCCACTCCATCAGAGGGTTGTTGTGCGGACGATAGGTTGCCATCATTGGCTGGCAAAGCCCCATTACGCGGCCACCTAACTCCAGCGACATAAAATGCACACCGACAACCATCACGCCGCGGTTTTGTGCCTGCGCACGCTTCAGATTGTCGAGACCTTCAACATCGAACCATTTGCGGACTCGTTCATCAGGCCAGAACCACGCCATGCCCGTTTCAAGCAAAGCCATGCCGATAGATTTGAAGTTTTCCGAGATGAGTTTTTCGCGCTGTTCAGCGTTGTATTGAGGGAAGCAAAGCTCGATATTTTTACGGGCGATCGATTCTCGACGTTTAAGGAAGTGACGTGAAGCGCTGCCCAGTTTAGAGCCCAGCAGACGAATTGCCGGGTAGGGTAGCTGAACCAGTAGCCACAATACGCCAAGACCAAACCAGGTAAACCAGTAACGCGGATGTAAATAGGTGCGTTTGAATTTGGATTGAGACAAAGTAGTGAAACCTATGTAAAGCCTGTGAAGGTAGCGCAAACATCGCGTTACACCGTGCTAATTATGACCACAATTTAAGGTGATGGTTTCAGGCTTTACCGATCTTTACGGCGTTACCTGTCCACTGCCGATGCAAGCTGGGCGGCGTAATGTAGCACCGTTGTACGGCATCTGCCACACATGGTTTTTGCCTAAAAAAGCGACAACATTTAAGGTGCTTGATTCTCATCATTATGGTGGGGGTAATTTTATCAAAATAATTTTTTGTGACAGATGATCTCAATATGTACGAAATGTCTTTTTCTGTGGCAATACGTTGGGTTTTTAGAGAAACAGACACCAAACGGTATCTGTTTGTGTATCTAAAAAGCTGTCATTTACCGTTTAAAAAACGCATCACCGGGTTGCGCGTGCGCATACCATGCCATCAGTTCGGCTGTTCCGGCATCACCTTCAGCTGGTCCCCATGCAGCGAAATCCTGTTCTGCAACGGGTTGATAGCCGCCGTGTTTGACTTCAAAAATAACCCCGCCCTGATCCAGCGACAAAACGGCATGCCAGACACCGGCATCTGTTTCCAGCGCCATGCACTCTTCCCCTAACACAACGCGATGGGTAACGACGCCATTCTCATCAAAATTTAAGACAACAAAGCGGCCACTGAGGGGAAGCAACAGTTCGAATGTATGCGGATGGCGGTGTGGCCGAACGTAAGTGCCTGGCTCCATAGCAACCGCTAAACGTTGTACAGGATCGCTCAATTCGGGATGAAAATTACGATGGGCGCGCAAGCGGGGTGAATTTGCAGCAGCTTCGCTCTGTTGCCTGAGATCGCTAAATGTTATTTGCTTCATCTAAATCGCCTGAGAGGGAGCCAGCTGTCATCTGCTGGAACAGGTAAGTGATATGCCCGAGGAGAGGATTAAGAAATCTTCTTTCCTACCACATCAAATCATCAGGCACGATAAAGTCAGCATAAGGATCTTCTTCATCCTGAGCTTCTGGGGTAACCACACTGCTTAAAACGATATAACTCTCATCGCGCTGCATAATTTTATTAGCCACGATGGTGGGGATAATCGCGTATTCACTCTCTGGGCCATTATCCGCACTCAGACGAGCAATGGCGAGACGGCCACTCATCAATTGAGACTGAATAAGTTTATCCACATAGACTTTCTTGATGAGATTGTTATCGGTGAAGTTATATCCAATCTCACCTTTTGGGCAAACAATCCTGTTCATCTCAATGAGCTGTTTGATCTGCGCTTTGTACTCTTTTGATAATGCCGCCTGCTTTTGTTGTTCGCTCAGCTGTTTATCACGCTCAAGTTGCGCCTTTTTATTCATTTCAACAGCTTCTCTGGCTTCACGGGCCTGCACGCGCGATTTCTTAGCCGTTTTTTGCACTTTCGCGAGCTTTTTACTGCTGACTAATCCCGCTTTCAGCATCTGTTCCTGGAGAGTAAGTTTTGTCATGTTCGTTTCTAAAACCATTCAAATAGTACTTCGGATTATACCTGTAATCGTCGATGCAGTACCAGATGATGGCATCAGAGCGTGGAGGTATTGACCTGTGGTTGAAGGGGATTCAATAACCTGTATGCGCTTTGTGATCTGCCACACCTTTCAACACAAAAGTGACTGTTTTTGCTGTTAGCAACTTTGATTGATGAAGGTGAGCAGAATCAATGGATTAGAAAGGCGAGCACAGATGTGCCGTAAACGATCTATCGACACATCAAATGTGCAAGATAAAACGTCAGTTCTTGGCGTTCAAATAAGAGAAAATTGCTTTGAACTCCAGCATTGATGGGGTTATATCAGATCAGGACGACAATTTCGTGATTTGCACAAATGTGCAGGAGTGTAAAAATGGCGACGGAAAACAGCGATGACATTCGCCTGATCGTGAAAATAGCGCAGTTGTATTACGAGCAGGATATGACGCAAGCGCAGATAGCGCGTGAGTTGGGAATTTATCGCACGACCATTAGTCGCCTGCTGAAGCGGGGCCGCGAACAGGGAATTGTGACGATCGCCATTAATTACGATTACAACGAAAACCTTTGGCTTGAGCAGCAGTTAAAGCAGAAATTTGGTCTGAAAGAGGCAGTGGTGATCTCCTGTGACAGTGAACGGGAGGATGATCATCTCGCGATGATGGGTGAGCATGGCGCTCAATTGCTCGAACGCTTACTGGAACCCGGCGACATTATCGGTTTTTCCTGGGGACGAGCGGTGAGTGCGCTGGTGGAGGGGCTATCGCCAGCGGGCCAGTCACGTCAGCTCATCTGTGTACCCATTATCGGTGGCCCTTCAGGCAAGCTTGAAAGCCGTTTTCATGTCAATACGTTGACCTACAGCGCTGCTGCAAAGCTGAAAGGGGAATCTCATCTGGCGGATTTTCCAGCGCTTCTGGAAAATCCGCTGATTCGCAACGGCATTATGCAGTCCCGGCATTTTGAGACGATCGCTGCTTACTGGGATAATCTGGATATTGCACTGGTAGGGATTGGTTCTCCCGCCATTCGTGATGGCGCAAACTGGCACGCATTTTATGGCAGCGAAGAAAGTGATGATCTGCATGCCCGACAGGTTGCCGGAGATATCTGTTCACGCTTTTACGATATCAATGGTGTAACGGTAGACACCAATATGAGTGAAAAAACGCTCTCTATTGAAATCAATAAATTAAAAAAGGCGCGTTATTCTATTGGTATCGCGATGAGTGAAGAAAAGTTGAGTGGTATTCTTGGCGCTTTACGCGGGAATTATATTAACTGTTTAGTGACGAATAAATCCACTGCCGAATTGTTATTGTAATCAAAAAATTAAATTGATCCTGACATAATTAAATTTATGAGGGATCCCCTTATCTGAAAGTGGGAGTTAATTATGCAAACGTGGTTAAATTTAAAAGATAAAGTCATTATTGTTACAGGCGGAGCCTCAGGTATTGGATTGGCTATCGTCGAAGAGTTATTGGCTCAGGGCGCAAATGTGCAGATGGCGGATATTCACGGTGGAGTAGGGAAAAATGAGGGGCGGGGAGGGTATCAATTCTGGCCGACAGATATTTCCAGTGCGAAAGAGGTCACCCAGACTGTCGAAGAAATTATTCAGCGCTTTGGTCGGATTGACGGTCTGGTTAATAACGCTGGGGTGAATTTCCCACGTTTGCTGGTTGATGAAAAATCGCCAGCCGGAAAATATGAGCTCAATGAAGACGCGTTTGAAAAAATGGTCAATATCAACCAGAAAGGCGTGTTTTTGATGTCGCAAGCCGTGGCTCGTCAGATGGTCAGACAACATAACGGCGTAATTGTGAACGTCTCTTCGGAAAGTGGGCTGGAAGGCTCTGAAGGTCAGAGTTGCTATGCCGCGACTAAAGCCGCCCTGAATAGTTTCACCCGTTCATGGTCAAAAGAGCTGGGTAAACATGGTATTCGTGTGGTCGGCATTGCGCCCGGAATCCTGGAAAAAACAGGGTTGCGCACGCCTGAGTATGAGGAAGCGCTAGCCTGGACCCGAAACATTACCGTTGAGCAGTTGCGTGAAGGTTACAGCAAAAATGCAATTCCAATTGGCCGTTCAGGGCGTCTGACGGAAGTTGCTGATTTTGTCTGTTATCTACTGTCTGAACGTGCCAGTTACATTACTGGGGTGACCACGAACATTGCAGGCGGTAAAACGCGCGGCTAAGGAGGGCTTATGGTAAATGCAATCTTTTGCGCCCACGGCAAACTGGCTAGCGCCATGCTGGAGTCTGTGCAGATGGTCTACGGCGATGTCCATGTCCTGGCGGTGGAGTTTGTTCCCGGTGAGAACGCTGGAGATATCGTGGAAAAGCTGAGCACGTTAGTGAATACCCGCATCAGTGATGAATGGCTTATTGCCGTTGATCTGCAGTGTGGTAGCCCCTGGAACGCCGCCGCGACCCTGGCGATGCGTCATCCGGCAATCAGGGTTATCAGCGGGCTCTCTCTGCCACTTGCGCTGGAACTGGTGGACAACCAACGCACGATGAATGTGGATGAACTTTGTCAACACCTGACGACGATAGCTCAACAAACCTGCGTCGTCTGGCAGCATCTGGAAACGACCGAAGAGGATTTCTGATGAATATTACCCTGGCTCGTATTGATGACCGCCTGATCCACGGTCAGGTCACGACTGTCTGGTCGAAAGTGGCGAATGCGCAACGGATTATTATCTGTAATGACGAGGTTTATAACGATGAGGTGCGCCGGACATTATTACGGCAGGCCGCACCACCAGGAATGAAAGTCAATGTGG